>JBPCWO010000082.1:0-4411 GCA_051009475.1 Boseongicola sp.
GTTGGGGGTGATCGGGGCCAGCGAACCCTGTTCGAATAATCTGACAACGACGCCCTGCCCGCCCGATTCCACGAACGCATGCAGATCTGAATCGTTCCAGATCTGCCGCATGCGAGCATGAGCACAGCGTTAGTGTTCCGTTTTTCTCGACCAGAAGCGCCGATAATCGCGCGACTTTCTCGTATGCGCGCAATCCCGAGTTCAACGCCTTCGCGTTTGGTGCGAAGGCCGGCGGGTCGCAGATGACAGTGCCAAAGTTGCGACCTTCCTCGTGCAGTGCAACCAACGCCGGAAATGCATCCGAAACACGAGTCTCGTAGCGGTCCGCCACTTCCGACGCCTTCGCCCCGGCGACTGCGAGATTTAAGGCCGCTTCTGACGCATCGATCGAGAGAGCGCGGTCAGCTCCACCCGCAAGGGTCGCTAGTGCGAAGCCACCGACGTGAGAGAATACATCAAGTACAGCGGTCCCCCGCGCCAGACTGGCGACAAATTCATGATTTGGTCTTTGGTCGTAATACAATCCGGTTTTCTGCCCGCCCAGCAAATCCGCCATGTAAGTTGCGCCATTCATCGGGACTTTAACCGGAGCATCGACATGACCAAGAGATACCACCGACACGTCGTCCAGCCCTTCCAACGCACGCCCCCTGCCTTGCGCGTTTTTGACGATCGTCGTTATTCCGGTCATTTCTGCCAACGCCTTAACCAGCAGCTCCAGCCGATCGTCCGCCCAGACGGCGTTCGGCTGAACGACCGCAGCGGAACCGAAACGGTCGATAATTACGCCCGGCAGACCGTCGGCCTCGGCGTGGATTAGTCGGTAATAAGGAGCGTCGTAGATTGCTTCCCGATTGCGGAGCGCCCGCCTCAACCGAGAAAGGAACCATCCCTGGTCTATTTGTGCGTCCGGGTCATGATCCAAAATGCGCGCAATAATTTTCGAGTTGGGATTAACCGCCACAATACCAATTGGATTTCGATCTGCGTCTTCCAGCCTGGAAATGGTCCCTGCCTTTAATGCGCGGGTTCTCCGGTCTGTGACCATCTGATTGGCGTAAACCCAAGGAAACCCCCGACGCAGCCGCCGGGCATCAATTTTTGGGCGCAGGCGAACTGTAGGAGTGGCATCGGTCATTCCGCTCGTTTACAGACCAAGCGGCCGAACCGAAAGTCGCTCAGCGCGCTTTTGATCCAAATATCAGATTTCTGATCCACTCAGCCCGCAACTGGCGAGCTTTGGCTTCGATTGAAGGAAGATCATAAGCAAGGAGATTATTGTGGGAATTCATTTTGAGGCTCCATTTTAACTGAACACGCACATCAAATAGGCTTGCTAAGTCACCGTGAAAACCAGACATTTGACATGTCCGGTATGCACCACCTGCAACGATGTTAGGTGCGGAAAACTGAATAGTTGTTAGCGCTATCATAAAATGGTAACGAGCCGGCAACTGTCTTCAGGAGGATGGCTACATGAAAATGAACGACACCGTCATTTCCGTGACTAACCGGATTTTGGAACGTTCAAGCGCAACGCGAGAGGCTTATCTGGCAAAAATTTCGCGTGCGCAGGACGCAGGCGTCAAACGTGCGCATCTTTCCTGCGGCAACCAAGCCCACGCTTATGCGGCGATGGGAGAAGACAAGTCTGCACTGGTTAACAGTGCCTGTCCCAACATCGGTATCGTGACCGCCTACAACGACATGCTGTCCGCCCACGCTCCTTTCAAAGATTACCCAGATCGCATTAAGGCAGCGGCACGCGCTGCCGGAGCGACCGCGCAAGTTGCGGGCGGCGTGCCGGCCATGTGCGATGGAGTCACACAGGGGCAGCCTGGCATGGAACTCAGTTTGTTTTCGCGGGATGTCATCGCGCTGGCCACCGGTGTCGCGCTGTCGCACAACACATTTGACGCCGCACTCTATCTCGGGGTCTGCGACAAAATAGTTCCCGGATTGGTGATCGCCGCAGCGACGTTTGGACATATCCCTGGCATTTTCGTTCCGGCAGGCCCGATGACCAGCGGATTGCCAAACGATGAAAAAGCGAAAGTCCGTCAGCAATTCGCTGCGGGCGAGGTTGGGCGCGACAAGCTGATGGAGGCCGAGATGGCTTCTTATCATGGTCCCGGCACCTGTACATTCTACGGGACGGCAAATTCAAACCAGATGCTCATGGAATTCATGGGCCTGCACCTGCCCGGTGCGAGTTTTGTAAATCCCGCCACGCCGTTAAGGGATGCACTGACGGATTTGGCTGCGACTCGCGTTGTTGAAATCACCGCGCAAAAGAATGAGTATATTCCGGTCGCCGAAATCCTGGACGCAAAAGCGTTTGTGAATGGCATTGTCGGATTAATGGCGACCGGTGGCTCAACAAATCTGGCAATACACCTTCCCGCCATGGCCCGCGCGGCCGGGGTATTGCTCGATGTTGAGGACTTCAATGACCTCTCTGGCGTTACACCATTGATGGCCCGCGTTTATCCCAATGGCCTGGCTGATGTGAATCACTTCCACGCGGCTGGCGGGCTTGCGTTCATGATCAGCGAGTTGCTGGATGCAGGCCTTTTGCACAAGGACGTTAGAACGGTCGCCGGTGACGGATTGGGGCATTATGCTCTAGAGCCCTCGCTCAACAAGAATTCGGTCGAATATCAAGCCGGGCCAAAAAGCTCACTGAACACAATAATTCTTCGGCCCACGAACGATCCATTTCATCCAACTGGCGGACTTCGCGAATTACGGGGCAATATCGGTCGTTCGATTATGAAGATCTCTGCTGTTGCGCCTGATAATAATTGCATCGAGGCTCCGGCCCGGGTTTTCGATGATCAGGAAAGTGTGAAGGCCGCTTTCAAAGCGGACGAATTCACCGAAGACACGATCGTCGTCGTGCGATTCCAAGGCCCAAGATCCAACGGCATGCCAGAACTTCACTCACTAACGCCACTGCTTTCAGTTCTTCAAGGGCGTGGATTGAAAGTCGCGCTGGTTACCGACGGTCGAATGTCTGGGGCATCCGGCAAAGTCCCAGCCGCAATTCACGTATCACCCGAAGCGGCAAATGGCGGCCCATTGGCACGCCTTCGTGACGGCGACCGTCTGGTTGTGAATGCATTGCATGGAACGATCGATTGCCTAGAACCGGATTTTGTTTCGCGCGAACCAGCCGTTTTCGATTTTTCGAGCAACGCCCAGGGTATGGGACGTGAACTGTTCGCCGCATTCCGCGAGAACTGTGGGTATGCAATTGAAGGTGCAGGGACTGTTGTTTGAACCAATTTGATTTCGTAGTTGAGGCAACGACAAGTCAGAATGTTATTTCGAAACTGGGGAAAGCCGCACATGACACCAGAAGATAGCAGCCAACAAACCGAAGAGATTTGCCGACTGGCACCAGTCGTTCCGGTGTTGGTGGTGAACGATGCGGATGATGCAGTCAATCTGGCAAAGGCTTTGGTAGACGGTGGATTGCCAGCATTGGAAGTCACGTTGCGCACGCCGGTTGCACTCGACGTCATTCGCGAAATGGCGCAGGTCGAAGGGGGTGTTGTCGGTGCGGGGACTTTGTTGTCGGCAGACGATGTAGTTGCGGCGAAGGAAGCCGGCGCGCTTTTTGGTGTGACACCAGGCACCACTGACCGCCTTCTGGACGCAGCTTTGGACGCAGAACTGCCGCTTCTTCCGGGATCGGCAACAGCAAGCGAAGCATTGCGTCTTTTGGAACGGGGGTATTATGTCCAGAAATTTTTCCCGGCCGAAGCAGCTGGCGGCGTGCCGACCCTAAAAGCGATAGGGTCTCCAATTCCACAGGTGTTGTATTGTCCCACAGGCGGCGTCAACCTGACAAACGCTGCCGACTATTTGGCATTGTCTAATACGATTTGCGTTGGAGGATCTTGGGTGGCGCCAAAAGGCGCGGTCGAAAATGAAGATTGGCAGCGGATCGAATTGCTTGCAAAGGAAGCCGCATCGCTAGGTGGGTAACACTCAGCTATCAATCGTTCTTGCCGCTGGAGGTTGAGCGGCGTCCGCCTGCCCCGCCGCGACGGCCACGTCGTTCGGGTTCACTGAGCGCCTCGCGCAAGACATTCGTCATTGGATGATCAGGGTGCTGAACACGGTACTGACCAAAGAGTTTTTGCAAATACCCTGCACTATCCTCGCCTATCGGAACGCCAATTGCCCAATCCAGGAAAATAGATCGGCACTCAGATTCACTTATTCCGTCGATTCGGTAACTTTCGTGGATCAACCCGCGCGGGTCTGCGGTATCGTCATGTCTTGGCATTTTGTACCGGGTCGTCATTATTGCTCGGAATTGCGTGGGAGCCTTCGGTATGAACAATGACATTGTCGATGATTTCCGCGACGTCTTCGGCGGCGTCTGCGACGCGCGATGCAA
>JBPCWO010000083.1:0-9027 GCA_051009475.1 Boseongicola sp.
ATAGGCGGTCTTGGGGGCCGGTGATCTGATGCACGCGAGTCGTCGGCCCGCGCGGTAGTTACGATCCAGCCTTCTACCTGCTGATAATTTCGGGAGGGTGAAGGCGGCGCTCTGCCCGTCTGCACAACGCGCAACGGCGCGCGGCGACGTGATTGAACAATGGGTTTTTCAAATATGGTGGCGGCCGGTTTCGGTAACAATGATATCCAGCGGCTGGTCGGTCGGTTCGAGCGGCAGAGAAGTCGCGCGCTGAATATCGTACGCAAAACCAATCGCCGTAACGGCGCCGCGGCTTCGCAAAACTTCCAGTGTCCGGTCATAAAATCCACCGCCATAACCAAGCCGATAGCCGTCGTCCGTAAATGCCGCCATCGGGACGATGAGTATGTCCGGGACCATTTCTTCGGTGGCTGTCGGAATCTCAGCGCCGAATTCCCTCACTTCCATGTCCGCGCCCGGCACCCAGCGCCGAAACGTCAACGGCAGACCAGTGCCGCCAACGACCGGAAGACCAATCACATGGCTTTTTGCGAGGGCGTTGATTGCGGGTCGCGGGTCAATTTCGGTCCGGATCGGCCAATAAGCGGACACCATCTTGCCCAGTGCGGCGCGAACCGCGGCTTCGAGGTGCCGATTTGCCGCCTCGGCAAGCACGGGATCCGCCGATTTACGCCGCGCATAGGCTTCTTTGCGTGCCACAGCCTTTTTTTCGGCGATGCTCACAAAAGCACCAGCGTAGCAAGGCCAAGAAAGGCAAAAAAGCCCACGACATCAGTCACCGTAGTGACAAAGGTGCCCGACGCCAAGGCAGGATCTACACCAGATTTTTCCAGCGCAAGTGGAACGAGAACACCGGAAAGTCCTGCAACCAAGTGGTTCACCAACATCGCGACTGCAATCACCACCCCAATCATTGGAGAGCCAAACCAAAGCAACCCGACAGCGCCCATGACAACTGCGAAGAGTGTTCCGTTCAAAAGACCCGCCAGTGCTTCGCGCCGAATAACCCGCAGCGCATTCGAACCGGTCAGGTCGCGCGTTGCAAGCGCCCGAACCGCAACTGTCATCGATTGCGTTCCCGCGTTACCGCCCATCGATGCGACAATCGGCATTAGCACGGCAATCGCCACAACCGCCGTCAAAACGTCTTCGAAAAATGAGATGACGACAGAGGCGAATATCGCCGTTGTCAGATTCACCGCCAACCAGGGAAACCGGCGCCGAACGATTTCGAGCGTCGAATTCGAAAGGCTTTCGTCACCGACACCGCCGAGGCGCAGAACGTCTTCTTCATGTTCTTCGTCGAGAACTACCATAGCGTCGTCGATTGTAATGACGCCAACCAAACGGCCATCGGGGTCGACTACCGGGGCTGATATCAGATGATACTGGTTGAACGCATAGGCGACGTCGCCCTCGTCTTCGTCCACTGTGAACGTGCGAAAGCTTTCTTCGGTTATGGCGGAAAGCTGAGTATCACGCTTGGATGACATCAGCCGCCCAAGGGTTACATAGGCCACCGGTTGATGGCGCGGGTCGACCATAACGACGTGATAGAATTGCTCGGGCAGACCGCCGTGTTCTCGCAAGTGATCGATGGCATTGCCAACTGTCCAGTGTTCCGGCGCAATGACAACTTCGCGCTGCATAAGTCGGCCGGCGGAGTATTCAGGATAGCTCAGCGCTTGTTCGACAGCGGCGCGGTCGCCGACATCCAGCGCGTCTAGGATGGCCCCTTGTTGCGGTTCGCCGAGGTCTTCTAGGATGTCCACGACATCGTCGGATTCCAGCTCGCGAACCGCCCCGGCCAAAACGTCCGGCTCCAGCGTTTCGACAACCTCGTCTCGGATGTCTTCGTCGATCTCCGACAGAATTTCGCCGTCGATATAATCTCCGGCCAATTGCAAAATGGCGATCCGATCGTCCGAATCGACCTGTTCCAGAAGGTCCGCAATGTCGGCTGGATGAAGCGGCTCCAGAATCGCGGTCAGCCGGGCGCGATCGCCCGCATCTGAAGCATTGATGGCCGCGACGACGTCCCGGTTGCGAAGCGCATAGTCGTCTTCGGTCTCGTCCTCTTCGGCTATCTTTGTATCGATCTGATCAGCCATGGATTTCGTGACCCCCTCGAAAAATTTGAAGGACTATTAGGCGATGTCAGGCATGGACAACAGTGGCTTCGAGCATTTTAGGTGGGTGACGGAGGAAGGCGCACATGACAGAGAAAACGCTTCTGATCGGTCAGACACTGCGATTTCAAAGCGACCCATTTCAGGATGGCCCAGATACCGCGATCCACGACGCCCGTGGCGGAATCCTGATTGAGGCAGGACACATCGCCGACGTCGGCACAGCGGATGAACTGCGCCGCGCCAATCCAGACGCGGATGTAGTCGACCATGGCGATGCGCTGATCTTTCCCGGCTTTATCGACGCCCATGCTCACTATCCACAGACCGCAATGATCGCGAGTTGGGGCAAGCGGTTAATCGACTGGCTAAACAGCTATACATTTCCAGAAGAGATGCGATTTGGCGATCCGGACTATGCAGCAGAGACAGCACGGCGTTATTTCGATTTAACCCTTTCCCACGGCACGACGACTGTCGCGAGCTATTGCACAATCCATCCTGCCAGCGTTGACGCGTACTTCGGGGAAGCGGAAAAACGAGGCCTGTGCGCGATCGGCGGCAAAACCTGTATGGATCGCAACGCACCCGAAAGGCTTTGCGATACGGCGCAATCGGCATACGACGATAGCAAAGCACTGCTTGAAAGATGGCACGGCAAAGAACGGCTGATCTATGCCGTCACGCCGCGGTTTTCGCCCACATCGACGCGAGAACAGCTACAAGCCTTGGGCGCGCTCTGGGCCGAGCATCCCGATTGCCCGATGCAGACGCATCTTTCGGAACAAACCGATGAAGTTGCTTGGGTGAAAGAGCTTTTCCCCGAAGCACGCGATTACCTTGATACCTATGAAGTCGCTGGCCTTGTCGGCCCCGGCGCACTTTTCGGCCACGCGATTTATCTGACCGACCGCGAGAAGGCACAGATTTCCGACAGTGGGTCCGCATTGGTGCATTGCCCGACGTCGAACACGTTTATCGGTTCGGGGCTTTTTGATCTCGATGGTCTAAAAAATGCCGGGCAATCAGTTGCCTTGGCCACCGATACAGGCGGTGGTTCGTCGTTCTCGATGCTGAGAACTATCGCCGCCGCCTACGAAATTGCCCAACTTCGGGGCCGGGCGCTCCATCCTGCAGAACTGATGTGGCTCGCTACAGAAGGTTCCGCGCAAGCCTTACGGATTGCCGATCGCGTGGGTGCGCTTCGCCCCGGACTTGCGGCTGATCTTGTCGTAATTGATCTGGCGTCGACGCCGGCTATCGCACAGCGGGCCGCAAGGGCCGACACCATCTGGGAGGCGGTTTTTCCCACGATCATGATGGGTGATGACCGGGCGATCAAAGAAGTGTTGATCATGGGCAAGCCGGTCGCATAAGTGCCCTGATGCTGACATTTGCGCTTGCGGTCCTTTTTCTGATCATCACACCGGGACCCGGTGTCTTGTCGCTGGCCGGCGTCGGCGCCGCGTTTGGTTTTCGAAACGGCAGTCGTTATCTTGTGGGGTTGTTCGTGGGAACGAACATGGTGTGCATCGCCGTGATCTCAGGACTTGCTGCGGCGATGCTTGCGGATGGCCGGGTCCGAACGCTGTTTTACGTCATTTCCGTTGCCTATCTGGGGTATCTCGCATTTCGTATAGCCTTTGCGGGGTCCAAGCTTGCGTTTATCGAGCGGACGGCACCGCCTGGGATCAAAGGCGGCGTCCTTTTGCAGGCGGTTAATCCAAAGGCCTATGCGGTCAACACCGCACTTTTCACCGGGTTTGCATTTCTGCCTACAGCACCGACTGTCGAAATCATCACGAAACTGGTGATCCTGAATGTGATCTGGACGGCCATCCACTTTCTTTGGCTCTGGGCGGGGATAACACTTCGGCGGCTGGATCTTCCTGAACGCCAGCAGCGGCTGATCAATTTCGCAATGGCGGGATCGATGCTGCTGGTGGTCGCGCTCGCCGCGCTGGCGCCGCCTTAGTTAGCCAGCCAAGCGTTCGACAGCGCAGCGGCCGGCGGCCAATTCGACATTTAGATCGATGGTCGTCATTCGGCCATCTGCGACAATGCGACGCCCTTCGACAAAAAGATCGCGAACGCGTTGCGGCCCGGCAATGACCAGAGCCGCCGGATCCCAGCTGCCGGCGCTGTCGATGCCCGAGACATCCCAGATCGCAAGGTCGGCGCGATATCCTGGTGCAATCTGGCCAATATCTTCGCGGCCCAAAACCTGAGCACCGCCGCGCGTTGCAATTTCCAGCGTCTCGCGCGCGGACATGGCGTCGGCACCGTTTGCCACACGTTGCAGTAGCATTGCTTGGCGCGCCTCGCCGATCATGTTCGCCATATCGTTGGACGCCGATCCATCGACGCCAAGGCCAACGCGAACGCCTTTGTCCCGCATCTGGCGCACAGGTGCGATGCCCGATCCAAGACGGCAGTTCGAGCACGGACAATGCGCGACGCCTGTTCCTGTTTTTGCAAATAAATCAATTTCTTGACGATCGAGTTTCACGCAATGAGCGTGCCAGACATCATCGCCTGTCCAGCCGAGTTCCTCGGCATATTGGCCCGGACGGCAGCCAAACATTTCAAGCGAATAGGCTATATCCTCGTCGTTCTCGGCGAGGTGCGTGTGCAGCCGGACACCAGTTTCGCGTGCGAGAATGGCCGCATCGCGCATCAACTCGCGGCTAACCGAGAAGGGCGAGCAAGGTGCAATTCCGACACGAACCATCGCGCCCGGCGCGGGGTCGTGAAAGGCGTCGATCACGCGTTGGCAGTCGGCAAGGATCGCGGCCTCGTCTTCGACAAGCGAATCGGGCGGCAAGCCGCCTGCACTTTCTCCGATCGACATCGACCCGCGGGTCGGATGAAAGCGCATCCCGACGGCCGCCGCCGCTTCGATCGTATCATCAAGCCGCGCGCCGTTTGGAAACAAATAGAGGTGATCCGAACTGGTGGCACAGCCGGACAGTGCAAGCTCTGACAGCCCCAGTGCTGCCGAAATGCGCATATCGTCCGGACCCATCCGTGACCAGATCGGATAAAGCGTCTGCAACCAGCCAAATAGAAGCGCGTCTTGCCCATCGGGCACAGCACGCGTCAGCGTTTGGTAAAGGTGATGATGGGTGTTCACCAGACCGGGGGTCACGACACATCCACTGAGATCGAGCGTATCGGCACCTTGGCTATCAAGCGACGGGCCGACTGCTTCGATCACGCCCTCTTCGATGAGGATGTCGGCGTCCTTTAGCTCGGAATGGGAAGTGTCCATTGTCAGGATAGTTTGTGCGTTTTTGAGTAGGAAACGAGTCATTTTGCATCCGCCGAAAGTAGCGAGAGCGCCGCTTTGTGAAGTTCAGGCGTTGCGGCGGCCAGCGCCCGGCCGCCATCGTGCACAGCACCGCCTTCCCAGTTTGTGACGATGCCTCCGGCGGCCTCGATCACCGCGATCGGCGCTTGGATGTCGTAGCTGCTCAGCCCGGCTTCGATCACCAGATCTACCTGACCGGCCGCAAGAAGCGCATAGGCGTAGCAATCGAGCCCATATCGGGTCAGCCGGACATTGTCGGCAACGCGTTTGAACGCGGCCCCTTCTTCGTCGATGCCGACTTCTGGAAAAGTCGAAAAAAGTGTTGCCTCGGAAAGCGTGGTCGTTTGGCGAACAGCAAGATCACTCGTCCCCATTGGCCCCAGCAGTTCGGCCCGGCCAGGACCGCCATAGAAACGTTCACCGATGTACGGCTGATCCACGACACCAAGTATTGGACCGGACGCGTCCGAAAGCGCGATCAAGACACCCCAGGTCGGCGTGCCGGAGATGTATCCGCGTGTGCCGTCGATCGGATCAATCACCCACGTCAGGCCCGATGTTCCCGCGACCGGCGCCTCTTCTTCACCCAGGATACCGTCGTCGGGGCGGCGATCAGCCAGAATGCGGCGCATCGCGGCTTCGCTCGCGCGGTCGGCGATTGTTACCGGATCAAAGTCCGACCGTTTGCTTTCGGCGATCAGTCCGGCCACCCGAAAGTGTTTCAATGTCTCGATACGGGCCGCATCTGCCATTGCATCGACCACAGACCAAAACTCGGAGTAGTCATTGAGTGCGCGATAGCTCAAATAGAAAGACCCCCAAGTCCAATGACATGGGGGCCGAGGTAGACAGACCCGAGTTCGGGGTCAAGTAACGTCGCTTAAAACTCTAGCAAGTTCAAAGAGACGACGCCTTTGCGTTTCGGGAATGGCGTAATATGACCGCACCAACTCGAGCGCTTCCTTGTCGGCAAGTATGTCGCCGGGAATCTGTCGCTCTGACGTTGCGCCCGACGTATCGGTTTCAATTCCATCAAAGAAAAAACTTACTGGAACTGTCAATGTCTCGGCAATGTCCCAAAGACGCGAAGCCGAAACCCGATTCATGCCGGTTTCGTATTTCTGAATCTGCTGAAATTTTATGCCTACATGCTCAGCAAGCTGTTGTTGCGTCATTCCGACCATCCAACGACGATGACGGATGCGCTTTCCCACATGAACATCAACTGGGTGCTTCATTTGCTAGCTCCCTTTGCAACCACGACTATACATGCGCCATTTTGATTCAACTTTAAAAGATGTCTTTTTAGTCAGGTCGCGAGAATTATCGATATTTTCAATCTGGTCTTACGGTCAAAAAGTTACCAAACCGGCAATCTTTTTTCATTTCAGATATTTGGTTGACTAAATTCAGTGGGATTCTATTTAAACGTGTCGATATGTAGCATCGGCCAGAAATGGCTCATCGAGAATTTCGGCGCAGTTTTGGTTTAAAACGAGTTGCACGTTCGGTATAGAAGCGGAATATATGCGCATACTCGAATTTAAGGAAATTGGTAGTCCACCGACGCTGGTTGAGGCTCCGATTCCCGCTCTAGCAGCCGGGCAGGTCCGAATTCGAGTCTCTGCAACTGCCTTAAATTTTGCCGATATCCTGATGATCGAAGGCAAGTATCAGGACATGCCATCATTTCCACTTGTTCCAGGCCTGGAGGTCGCAGGATTCGTCGATGAGATCGGCCAAGGCGTCACTGGAATAACAAAAGGCACCCGAGTTGCCGCACAATGCCGCCACGGCGGTCTTGCTGAGTATGTTGTCACCGAAGCGGATCGGATATTGCGGCTGCCCGACGCGATGAGCGACGTCGTAGGAGCCGCGTTTCAAATCGCCTATGGCACGTCGCACCTTGCCTTGGCACGGCGCGGCCAACTTGCGAAAGGTGAGACGTTAGCGGTTTTGGGCGCCGCCGGCGGCGTGGGTTTGGCTGCGGTACAGGTCGGCAAGGCATTGGGTGCGCGCGTCATTGCTGTTGCTCGCGGTCAAAATCGCCTCGACGTGGTTGAGGCTGCTGGCGCTGATGTCCTGATCGACAGCGACAAGACCTCGGACTTACGGCACGCTCTCATATCCGCCGGACCACTAAACGTAGTTTTTGATGCCGTGGGCGGTACAGACGGTGAAGCCGCTCTCAGATCAGTTCTGCCGGAGGGCCGTCATATATTGATCGGATTTGCAAGCGGCGACCTCCCGGCGCTGCGCCCAAATCACTTGCTGGTCAAAAACATCGACGTGATTGGTGTGAACTGGGGCGGCTATTCTGCGTTCGAGCCGCAAGCAACGACAAAAAGCCTGGAAATTCTTGTGAAGTGGTTTTGCGAAGGCCGCATCAATCCGCACATAAGCAATGTCCTGACTTTGAATCAGGCGGCGGAAGCCCTTGATATTCTTCGAAACCGGCAGGCAACGGGCAAAATCGTCATTACCCTGTAAGCGCCAGGTGGGGCGCGCGGAAGTTTCGGCGGACGAGATCGACTAGATGATCTTTTGCATGACCCTTTGATACTTCCGAGACATAGAGATTTATCAGCTTGAACCCCAATTCCGGCAATGCACCGCCGTGGGGCACCAACTCGAGCTGAGGACCAACCGCGTCTTCAAGCTGCGACATAATCGCAAGATCAGCCGACACGGATGCTTCGATGGTTCGCGTGGATTCAGAATCAACCGCCATTTCCCAGGCAATGCCGCCACGATCCAGTTCTAGCTGCATTGATTTGCGAAACTGACAGTGGGGTTCAGAGGCCAGAGGTAATGGTCGGCGCTGCCACGCAGTGCCTCCGGGCGCACCATACCAGCGCAAAGGCTTCTCCGTCAGCGTTTCGCCTCCGGGATCACAATAGTCCTCGGTTGTTATGATCAGGTCGCATTTTCCTTCGGCGAACAACTCGCGCAGACGAATGGTCCAAGAGGACAAGAGCTGCACGCGCATTCTTGGATAGTCAGCATTGAATAATTGCAGCACCTTTGGGATCGACGGATAGATGATGTCGTGGGGCACGCCCAGAATGAGAACACCTTCATAAGCGTCATCGGTCATCTGACTGAAAATCTGATCGTTAACCGAAATCATTTTGCGAGCGTTGCCGAGTAATTGTTCGCCGGCGGTCGTCAGCCCAATGGTGCGCGAGGAACGATCTAGAAGAGCAACGTCGAGCGATTCTTCCAGCCGTTTCAACTGCATTGAAACTGCCGATTGGGTCAGATTCAGCATGCCGGCTGCGCGGGTCACACCTCCCATATCGGCGACTGCAACAAAGGATCGCAAAGCGGTCAGGTCAAGATTTCTTGGCATATCAATATCCGTGATGTGTCACTTCAAAAACATTCGTTTCCATTATCTACCCGACTCGGCCATATATATCAAGTTCGTTGATGAATCGACATCAACACATTAGAGATTCGAAAGGAAATACCATGTCAACACAAGTGAAAACGACCCTGCTTTATGCACCGCGGTCACGTCAGACGAGTGTTACGGCATGGTTGCTTGCGGCACTAGCAAACCGGCGCAGCCGCAGCGACCTGCTG
>JBPCWO010000084.1:0-13796 GCA_051009475.1 Boseongicola sp.
CAGCATGCGCGCTCAATAATCAAGGGACCCCAAAATGACCGATACCCAACCTGCCTATGCCCGCGTGCTTTTGAAAATTTCGGGCGAGGCGCTGATGGGGGATCAGGGGTATGGGCTTCATCCGCCAACCGTCGCGCGGATCGCAGAGGAAGTGCAGATCGTGCACGAACTCGGAGTCGAAATCTGCATGGTCATAGGCGGGGGTAATATTTTCCGCGGTCTTCAAGGCAGCGCGCAGGGAATGGAACGGACGACTGCAGACTACATGGGAATGTTGGCAACTGTGATGAATGCGCTGGCAATGCAATCTGCGCTTGAAGGACTTGGTGTGCACACGAGGGTCATTTCGGCCATTCGAATGGATGAGGTCGCGGAGCCTTACATTCGACGTCGCGCGGTTCGACATTTGGAGAAGAAGCGGGTGTGCATCTTCGCGGCTGGAACCGGGAACCCGTATTTCACGACAGATACGGCGGCGACGCTGCGTGCGAGCGAGATGTCTTGCGAGGCAATTTTAAAAGGTACCAAAGTCGATGGCGTCTATGACAAAGATCCGGCCAAGCACGAAGACGCAAAGCGATATGACAATGTCACTTACGACGAAGTGCTGGCCAAGCACCTCGGTGTGATGGATGCGAGCGCCATTGCGCTCGCGCGTGACAATCGCTTGCCGATCATTGTGTTTTCACTTGATGAACCTGGCGGATTCCGCGGCATTCTTGGCGGTGAAGGTACATACACGATCGTTCAGGACTAAGGCTCCACTCCAGCCTTGTTCGGTTCTTCGGAATTTCTTTGAAAAGATGAATTTACGTGCACGGTATCTGCACACGGGCGCCCAAGCCTTGCCCTATACAACGCGGATTGACTAACGCTATAGAGGCTGAGAGCGGCGAAAACCGGCAACGCCCAGATTAGAGTGACGGTCATGGCAGACGAAATTGAGATTGACCTTGATGACCTTGAGCGCCGAATGACCGGTGCAATGACGGCGCTTCGACAGGAGTTTTTAACGCTTCGAACCGGCCGTGCATCGGCGTCTATGCTTGAGCCTGTGATGGTGGACGCCTATGGCGCTGTGACACCGATTAATCAGGTTGCGACGGTTAATGTACCGGATCCGCGGATGATTACTGTGAATGTTTGGGACAAGGGTCTGACCGGAAAAGTCGAAAAAGCGCTTCGTGAAAGTGGTCTTGGTATCAATCCGATTGTCGACGGCACGATTATTCGGCTTCCGATACCCGAGCTTAACGAAGAGCGCCGCAGGGAGCTGTCAAAAGTTGCGGGCACTTATGCCGAGAATGCACGCATTGCGATCCGAAATGTTCGCCGTGACGGAATGGATCAGATCAAAAAGGCCAAGGCCGATGGCATGTCTGAAGATGACCAGAAGTTTTGGGAGACCGAAGTTCAAGAGCTGACCGACACATCAATCGAAAAAATCGATACGGCGCTTGAGAGTAAGCAAGAAGAAATAATGCAGGTGTAAACACACCGCGGGGTGGGGCATTTATCGAGGAGACCCCCAGTGGGCAGACGCAAGAAGACTTCGCCGGAACACGTGGCGATCATTATGGACGGAAACGGTCGTTGGGCGCAGGCGCGCGGCAAGCCACGACTGTTTGGCCATCATGCCGGGGCGAGGCGGGTCCGTGAAATTGTTGAATCCTGCCCGGATCTTGGGGTCAAATATCTGACAATATTTGCCTTTTCGACTGAGAACTGGAAACGCACCCAGGCCGAAGTTTCCGGATTGATGAAGCTTTTCAAGCGCTATCTGATGAGCGAGACAAAGCAATTGCTTGAATCCGGCGTTCGCGTTCGGTTCATC
Organism: Boseongicola sp.; assembly: GCA_051009475.1. Taxonomy (GTDB): domain Bacteria; phylum Pseudomonadota; class Alphaproteobacteria; order Rhodobacterales; family Rhodobacteraceae; genus CAXMNX01. Next base: position 1,835 of record JBPCWO010000084.1, read on the forward strand.
GGAGACCGAATTCGGCTGGACGAAACGCTTGTCGCGTTAATGGACGAGTTAGAATTGCTGACTTGCGACAATGATTTGGTGCACTTGACCGTGGCGTTGAATTATGGCGGACGGGACGAGGTGACCCGGGCTGCGCAGCGGTTATGTCGCGAAGTTGCTGCGGGCCGCGTAGATCCTGAAAAAGTAGATGCGGAAATTCTGGCTCAGCGTCTCGACACTTACGTGCTGCCCGACCCAGATCTGGTTATCCGCACCAGTGGAGAAGCAAGGATTTCCAACTTTCTTCTCTGGCAAACCGCGTATTCTGAATATGAATTCGTCGATACACTCTGGCCTGATTTCACGCGCGATGAATTTGCGCGGGTGTTGAGTGGCTATTGCAATCGTGAACGCCGATATGGCGCTGTGCCTGGATGAGTAAAGCCGGGGGCGGGCAATGGGGTGATCTGACTCCGCGTCTGGTGTCAGGCGGTCTCGCTGCCGTCGTCGGAATTTGGGCCATGTGGGTCGGCGGGTTTACCTTTAATTTTCTTATCGCCGTAGTCTCGGGCATAATTCTTTGGGAGCTGCTTCGAATGATCGGTGTGGCCAGACCGGCTGTTCTCATCGCGATCATATCGGCGGTGATCCTGTTTTTGGCTGCCGCATTGCCCGGCGGTTATGCTTTGCCGCTGTTGTTGATGCCCGCGATGCTGGGCGTCGCATTCGTGAAAAACCACCGGTTTACATATGCGATTTTTTCGGCGGTGATCCTTGTCGCGGGCTTTGGGCTGACCGTCTTGCGGGACGATTTCGGATTCGGCTGGATGGCGTGGCTCACGCTTGTCGTCATCGTAACTGATATTCTGGGCTACTTTGCCGGGCGCATTATTGGCGGGCCAAAATTCTGGCCCAAGATCAGCCCAAAGAAAACTTGGTCAGGAACAATTGCGGGCTGGATCGGAGCGGCACTTGTTGGCGCGGTATTTGTCTGGCATGGGCAGGCTGGCGGTGAATTGATTTCAATTTCTATTGCAATATCAATGGCGTCGCAATTGGGGGATGTCGCAGAAAGCGCGGTAAAGCGCAGGATGGGCGTCAAGGACAGTTCAGCGATTATGCCCGGACATGGTGGCATGTTTGACCGATTTGATGGCATGCTTGGTGCATCTATATTCCTTTTGCTGGTTGAACAGGTGATTGATTTTCCGCCGACACCGGTGCCGATCTAATGCGCGATATATCGATTTTCGGGTCAACCGGATCGATTGGCTCTAACACCATCGACTTGGTGCGCCGCACCCCGGACGATTTCAGTGTGGTGGCGCTGACCGGTGGGCGCAATACTTCAAAATTGGCGGAACAGGCAAAAGAGCTTCGGGCCGATGTCGCGGTAACGGCGCACGAGGAATGCCTGAACGAGCTTCGTGACGCGCTAATGGGGAGCGGGATTGAAGCCGCGGCCGGTGAATCCGCGCTTTGTGAAGCGGCCGACCGCCCAGCGCATTGGATTATGTCGGCTATTGTTGGTGCAGCGGGTCTGCCGCCGGGGCTGAAAGCGCTGGAGCAGGGCACAACTCTGGCGTTGGCCAATAAAGAGAGTCTGGTTACGGCCGGGACGCTGATGAAATCCACGGCAAATAACCACGGGGCCACAATCCTGCCGGTCGATAGCGAACATTCCGCAGTGTTTCAGGCACTTCAAGGTGAAGAAATCGAGGCGGTTGAAAGGGTAGTTATCACGGCGTCGGGCGGAGCATTTCGCGATTGGCCGACCGATCGGCTTAATGACGCGACCCCGGCGGAGGCGTCCTCGCATCCCAACTGGGATATGGGGCAGCGGATTACGATTGACAGTGCCAGTCTGTTTAATAAGGCACTTGAACTTATTGAAACGCATGAATTTTTTGATATTGAAGCAGAGAAAATTGAAACAGTCATTCATCCGGAAAGTCTGATCCACGCATTGGTTGGTTTCCAAGACGGAGCACTCATGGCGCATGTTGGTCCTGCCGACATGCGTCATGCGATTGGGTACGCGTTAAATTGGCCTGCACGGAGAAAACTTCCGGTCGAGCGGCTTGATTTAGCGAGTATCGGCCAATTGACATTTCGCAAACCAGACGAAAACCGCTATCCTGCGCTACGGCTTGCTCGATGGGTCATGGACGAAGGCGGCCTTGCCGGTGCTGCCTTCAATGCTGCGAAGGAACGCGCGCTTGATAGCTTCATTGATGGGCGTATCAGGTTTCTCGATATGGCTGCAGTTGTTGAAGATGTGATCGAAAATATGTCAGGCGAAAGTCTCGGTTTGGCCGCGATTACACTTGATACAGTCCGCGAGGTAGACCAAATGGCACGACAACGGGCCGATGCGTCCATCGCAAGAAGACAACAATAAGGGATATTATGGATCTGGCTGGGCTTATTCCTACGTTTGGTAATTTCGCGTGGACGATTACGTTTTTTGTTCTTGCGCTGCTAATTATTGTCGCTGTTCACGAATTCGGCCATTACATCGTCGGGCGCTGGACCGGTATTAAGTCCGATGTTTTTTCACTTGGTTTCGGGCCGGTCTTATACAGCCGACACGACCGACATGGCACCAAATGGCAGATTGCGGCGTTACCTTTTGGCGGATTTGTAAAGTTCCGCGGGGACGCGAATGCCGCTTCGGGCAAGGATGCCGAGGCAATGTCGGGCCTGAGCGAAGAAGAACGCCGCTCGACCATGCATGGAGCGCCGTTGTGGGCGAGAACACTGACGGTTGCAGCGGGTCCGATATTTAATTTCGTTCTGTCGCTAATTGTATTTGCGCTGCTGCTTATGGCGCGCGGCGTCGCAAGCGACCCGATAACGGTTGAAAAGCTGCGCCCGGTTCCATCTGTAGCCCAAGAGCTGCAACCGGGCGATGTGCTTTTGAAAATTGATGGAAGAGACGTTCCGGCAATAGATGAATTTGCAGATTTCGGCCTGTCTTTGGACGCCAAGAAGTCGCTTGAATACACTGTTCGGCGCAACGATGTCGAAATCACAGTAGAAGGTCCTTGGCTTTATCCCGCCCTTGCGACGACGGTTTCGCCGGGATCGGCAGCAGAGCAAGCCGGACTTCTAGATGGTGATGTTGTTACCGCAATCGACGGAACTTCAATTTTTGATTTTGATCAGCTTCGCGATCTGGTTCGCGCATCAGGCGGCGAGGCGATATCCCTAGAAGTCTGGCGTTCAGGCGAGACGAAGTCGTTCGAGTTGACGCCCAGGCGTATGGATATCCCATTGCCCGACGGCGGATTCGAAACACACTTTATGATCGGTCTTGGTGGTGGATTGATCTTTGAGCCAGCAACCGAAACACCGGGTATTGGCGTGGCGCTGTCGTACGGCGCTGAGCAAATCGTGTACATTACCAAGTCATCGATTTCCGGGCTGTATCATATGATTGCGGGCAAGATTTCGACCTGCAACATATCCGGACCGATTGGCATTGCTGAGGTGTCCGGTCAAGCCGCAAGCCAAGGCTGGCTGACATTCCTGTGGTTTATTGCCGTGCTTTCAACAGCTGTTGGGATGCTGAACCTTTTTCCAATTCCAATTCTCGACGGCGGGCATCTGGTATTTTATGCTTTTGAGGCCGCATTTGGCCGCCCGCCAAGTGATCAAGCTCTAAAATATCTGATGGCAGGTGGGCTTACGATAATGCTAGCGCTGATGCTGTTTGCAGTAACCAACGATATATTCTGCCCCTGACTTGAACACAGGCGCTGAAAATCCGTTTGAACGCCGCTGCCAAGCCGCATTTCAGCCACAATTGATCAGTAATCCGGAGGCATCTTAAAGGACAGATGACCGATATGCGGGCACTTCAGACCAGATTAAAGGGCCTTGAATTGTTGATCGAGCTAAACCTCAGTCGCTTGATCTCAATTTTAGCGCTTGGTGGCGCGCTTTTCCTGGCAGCATATATCGGCGCACCTGGCTAAGCCGGGTTAACTCAATACACTCTAGCGAAGCCGCCCTCCAGGGCGGTTTCGAGTTTTTGACACCCCCCTAGAATCCCTTTACTCACAACTCCTAATGAGCGGAGAACGCGGGCGAGGGAATATGGTTGGGGCTGGCTCTTTCAGAGTAATTCGCCGTGCGACGGCTGCGCTTGCGTTTTGCTTGATTTTTGGGATCTTTTTGGAACCCGCCATCGCGCAAACACGCGTGAATTCGATTTCGGTCGAAGGCAACGTGCGCATTCCAGCTTCGACTATCATCAGCCTTGCGGATTTAGAGCGCGGCGCGGTCGCATCTGATGCGCAGATCAACGATGCTGTTCAGCAGATTTTCAATTCAGGATTATTCGAAACGGTCGATGCGGTGCAAACTGGCGGCGGATTACGGTTTGTCGTCGTTGAAAGACCTACGATCAACCGGATCAATATTGAAGGGAACGATCGACTTTCAGATGAACAATTGATGACTTTTCTTACTTCGCAACCACGTCGTGTGTATTCACCGACGGTGGCCGAGGCAGACGCGTCTCTAATCGCACAGGCATATGCGGCCGAGTCCCGGTTGGGCGCGACCGTGACACCTAAGATCATCCGACGATCCGACAATCGGGTGGATTTGGTATTTGAGGTGGCCGAGGCACGGAATGTTGAAAACGAGCGAGTCAGCTTTGTTGGTAACAGGGACTATTCCGACCGTCGTCTGCGCCGCGCGATTGATACCAAGCAGGCTGGTTTTCTGCGTGCCCTGATCCGTGCCGATACATTTGCGCCCGAACGCATTGCATTTGACCGCCAGGCACTAAGGGATTTTTACAATTCGCGCGGGTACGTCGATTTTCAAGTTCTGGATGTGACAACAGAGTTTTCGCGTGAGCGTGACGCCAGTTTCGTGACATTTAATATTCGAGAAGGTCAGCAATTCAGCGTTGGCGCTATCTCGGTAACTTCGGAGTTTTCAGAACTCGACATCGCTGAGTATAGCAAGGCAGTTCGATTACGGTCTGGAGAAACCTGGAACCCTGCCAGGGTCGAAGAACAAATCGCCAGACTGGAGCGATTGGCGCTTCAGCAAGGCTTTGACTTTCTTCGGGCAGATCCGAGGATTACGAGAAACGACCGCGATCTGACGCTGGACGTGGAATTTGCGCTGGTTCGTGGTCCGAGGGTTTTTGTTGAGCGGATTGATGTTGAAGGAAATGCAACAACGCTCGATCGCGTTATCCGTCGGCAGTTTGATACTGTTGAAGGCGATCCCTTTAATCCACGCGAGATCCGAAATTCTGCTGAACGCATAAGGGCTTTGGGTTTCTTTGCCACTGCCGAAGTCGAAACCCGCGAAGGTTCTACTTCGGATCAGGTCATTGTGGACGTTGATGTCGAGGAGCAACCGACTGGTTCGCTGACTTTCGGTGGATCTTATTCAACTGACACCGGTGTTGCACTGAGCATTGGATTCTCGGAACGCAATTTTCTGGGGCGCGGTCAGGCGGTGTCTGTTCGAATTGAATCCGGCGCGGAAAACTCTGACTCGATTTTATCGTTTCGCGAGCCGGCATTCTTGGGCAACGATTTGACGTTTGGGCTGGCGCTACGTCACCTAACGACCGATTTTGATTCAGCCGCCTATGAGACGCGCGTCAGTTCGTTCAGGCCGTCGCTTGGATTTCCAGTTAGTGAGAATGGTCGGCTATTTACTTTTTACGAGGTTGCCTCTGAAGACGTATTCAACGTTTCGCTAGGTGCGTCGCCGATTCTGCTGGCGGAAGAAGGCGAACTTTGGCGAAGCTCTGTCGGCTATAGCTACACACTTGATCTTCTCAGGGGTGGTTTGAATCCCAACCGTGGCGTTAGCTTCACTTTTGGGCAAGAGTTTGCGGGGCTCGGCGGTGATACTGAGTATATCAAAACAACGGGTATGATTGTCGCCCGACGTGACATCATGAATGAAGAAGTGACACTCAGGGCAATACTTGAAGGCGGCATAATTGGGTCTATTGGCGGCGGAGGCTCTAGGGTGAGCGACCGGTTTTTCTTGTCTTCCAATCAGTTGAGAGGGTTTAGTTCGCGAGGGGTCGGACCCAGAGACACCGGCGCGGTCATCTCAGACGTTCTTGGTGGTAACAAATTTATTTCGGCGCGATTCGAAGCTGACTTTCCGTTGGGGCTACCAGAAGAGTACGGAATAACTGGTGGTGTCTTTTTGGATTTCGGTTCGCTTTGGGATTTGGATGACACTGCGGGTGTTGCAGTTGTAGATGACGGGTTTGAACTACGCTCTTCAATCGGCTTTTCAATTTTTTGGACCACGCCTGTCGGTCCGTTGCGCCTGAACTTCGCCACACCAATCAAGGATAACCCGCTGGACGAGGAACAGTCGTTCGATATTACAATTTCAACGGAGTTTTGATGTCCGCTGGTCGGCTCGTCGTCTCCTTGATTGCTGTGGCGGGACTTTGTTTGGGTTCGCCCGCGGCGGGACAGGACGGATCACTGAGTCTTCCGCCGCCAATTCTAACAATCGATCAGGACCGGCTGTTTGCTGAAACGCTTTCGGGAGAAACGGTAAATGCTGAATTGGAAGAAAAGACAGCAGCGTTGGGCGAAGAAAATTCCCGCATTGAAGCTGCACTAATTGATCGTGAGCGTGCACTAACTGAACAGCGCCCGTCTTTGCCGCCCGATGAATTCCGTGCGTTGGCCGATGAATTCGATGTTGATGTTCAGCGGATAAGAGCTGAGCAGGACGAAAAAGCACGTGAGATAACTCAAGAAAGCGAGACCGCACGTCAGCAGTTTCTTTCCGGCGTTGCGGGGATAATTTCGGGTATCGTTCGCGAAAGAGGCGCATTGGTCGTTTTAGACCGCCGGGACGTTTTCCTTTCGGCCGATAGGATCGACATCACGGACGAGGCAATCGTCCGGATTAACGCAGCGACTGAGGAAAGTGAGTAGGCGTGACCAACTTGCTGCACCGGCATCAGCTTGGTAACCGTCTGTATACGGGCAGAGGAATTCTCAAATGACTGAGACGCTTGAAGGCGCCGACATAGATCTCATTCAGCGGATTATTCCACACCGCTATCCGTTTTTGCTTGTCGACCGAGTGGTTGAAATCGACGGGACTTCGCGAGGCGTTGGCATAAAGAATGTCACGATGAACGAGCCGCAGTTTCAGGGTCACTTTCCGGACATGCCAGTGTTCCCCGGTGTATTGATGGTCGAAGCTATGGCGCAAACGGCTGCCGTGATTGTAGGCGTTGGTCTTGATTTGGCCGACAAGAATTTTGGCGTTTATTTCATGGCCATTGAAAGCGCGAAGTTTCGGCGCAAAGTTGGCCCTGGCGATACCGTCAGAATGGAGCTCGAGACATTGCGCGGCGGAGGCAAAGTCTGGAAATTCAGAGGTCGTGCGACCGTCGAAGGACAAGTGGCCTGCGAGTGTGAATTCACCGCGATGATGGATTTGCCGAAGTGAGCATTGATCCAACCGCAAAGATTCATGAGTTTGCAGTGGTGGAACCCGGTGCAGTTGTCGGTGCTGAAACGAGCGTCGGTCCGTTTTCTGTAATTGGTCCAGATGTGGAACTAGGCGACGGGGTGGACATAAAATCGCATGTAGTTGTCACAGGTAGGACTGAGATCGGCGACGAGACGGTAATATTTCCCGGTGCGGTCATCGGAGAAATTCCACAAGATCTGAAATTCAAAGGTGAGGCGACTCGGCTGGTAGTCGGCAAACGCAATCGAATTCGCGAGGGTGTCACGTTTAATACTGGCACTGCAGGCGGTGGCGGCGTGACGACTGTTGGCGACGATTGTCTGTTCATGACAGGCGCGCACGTGGCCCACGACGCCTTAGTTGGGGATCGGGTTATAGTTGCCAATCAAGGTGCGATTGCCGGCCACTGTGTAATTGAGGACGAAGTAATCATTGGCGGGCTTTCAGGCGTTCACCAGTGGGTCCGTATCGGCAAAGGGGCGATCATTGGTGCGGTGACAATGGTGACGAATGACGTCATACCGCATGGCTTGGTTCAAGGCCCGCGCGGCACACTCGATGGGCTAAATCTGGTTGGCCTCAAACGTAAAGGTGTCGAGCGAAGCGATATTACAGCGCTTCGCGCAGCATTTCAGATGTTGGCGCAGGGAGAGGGCGCATTTCAGGACCGTGTTCGACGCTTAGGGGATGAAACCGAAAGCGCCTATGTTAAGGAAATCGTAGAATTCGTGCTTGGAGTGTCGGATCGCTCGTTTCTGACACCGGAGCGTTGATATGCTAGCGCTGATTGCCGGACAGGGACGATTGCCGGCGCAGGTCGCAGCGGCGGCTGCAGCCCCGGTCATTGTGACCAATGTTGCAGGTTATCAACCCGATGGCTTGACGCCCGAATTTGATTTCAAACTTGAACGAATTGCGTCGTTCTTTTCGGCGCTGCATGACCGCGGTGTATCGGAAGTTTGCTTTGCTGGTGCTGTGCGCCGTCCGGGATTTGACCCAACACGCGTCGATGATGCCAGCCTACAATTTGTTGAACGGATTGTAGGTGCGGCACAGAAGGGCGACGATGGTGCGCTCCGGACGCTTCTGCTTTTGTTCGAGGAGGCAGGCTTTGTGATACGCGCGGCACAGGATATTGCACCAAACTTACTGCCGGAGGCGGGCGCGCAAACTGATATCTCTCCGACCCGCGATGACGATGAAGAGGCGATCCGCGCGGTGGCTGTATTAAATGCTCTTGGACCACTGGACGTAGGACAATCCTGCGTTGTTCACATGGGCCAAGTCTTGGCACTTGAGGCTGGCTTTGGAACTGATTGGATGCTCCAAACGCTCACGATGCGCCCAGATGGCCGGGGGGGCTTGCTCTACAAAGCCCCAAAACCAGGTCAGGATCGGCGAATAGATTTTCCCGTGATTGGGCCCGAGACTGTCGACGCAGCGGCTGCCGCTGGCTTAAGTGGAATTGCAATCGAAGCGGGCGGCGTCATGCTGCTCGACCGAGATGAATCAATCCGCCGCGCTGATGCCGCGGGGATGTTTATCTGGGCTCGACGGTTATGATTTCCTATATTTTCAGAGGCTTGCAGTTGTCTTTGAGGCAGTCTGCGCACTTTGCCAGATGAAGTTTTTCCTTCTGGCAGGCGAGGCATCGGGCGATAAACTTGGAGCGGCGCTGATCGCCGGCCTGAAGTCTCTTCATTCGGACATCGAGTTTCGCGGCGTTGCCGGACCATTGATGCAAGTCCAGGGCATGGAAAGCATTTTTCCGATGGACGAGCTTAGCGTCATGGGCATAGCCGAAGTGTTGCCGCGTTACGCAGATCTCAGGCGGCGATTGAATGATACAGCTCGGGACGCCGACAAGTGGGGCCCAGATGCGTTGATCACTATAGACTCGCCCGATTTCTCGCTTCGTCTGGCCCGTTTAGTGAAATCCCAATCACGCGTACGAACGGTTCATTACGTTGCACCTTCTGTCTGGGCCTGGCGATCAGGGCGGGCGAAGAAAATGAGCGCCTATATTGATCAAGTTTTGGCGCTATTGCCTTTTGAACCGGCTTACATGGAAACGGAAGGAATGCGTTGCGACTTTGTCGGGCATCCGGTTGTCTCAGAGACCGTTGCCAGCGATACAGATGTCGAGGCATTTCGGAGTGAACTGAACGTTGGGAATTCGCCAATTGTCCTTGTTCTTCCGGGTTCGCGACACGCCGAAGTGGGTCGACTTGCACCCATCTTCGGTGAGGCACTGCGTCCGATTATTGCTCGACACCCTGATGCGCGAGTGGTTGTACCGGCTGCTGCCCCAGTTGCATCCAGAGTTATCGACGCGGTGAAGGGCTGGCCTGGTAACCCATTCGTCATTGATGGACGAGATGTGGATGCCGCCGGGGAACAAAAGCGGGCGGCATTCCGGGCTGCGAACGTGGCAATTGCTGCTTCGGGAACAGTGTCGCTTGAACTGGCGGCAAACGGGACGCCGATGGTCGTGGCTTACGATATGAACTGGCTAAGTTGGCAGGTCATGTCCCGGATGGCAAAGGTCGATACGGTGACACTGGTCAATCTGGTTACAGGCCGGAATGCAGTGCCGGAATTTCTTGGACCCGACTGCAAGCCACAAGCCATTGCCGACGCGTTGGGATTGCTACTGACAAACGACAATGCGCGGGACGATCAGATCAAGGCGATGGCGGAAACTATGCAAAAGCTGGGCCAGGGAGACGAGCCACCTGGTTTGCGAGCAGCGCAGGCGGTTTTGGACGGACTAGCCGATCAATCCGATGATGACCACCAGGACCATTAGTATCCTCGCCAAATCCATCCGCCGCCATAAACGCGGGTTCCATCGGATTCATAGAATACACAGGCCTGGCCTGGCGAAACACCTTCCTCGGGTGTGACAAGCTCTATTTCGGCCTCGGTATCCGAAACCGGACGCACGATGGCTTCGGTTGGTGGCCGGGTGGAACGGACTTTTACAGACAGCGCCCACTCAGACTTTGACATCAGCGACGCATCACCAAGCCAATTAATCTCGCGCACCGGCACGATGCGGGTTGCAAGTAAGTCTTTTGGTCCAACAACGACACGACGGTTTTCAACGTCGAGTTTCACGACATAAAGCGGGTCTTCCAATCCACCGATGCCAAGACCGCGCCGTTGTCCGACGGTGTAATGAATAACGCCGTTGTGTTGACCGAGAATACGTCCATCGACATGAACAATCTCGCCCGCCTCGGCGGCACCGGGGCGGAGTTTTTCTATAACGCCGGCGTAATTCCCGTCGGGGACAAAACAGATGTCCTGGCTGTCGGGCTTTTCAGCAACGCTCAGCCCGTGGCGCGACGCAAGCGCCCGGGTTTCGGATTTTGACACCAGGTGTCCCAGCGGAAAACGCAAAAACGCCAATTGTTCTGGCGTCGTTGTAAATAGAAAATAGCTTTGATCTCGCGCTGGATCTGCAGCTTGATGAAGTTCAGGGCCGGATTGCCCAGTTTTGCGTTGGATGTAGTGTCCTGTCGCCATGCAGTCGGCATCAAGATCCTTGGCCGTTTCCAGCAAGTCTTTGAATTTTACGCGCTCATTGCAGCGAATACACGGCACAGGCGTTGCACCGGCAAGATAACTGTCCGCGAATTCGTCAATGACCGCATCCCGAAATATGTTTTCGTAGTCGAGAACATAGTGCGGGAAACCCATATCTTCGGCGACGCGTCGTGCATCGTGGATATCGATGCCAGCGCAGCACGCCCCCTTTTTGGCCAAGGCAGCACCATGGTCATAGAGTTGTAACGTCACCCCTACGACATCATAGCCTTCACGTGCCAGTTCCGCGGCGACAACAGAGCTGTCAACACCGCCGGACATGGCCACGACAACACGTGTTTCCGAAGGCGGCTTCGGAAATCCGAGTGAGTTTAGATTATTTGCGCGGTCGAGTGGCATTTGGTGCAGTTCGTCATTCCAGGAGAACGGCAGAAATATAGGTAAATCCTATCTACTCACAAGGCCTGCCTTCACGGCCTTTTAATCGCTCTTTGGCAAATTGCCGGCAAGACACATTCAAGGAAAGCCGCAATGTATCTGAAGAAAGTGAACGGGCCGCGTGCCGTCACGCTTGCCGACGGCACTGTTATGACCCGCGCGGATCTTCCGGATGCAAGAACACGGCGGTGGGTTGCGAGCCGCAAAGCGGCCGTCGTTCGCGCGGTGATATGTGGTCTCATTTCACGCGAAGACGCCCTGAAGCACTATAATCTTTCCGACGAAGAATTCGATGCTTGGCACGCATTGGTTGAGCGCCATTGAGAAGTAGCGTTAAAAGCGACTTCGGTTCAACGCTATAGACAACCCTAGGTTGTTATGCAAAAATCCTCACTGGTAACCTGCAATTAACTAATGAACGGCAGCTTAAGACATGTGAAGGAATGACTTCGGAGAAGTGAAATGCGCGTTCTTCTGGTTGAAGACGACCCAACGA
>JBPCWO010000085.1:0-11013 GCA_051009475.1 Boseongicola sp.
CATCAGGGAACGTTCCGGCAGGTTGTTCGACATAGGTCATTATCAAATCGTCGCGAACGCCAAAAACCGTGTCCTGGTCCAAGTAAGGATCGTCATCCGGGAAGACCTCGGTTACCAGCGACTTGAATCCATCTGCTTTCACGATGAAATGCAGATGCGATGGACGCCAGGGATGCCGGCCGGCGGCGTCAAGTATTTGGCCGACCGGGCCATCATTGGGAACCGTGTATTCCACAGGTCGCACCGTCGTGAAGGCATAGCGGCCATCCTCTCTCGTCGTCATCAACGCATGGAAAGAATGTATGTCCTGATCCGGGTCCTGGCTGGAATACATGCCGTTTGGCGCTGTCTGCCAAATATCAATCGTGGCATCGGCAACCTGGTTGCCCTGCTGATCACGCACATGACCTTCTACCAAAAGGACCTGACCATCGAAATTTCGTTTCATGTCTCCACCGACAGCCAGCGGCGGTGGATTCGAGACGTGAAACGGTCCTAACGCCGAGGAACTTGTAGTTCCTGGCACCGACTGGATCATGTCAACCAGTGAAGACAGGCCCAGAACGTCTGACAAAAGAACGAATTCATTTCGCTCCGGACTGGTGATGCGGCCAGCCCATTCAAGAAACTCCAAACCCTTCCGCCATTCGTCATGGGTCAGATTCACTTCGCGGGTAAAATCATGCAGATGCCGGGCAAGCCCGGTAAGCACTTCCCGAACCCTCGGGTCGGTATCCGCACCAAAATAATCCGCGAATACATCCGTAATATTGTCTTTGGTGACTTTGCGCATTTGCGCCGCTCCTAATTCAGAATGGCAAGGCTAAGGGATGGGAACCGTATTAGTAGGATCAGTACTGCCAGCATAACAGCAGCGAATGGCAGCGCGCCGAGGAACACATCCTTCAAGCTGATACGGTCGTCGTTCAATGTCGCTTTGATAACAAAGCATGAGATGCCGAGTGGTGGTGTCAGCAATCCAATTTCGGCACCTACAACGGTTACGATCCCGAACCAGACAAGACTAAGACCCATCGGTTCGATCAAAGGAAGAAAAAGCGGCACAACAATCAAGATGATCGAAGCGGTATCCAGGAGTGTGCCGAGAAACAGCATCAATATGATGTAAAGCACCATGATTGTGAAAAAGCTCGCCTGACTGTTTGCCAGAAGATCGCCGAGTTGGTTGGGCACACCGGCCAAGCCCAACATTCGGCTATAAATCGAGGCCGCCGTGATTAAGAATAGCAAAAATGCCGTGATGTGCCCGGTTTCAAGCAACGCCTCCCAAAAGGCAGTCAGCGACATCGACCGGCGCGCGATTGCAATGATCAGAGCCACAAAAGAGCCGGCGGCGCCTGCCTCAACCGGTGAAAGCCAGCCGGTATAAATTCCACCTAGCACCACCAGGATCAAACCCAGAATCGGTAGTGTCTTTGAGGCGATCTCTCCCCACGCCATTTGCTCGTAATCTTCTGCCGGGCGCCCACCGATAAACCCCGGGGTCAGGCGACCCATGATCCAGATGGCGCCTATATAAGCAATGGTCAGTATGATGCCCGGAACAACGCCAGCAAGAAACATGTCGCCAACGGATTGTTCTGCTACGAAACTGTAGATGATTAGCATGGCTGAAGGTGGGATGATCATCCCAAGAACAGATGAGCCGGCAACCACACCCACGGCAAAGCGTGGGTTATAGTCGTGGCCAAGCATTTGTGGCACGGACACTTTTGAAAATACCGATGCGGAAGCGATCGAAGATCCGGTAACAGCAGCAAAAACGGCGTTGGCTCCGACGGTCGCCATACCAATGCCGCCTTTGACGCGTCTGAATCCGGTGCTCATCACTTCATAGACGTCACGGCCCAGGCCGGCCTTTGACACGATTAGTCCCATAAAGGTAAAAAGTGGAATCGTGGCGAACGTATATTCCATCGCGCTATCGCCAATCGCGATTTTCACCAGGTTCATTGCCAGTGTGAAATTGTCCCGCATCAGCCAGATTGACACGAACGACACAACGCCCAGCGCGATTGGGATGTAGACGCCGATATAAATCAGCACGATGATTGCAACCACCGAAATCAAACCGATCTCAAGTGGCGTCATTCGGTTGAGTCCTCAAATTCTGGCATAATCCGGACCAGCTTGATGCCCTGCGTCGGTATGAAGACTTTCAGTGCAAACAATATGGTGCAAAGCCCCGCACTAAGCAGGATAACCAACTTTACTGGCCACCAAGGTGCGGTGAAAACGCCGGGCACGCCGAAATAATCGTTGCTGTGCCACATCTCAATAAACTGTGGATAAATCGCCACCGCTACTAACCCCATAAATACGGCGGCCAGCGCATTGATCGCCCTGCGCAACCCAGAGGTAAAGTGCGGGAATCGTTTTCCTATCACAATCAAAAACCCGTCCGATGCGGTCAGTCGATCAACCCGCACAACGTCAGGAAGCTGTAGGAAAACAATCAGAACCATTGAGAATTGTACAACTTCGACTGCTCCTAAGAACGGAGCATTGAAAACACCACGAGCCACCACGTCGAAGTTAACGACGACGACAAGCACCAGAACAACCAAAGTGCCAACGACATTCGCGGATATTGCGATGCCGTTGGCCAGTTTTCGAATGGCGACAAGCGCTTGCATCCCGGGGAATTAACCCTTGTCTAGTTTGTTAGTTCTGCCGTCCAATCACGAACCGGAGTGAAACCAGCATCCGCAAGCTTGCCCATATAGGTGCGCAACATTTCAGTTCCCTGTTCGCCATTGCCATCAAGGTTGGCAGCCCACTCCACTGCGATGTTTGGCATCGCGTTGGCCCAAGCAGCACGCTCGGCAGGGTCGATTTCAACGATAGTTCCACCCGCTGCAACATAAGCGTCACGGCTGGCTTGTGCGCGGTCCATGGCAATGCCGGCAACATGATCACGATAGGCAACGGCCACTTCTTTCAATACGTCTTGCACTTCAGCCGGCAGACCGTCCCAGTAGTCTTTGTTCACCGTAATCGTTTTGGAGTTCACTGCACCTAGATCAACGCGGAGCATGTATGGTGCCACCTCATTGATTTTATAAGTCTTGGCAGCTTCGGGCCACAGCATGGCGTGATCGACCATCCCGGTTTGCAGCATGTTGTAGAAGTCGGTCAGACCACCACGCACGCCGGCCGCACCATTGATGCCTTCGAGATACCGTAAGTTCATGCCTGCGCCAGCAACTTTGCCTCCTTCAACATCGGCCAGCGAGTTGATCGGGTTCTTGGAGAACAACTGGTAGGTGTCCAGCACAACTCCAGTCGCCAGATAAACTTGGTTCTGGGCCGCAAACTCATTTTGCATCGCCGGGTATTCCTTGGCGATCTCGTCAACCGCTTTGGCGACCGCGCGCGCATCAGCCGCAATAAATGGCGTTACGGCGGATATCGCCTGGCTCGGCAATTTGGAGCTGTGGAAAATCGTCGTGACGATGCCGATGTCACCCAGACCCAACTGGATGCCCTCTAGAACTCCCTTTGGCTTGACGATCGAACCGCCGTAGCTTTCCTGCCAACCCATCTCGTAGTTGCCGTTGGCCGCAAGCCGTTTGTCTACTTCAGGAATGAAGAAGTTGGTGAATTCCTTCACCCACAAAGCTTTTGCCGGATAGCCATCAATCACGACAGCATTAATCGTTTCGGCTGCAAAGGCCGGAGCCGTTGCAAAAGCCAATGCGACTCCAAGTGCCGCGCGTCTGGCGTAAGTTCCAATCATTTGTAGTCCTCCCATTTTGTGGCGAAGGTCATTCCTTACGCCAATTCACCGTCAGGTTTGTTCCTGATTGCTGATAAAGCTTGCCGATCGGGCAGAATTTGTCTGTCTCCGCACCGACACGCACCAATTCGGCTTCGGATGCTGGTCCGTCCGACGTGACAGTCAACCGTATCGCCTTGAACGGTACGTCCACTTCTTCCATCAGCAACACGCCGCGCCGATCAAAGTCGATTTCCATATCAAAACTTAGCTGTCCGATATCGACGCCGAGTTTCTTGGCACACTTGTTGCCAATCACATTGGTGCAGCCGATGAGCGACGCATAGGCAGTTTCCGTCGGCGAGAATCCAGTGTTGCTTCCGCCACGTTCGATGGGCTCATCAATTACCGCCGTCAAATCCTTGGACGAGATCTCGCTGCGCGCATGGCTGGTGCCCTTGCCGGACATTTTAATCGTCATGGTAGTTTTTTGTCGGATGGCCATCAGATTACCTCACTCAAAACTGCAAACATCGTCAAAAGCAAAACGAGGCAGTTTCTGAAACAGCGCGTTTTCGTCTGCGTAACCCAGGTTACAAAGAAAATTGGAACGTAGGCTAGTATCGGCAAAGAACTCTTGGTCCACAACTTTGTTGGAAAAGCCGGACATGGCCCCTACATCCAATCCAACTGCGCGCGCTGCGATCATGAAGTATGCCCCTTGCAACGTTCCATTTCGAAACGCAGTGACCTCACTGTGGTCAGGTTTCCCCTCAAAATGCGGCCGTCTGTCTTCGTGCGGGAAAAGAAAAGGCAGCTCTCGCCAAAACTCAACGTCATAGGCGATAATCGCTGTTACGGGCGCTGCCATCATCTTTTCGATGTTCTTTGCCTTCAGCGAATTCGCTAGCCGAGACTTGCCCTCAGGCGATGTCACAAAGACATACCTTGCCGGGCACGAATTCATCGAAGTGGGTCCGGCAGCTGTTATATCATAGATCGCATGCAGCAATTCTTTGGGAACTGGCAGGTCACGCCATGCATAATGGGATCTTGCCCCGCGAAGTATCAGATCGATTGCGTCGTCATCCAAGGACCCGACATTCGATCTCAACTCGCGGTAGGCTGACTGGGCCGCGCTTCGCGCCGCCTCTAATTCCTGTCCCGTTAGTGCGTTCATTGCTCACCGCGTGAACTGAATATTATAATTTTTTGCCTATGTTTTTTTGACATGTCAAATAAAATCGATATTTTTGACAGTGAAAAGGGAGGGTCAAGCGATGGTCGCGTGGGCGAATTACAGAGAAAGTGCGAGGGAGCGTGGAGCGTTGGCGCTAGAGCTATTTGTGGTCCAGTCCACTCCGGGAAATGATCCGGAAGCGGTGAAGGCCAACCTCTCCGATCACCTAGCCTATCAGCGGGAATTGGAAAAGTCCGGGCGACTTGTCCTGGCCGGGCCAATGTCGGATGAAAGTGGAGAACACATGATGGGCACAGGTCTGATCATCTATCGCGCCTCAACATTGCAAGAAGCGAGCGAGATAGCAGATAACGATCCAATGCACAGATCGGGCGCGAGGACTTATGCATTGCGAAAGTGGCTGGTCAACGAAGGTAGTTTGAATATCTCGGTTGGTCTATCAACCGGCAATTCACAGCTCAGATAGGCAAAATGTAATGGTGGGCACGAGTTATTTGGGTGAGCTTTTGGGCACGCTTCTGGAGCGTCCGCGCATTTTGCGGCGCACAAAAATAGAAGGTTCGCTTGCCAAGCTCAGCGATGAGCTGCTGCGTGAACGAACAGAAGTCGCAAGCCTTCAAATCGCGTCGGATATTCTAGCGCGATTCAGCGCGTTGGATGCTGACGAACGCACGAATTATTTTCTGTACATGAACAATGATCTTGACGTGGACCCGACAAAGATAACCAAAGCAGCCGACGCATACGGAAAAGATCCATCGCCGAGCCTTTACCGAGATCTGGCGCGCGCGACGGAACCCAAAAGGTACGAGCTTTTGCGTCGACTGAACCAACCGCTTGGCGCAACTGCCGAATTGGTTCGCATGCGCGCAGACCTACTGGGCAAAGTCCGCGAAAACCCGGATCTGGCTCGAACGGACGCTGATTTTTGCCTGATGTTGCGCGCTTGGTTTAACCGGGGCTTTCTGGTTTTGCGCCAGATTACCTGGGACAGCCCAGCGTCGATACTGGAAAAAATTATCGCGTATGAAGCAGTGCACGAAATTGAAACGTGGGATGATTTACGCCGCCGGTTGCATCCGGCAGATCGGCGATGTTTCGCTTTCTTTCATCCCGCTATGCCCGATGAGCCCCTTATCTTTGTCGAAATCGCGCTGTCGAAGGGAATTCCGACTTCCATTCAGGATGTGCTGACGGACAAGCGTGAAGTCCTGGACGAAGGGTCTGCAGATACCGCCGTGTTTTACTCCATATCAAATTGTCAAAAAGGCCTGTCGGGAATTTCCTTTGGCAACTCATTAATTAAGCAGGTAGCACGAGATTTGTCCGTTGAGTTGCCCGGCATTTCAAACTTCGTAACCCTTTCGCCTATCCCGGGCCTAAACCATTGGTTAAACGACCGCGGAATTGAAGTTGATGTTGCCGACACGACCGCCATCAAGAAGCTGGCCGCTTACTATCTGGCGCGCGAAAAGGAAAACTCGGGCAAGCCTCTGGATCCAGTGGCGCGGTTTCATCTTTCGAACGGCGCTCAAATCCATACGATTCAAACGAACGCCGACCTGTCGGAAATTGGGCAGACCCGGTCACTGGGCGCAATGGTCAACTACGCGTACGAGTTGGGCAAAATAACCGAGAATCTGAGACTGTTTGACGAAAAGGGCCAAGTCGCTGCGACGGGATCAATCCGAAACCTTGCCCGACAAGGGGCGCACATTGTCGGCAAGAAGTAGCGGTCTAGAAATCTTCGCAAACTGAACCAAGGAAAAATTCGTCTCTCAAGGGCAGTCGATTCCTTTCAGCAAACCGAAAAACCAGCGGTTCCTGGAGAAGTCCGCATCCCGGTCGACGCACGAATTCTTTGCCGGAATAGAAACATTCGTGGCGGGTAGCGAGATTCAAAATCGGCGTCGTGATTTTGCGTAACTGACAAATGTGGTGCCGCTGAGAGGACTCGAACCTCCGACCCCATCATTACGAATGACGTGCTCTACCAGCTGAGCTACAGCGGCGTTCCGGCGGGCCTGTTACCAAGGTTTGGCACGGAAAAATAGCCCTAGGTCGTTTCTTTTTTTGACTCTGAGTCGCCCGAATCGCCATCCGGCTGAATTACCTCGTAGTCTAGCGGTGGCGCGTCTGCGTTGGCTGTTTTTGTGATATCTGCTTCTGAAGATTCGTCGTCGGTTTCGTCCTCATTATCCGGCGCGGCGAATATATTATCGCCTTCAATTTCAACGGTATGTTCGTCGATCACTTCATCAGGGATGATATCCGGGCGATCCTCGATTTCACCCACGATTAGTGGCAGCATCCCGGAACCGGTGACCATCGCAGCCGCGGTTTCCGGCGGCTGAGCCCACGCAAGTGTGTCGAATCCTTCGCAACCGTCGCAAACCGGGCGCCAGGCAATGTGCGCCTTGTGGCACTTTTCGCAGACCCATTGCGGGCCTCGGGATGCATTCAGCGCTCTTGCCAGCCAGCCTTTGACCACAGCGTCATCGGCGCCCGAACCACGCTCGATCGCCGCCATGATCGTCAGGGAACGGGCGGTTGGATCAGTTTCGGCGAGTTCGCCCAGCGCCTTTCGCGCCGCTGGAAAATCTTCGGCGGCAATTTGAAGCTCGGCCTCTAGCATTTTCGATTCCGGGTGATCCCGGTGCAGATTAATGAGGGTCCGGAAACGCTTGATCCGTTCATCCGGGTTTTCATTTGGCGCAATTCGGGCGAATGCTGCTGCCAGGTCCGGATGCGCGGCGGCCTCCCAGGCTTTTCGGATTGCTCGCACTGCGTATTTTGGCTTTCCCTGTTCGACATAACTGTCTGACGCCATGATTGCTGCCGGCACCAGATCAGGCGACAACCTGTTCGCGGTGATTGCTGCCTCGCGCGATTCGCTTTCTTTGCCGTCTTCGAAAAATTCTCTGGCTTCACACAATGCCAAAACGGCGTCGCGCCTTTTGTGTACATCGCGAGGCAATGAGCCGTGGCGTAATTTGGCACCCAGTGTTCGCCTGGCACCTGACCAGTCGCCCGCACCGGCCTGAAGGGTAAGCAATGCGTCTTGGGTGTCTTCGTGCTTTGGTTTTATTGCGAACGCCTTTTCTGCCAACTTCAGTGCGATTTCCGTATCTCCGTCGCGCAGCTTCTGATGCATGATGCCGCGAACGCCCACAAATCGGGTTCTTTCGTCCTGCAAAAGCCGTTTGTAGGCAATTTCGGCCCGCGATTTGTCACCGGACATTTCGGCGGCCTGCGCCGTCAGAAGCGTGGTCAGATCCGGACGCTTTAGAAATCGCTCGGCCTTGGCCGCCTTCGCCAGCGCCAAACGACCTTCTCCGGAAGCTAGGGCCATCATGCCTTCAGCAAGCGCATCGTATCCGCGACGCTCGCGGTTGCGAGCGAAAAAGCGCGTAATTGCCGTTTCGTCGCCATTTAGAAACCGAAGGAAGGCAACAACAAGCCCAACGATTTTGAGAAGCAACCAAACCGCCAACACCAACACCACAAGTGCGATAACAGAAACCAACGGTCCGAGAGTGAATTCCGTGTCCGAAATTGCAACTTGGACTCCGCCGTCGGCCTCGAGCAAAATGCCCGCGCCCCAGGCGGCGGCGGCAACCGACACGACAAATAGGAAGATCTTTAACAGGGACCAAAGCATATTGAGTCTTCCTTAATTGACGTCTTCAGATATTGACGCAAACGCGGTCACCGCGGCAACTCGTGATTCCGCCAGCGTGATCCAGTCGGCGAAGGGTGCGCGGGCGCCTTCTGGCAGTGCCGCAAGTTCGCCTAATGCTTCTGTCAGCTCGCGGTTATGCAACATTGCCTCCGCACGGGAAAGAATTGCATCGACGTCATCTCCGTCGCGCGCGGAAAGCGATCGAGCGCCTGTTTGGCGGCGAAGAAACGTCGCCAATCGCTGTCCCGCACCTGCGCTTTCCGGCGCTATCTGCGCTGTACTCAAAGCAGCGCGGGCCAGTGCTGGAAACGCCGCCCGAAGCGACGCATGTGTTGGCGCCCCCTCGCCCGCGATTACGGCAAGATCGTCCGGCACTTCATCCAGCTTTGTCAAAGAATTCGCAAAGGGCGCGCCGATTTCCAGCGCAATGTCGATTTCTGCCAATGCAGCCCGGCGCTGGGCGCTTGCCTCAACTACGGCAGCTTCGGCTTCGATTTCGGCGGCGCGCGCGTTTGCTTCTTCAATCTCTTTTGCGGCCGCCGCAGTCATTGTATCCAGCTCTGACCGGAAAGAATCTAGTTGCGCTGCCATAGCATCGCCTCCGTCCGGCACACTTATAACCGGACGTGCCTCTAGTGCCTCAAGACGGGTGGCAAATAATTCTAGCTGCGAACCAAGTTGATTTATGCGGGGCGCAAGCTCCTCTACACGCTCATTCAATTCAGTGACTTGGAGGGGCAACGGATCAGCATCAATTGCCTCGGCGATCTCATTTCCGAGAATTCCCACTTGATCGCTGAGCTCGGTAATTTGCGTTGATTGAGCGTCCAGCGCAGCCGAAAAAGCGGCCTCGTTGGGGTTAGCCTGATTGTTCCGGTTGCTCGGGACAACCGTCGCTGCAAGAAAGCCGACTGCTCCCGCAATAATTCCGCCGAAGACTAAACTGGCTGTCGAATGGGATCGGGACTGCGGCTCAACTAGCTGGCGCTCTGCGTGTTCCTTCGCAACCACTTCCTCAGGTTCGGTCGTTTCAGTATTGATGTCGGCCTGAATTTCATCTTCGACATCAGCAGGCTCCGGGTCACTATCAATCGGAACTGTCGACGCAGTCTCGGCCTTTCCACTAGCCTCATCTGACGCAACAATGTCGCCAGTTTTATCTGTGGAAATGTTTGGCGGCTGACGGTGATGTTTAAAAACGTTTTCTTTTTGGGCCGTGGCTTCGGTTTTCTTTGGCTTACGTGCCAAAACGGTTACTCCCCCTAATACATCGCCCTTGACGGGTGCGTCGTTACATTTGGAAGTCTAGTCGTCGGCTGGCCGCTCAACAAGATAAGCTTGCTGCAACTTTGCCAGAGTTGATTTGCACATGGCTTCGACTGTTGGAGCCGCGGAAGTCTCGACTTCGCCAATTGCTTCGCTTTCGTCGGCTACGGCTTTGCTCATTGCCACCACCTCGATGTCACTGCGTTGACCGATTGCCCGTGACAGTAATTGTGCTGTGCGCGGCGAGAACAGCGGCGCGACAATTGGAGCTTGGCTTGAAATCAACGCCATAGCGGCGCGTGTAAGCGGCCTTGAAATTTGATCATAGACAACCGCCTCGTTTGTCATTTTGCCCATGGCCGTCAGTTGAGTGGCAAGATCACCGCGGGTGTGGCTCCCGCGAAGATACAAACATGGACCGGCAAGATCGGAGCAATTGGCCAAGAATGTCTGTGAATCGCGTCCATATTCCTTGGCGAGCGCCCCGTATGCAACAGCCAGTTCAGCGGTTGCGTGCCCGACCACGGCGACGTTTCGTCCCTTTAATAGACCGGCTTCACCAACACGACGCACGGCCTGGCCGGAAGTGAAAATCAAACTTCGATAATCGTCTAGCGTTGGAATCTCGCCTACATCCACGACTTGCAGCAATGGCGAAATAACTGCCGAAATCTGTCGCCCAGCTTCTTTTTCGCAGCGCGCCAAAAACTCTGACGACTGGGGCTCTGGCCGTGTCAAAAGCATCGTGGGTTCGCGATCGATCATGGCATTGCCGTTGCTTGTCTGATGGGCATTCGGGTGTTACCTGCCGTTCAATCCGCGCACAAGGTCGGCTCTATGACCGCATTTGGCACTGTTCTGGGAATTGAATCCAGCTGCGACGACAGCGCCGCCGCCGTCGTGCGCGCGGATAAGTCGATTCTGGCTTCAGTTGTAGCGGATCAAGTGACCCTGCACACAGCATTTGGCGGTATTGTTCCGGAGATTGCGGCTCGTGCTCATGCTGAGAAGTTAGACATTGCAGTGGAAGCGGCGCTGGAAACCTCAGGCTGCTCTTTATCTGACGTTGATGCGTTTGCGGTCACTGCCGGACCCGGACTTATCGGAGGAGTGTTATCAGGTGTA
>JBPCWO010000086.1:0-3830 GCA_051009475.1 Boseongicola sp.
ATGCGCCAGTCTTTCTTCGATATCGACGCTCACCGTTCCCCTCCTTGCCCCGCTTGCCGCCACCCGATAAACCGCGCGCGACGGATCAAGGGACCAATATGGCCAAGACCAAAAAGACCCCGCGCCCACGGGCGGAAGCGCCAAAGGGCTTTCGCGATTACTTCGGTGCAGATGTCACCGAGCGCAAGGCGATGCTGGATGCCATCGCCGGGGTTTATCATGCGCATGGTTTCGATCCGCTGGAAAGCTCGGCCGTCGAAACGGTTGAGGCGCTGGGCAAGTTCCTTCCCGATGTCGACCGACCGAATGAAGGCGTCTTCGCTTGGCAGGAAGATGATGAGGGCGATTGGCTGGCGCTCCGCTACGATCTGACCGCGCCGCTCGCGCGCGTCTACGCCCAGCATCGGAACGAGCTGCCGACACCCTACCGCCGCTACGCAATGGGGCCGGTCTGGCGCAACGAAAAACCGGGTCCGGGTCGATTTCGACAGTTTTATCAATGCGATGCCGATACCATTGGCACGGCGAGCGTCGCCGCTGACGCCGAAATGTGCATGATGCTGGCCGATGCACTTGAGGCCGTCGGCATCGAGCGCGGCGACTACGTGATCCGAGTGAACAATCGGAAGGTGTTGGATTCTGTTTTCGAGGATATCGGGCTTCTCGATTCAGAGTTTTTCGCGGAAAATGTCGACCGAGTTGGTATTGCGGTTCGTGCGGTAGATAAACTTGACCGTCTTGGACCCGAAGGCGTCAAAGCAATGCTCGGCGCCGGGAGAGAAGACGAAAGTGGCGCCTACATTAAGGGTGCCAATCTCGCTGAGTGGCAGATTGATCGCATTATGAAATTCGTAAATGCGAGGGGCGAAGACGCCGCCGAGACATTGGAGAAATTGCGAAATGCCGTTGGCTCTGGCTCGGAAGATGGAATTTACGAATTGTCGGAAATTGTTGGTCTCTGCGCCGCCCAAGGCTACGGCCCCGCCCGCGTCGTCATCGACCCATCTGTCGTCCGTGGCCTCGACTACTACACTGGCCTCGTTTTTGAGGCCGAACTCACATTCGAGATCACCGACGACAAGGGCCGCCCGCGTCAATTCGGTTCCGTCGCTGGTGGGGGTCGCTACGACGATCTTGTCAAGCGCTTCACCGGCCAGTCAGTCCCGGCGACCGGCATCTCTATCGGTGTTGACCGCCTTCTTGCAGCGCTGCGCGCCAAGGGCACGGCGGGGACGAACGCTGCAGGCCCGGTCGTGGTCACCGTAATGGACCGCGACAGGATGGCCGAATACCAAGCGATGGCCGCCGAACTTCGAGCTAAAAAAATCCGCGCCGAGGTTTACCTCGGCAACCCGAAGAATTTCGGTAACCAGTTGAAATACGCTGATAAACGCAACGCACCGGTCGCGATTATCCAGGGCTCGGACGAAGCAGAACGCGGTGTGGTCCAAATCAAGGACCTGATCCTCGGTGCGAAAATCGCTGAAACAGCAACCCATGAAGAGTGGCGCGATCAACCCGCCCAGTTCGAAGTTTCGCGCGAAGGTATGGTCGAAAAAGTTCGTGAGATTCTCGACCGGACATGACGCTGAAATCTGACATCCGCGCCGAGGCTGATCGTCTGCGCGCAGGTTTCGAGGCGCGTGGTGCTGAGGTGTTTGAGGCCGAGATCCTGCAACCCGCAGGCGCGCTTTTGAATCTCTATGGCGAGGACATCCGCGCCCGCGCCTTCGTCACTCACGATCCGCTCAGGGGCGAAATGATGTTGCGCCCCGATTTCACTGTTCCATTGGTGCAGCGTCACATCGAAGCAACTCGTGCAGAAGCGCGATACACTTACGCAGGCGAGGTGTTTCGGCGTCAGGAAGACGATGACACGCGACCGACTGAGTATATTCAGGTCGGTTACGAGGTTTTTGGCGACGACAAAGCCAATGCAGACGCTGAAGTTTTCGCCGCGGTGCGCGAGGCTCTGGAAGGTTTGCCGCTGCGTCCTGCGATTGGCGATCTCGGCATTCTAAAAGCCGCGGTCGAAGATCTGAACACGCCGAATCGCCGTAAGGCTGCATTGATACGGCATCTCTGGCGGCCCGCGCGTTTTCTCGCCTTGCTTGACCGGTTTGCACGGGTCGCACCGCTCCCGCCTGGCGCCGCAAATGCAGACACACCACATGTCGGATTGCGCTCACTAGAGGAAGTCTCGACCCGACTTGCGCTTCTCGCTGAAGAGGCAGACACGCCACCAATCCCCGCGGCGGAAGTTGATCGGTTGAACGCCATCTTTGCCATTGCGGCGAATGCACCTACTGCCCTTGAGAAGATGCGGGGATTGGCCGATCCGAGCACTGCGCTGGCTTCTGCGCTGGATTCCTTCGACGCACGCCTCGGTGCGCTTGAGAAACAGGGAATTGAACCACAATCACTCGCGTTTGAAGCCAGCTATGGGCGTACGACACTTGAATACTACAGCGGCTTCGTCTTCGGTTTCTCTGCGCCTGAAGTTGCGGCGCTTCCAGTTGTGGCCACGGGTGGTCGCTATGACATGCTGACCGCTGCACTTGGGCATGGATCGGCATTGCCTGCCGTGGGCGGTGTGATACGCCCGGAAGCCGTTTTGGCGCTAAGGGGCTTGGGGGCATGACAGTCAAACTTGGCATCCCGTCCAAGGGCCGCTTGATGCAGGACACACTTGACTGGTTCTCAGATCGGGGCGTCCGGATCGAACGGGCTGGCAGCGATCGCGAATATTCCGGTCAGATAAGCGGCGTGAATGGCGTCGAGCTCGTTCTGCTTGCCGCAGGAGAAATTCCGCGCGAACTGGCTGCCGGCCGGATCACATTGGGTGTCACCGGGTCTGACGTCGTGCACGAAAGAATTGTCAGTTATGAAGCAAAAGTTGCGCAAATTGCCCAACTTGGATTTGGCCACGCAGATCTGGTGCTGGCGGTGCCGGAAACCTGGGCGGACGTCCGGGACCTGGATGATCTTGACGCGGTGGCGGATGCCTTTCGAAAGGTCCACGGCTTTCGCCTTCGGATTGCCACCAAATATCATCGCTTGGTCCGCACATATCTGAAAGCCGCCGGTGTCGCCGGTTATCAATTGGTCGACAGCCAGGGAGCGACCGAAGGAACCGTTGCGAACTTGACCGCCGAGGCCATCGCCGACATCACATCGTCTGGCGCGACGCTTGAGGCAAACCATCTGAAAGTTATTGGCAATGCAATTCACGCCAGTCAAGCAGCTCTCTTCCAATCGAAGATCGCTGAACTAGAGGATGACGATGCGGCGGTCCTTGCCGCGTTTCTTGCCAAAATCGGGTTTTGAATTTGCAGGTCGTTCGAAAACTCCGGAAAGGGCGCTATCGCACACCGATCTCGGCTAAAGCGGCCATTAGTTGGTGTGGCAATTCCCCACCGTCTGGCAACACACCCGTTGCCAGGTCGCGCGGCGCGTCCCGCCCAGCAAGGTAACGCCAACCCTGAAATGGCCGCTTTCTGGTTGGTTCTACCCGCACCAGATCGCGCTCCAACATAATGGCGCAGCGGCGAATGCCGTCGTCGCCGATGACTTCCTCGAAATCGGTGATTTTCTGCCGCGCCTGGCATCTGCCTTGAATCACCCAAAAGATGCTGCCGCCGGTCTCCAAGATATATTTATCCCGTTTCGGCCACATCCTCGTGACATGGAAATATCTATCGTTGGCGCGCTGCCATTCGATCAGGCTCTCAACGCTTTCCGATCCAACGCTCAACTTGATGAGGTGCAGCGTTTTATCCACAGATTCGTCCCCAAAACCTACCCGATATCGTATCTCATTGCCCGAGACC
>JBPCWO010000087.1:0-9184 GCA_051009475.1 Boseongicola sp.
GAATTGCCGATACGCCTTTGATTTTACGATACTTATCCTGAACATTGGGTAGCGCATCACGCTTGTGCCATTCAACTTCGCGCGGGAAATTCGCACGGATCGGTTCCTCTTTCTCATCAAAGACGACGGCGACGTTTTCCACGCCCATCGCGATCAACTCTCGGGCTATCCGATCAGGCGGCAGGTCCCCATCATTTGCCTGTCCGCCTGTCATCGCAACCGCGTCGTTGTAGAGAATCTTGTAAGTGATGTTCACGCCCGACGACAAAGCCGCCCGGATCGCCAGAAGCCCCGAATGGTTGTAGGTGCCGTCGCCGAGGTTTTGAAAAACGTGGTCCCGCGTCGAAAACGGCGCCTCACCGATCCAATTTGCGCCCTCGGCGCCCATATGCGTGTAGCCCGAAGTTTCACGGTCCATCCAAAGCGCCATGATATGGCACCCGATCCCGGCATAGGCGCGCGACCCGTCCGGCACCTTTGTCGATGTGTTGTGCGGGCAGCCAGAGCAGAAATAAGGTGTGCGAACGGCAATCTCTTCGGCATTATCCGCCGCTTTTGCTGCCCTTAGCGTTTCCAGCCCCGAAGTAATTGCATCGGTCCCGCGCCCCTCATCGATCAGGATGGCACCAATCTTTTCAGCAATCATCACAGGATCCAGCGCGAACCGCGTCGGAAAAAGCTCTTCTTGATGAAGCCGACCGGCACCACCTTTGTACCAACCATAAACCCGCCGCCCCCGCCGATCGTCAAAAATGGCTTCCTTGATCTGAATTTCGATCAGCTTGCGCTTTTCCTCGACAACCACGATCAGATCCAGGTCTTCGGCCCAGTCATGGAACGATTTCATATCCATCGGGAATGTCTGGCCGATCTTGTAAGTCGTGATCCCCAGTCGTTCAGCTTCGGATTCGTCAATTCCCAGTAGATTCAACGCGTGGATCAGATCCAGCCAGTTCTTCCCAGCCGCGACAAACCCAATTTTGGCGCCGGCCTTGCCCCAAACCCGCCGGTCCAACCTGTTTGCGCGGGCGAATGCCTCGGCCGCGAACCTCTTGTGATCAATGATTCGGGCTTCCTGTGGGATCCAATGATCCCCCAGACGGATATTTAGCCCGCCGTCGGGCATTTCATACTCAGGCGACACGAATGACATTCGATCTGGCCGACCGTCGACCACGGACGTCACTTCGACCGTGTCTTTCATCAGTTTCAAACCAGTCCACAGCCCTGAATACCGGCTAAGCGCGAATGCGTAGAGACCGTAATCCAGTATTTCCTGTACACCTGCGGGCGACAAAACAGGCATGTAAGTGTCCACCATCGCCCAGTCAGATTGATGACAGGTTGTCGATGACTCGCCGGTGTGATCGTCGCCCATCGCCATGATGACGCCACCCAAAGGTGAGGTTCCGGCCATGTTGGCGTGGCGCATCACGTCGCCCGATCTGTCAACGCCCGGCCCCTTGCCATACCAAAGCGCGAAAACCCCATCGTGCTTGCCTTCACCGCGCAGTTCTGCCTGCTGCGTGCCCCAGATCGCAGTTGCCGCCAAATCCTCATTCATTCCCGGCTGAAACAGGATATTCGACGCTTCAAGTTCTGTCGCCGCCCGCGCCATTTGCAAATCGACCGCGCCCAACGGCGACCCACGGTAGCCAGTCACGTATCCGCCTGTGTTATACCCGGCCAGTTTGTCGCGTTCCGCCTGCATCAACATCAAACGGACCAGCGCCTGTGTCCCGTTCAGGAGGATTAGATCCTTCGAAAGATCGTATTTGTCATGCAGGCTCACATTGTGGCGGCTCATAATAGAATCCTCGAATAGACAGTTCCAATATAGGTCAATTTTTCTGACCTACAAAATGAAACGTGCGTCATCTCCCTGTTTGCAATCCTTTGTCGGCACCGGGTAATGCTTGGCAAAGCGTTACCGCCAACATTACCGGAAAAGATCGCGATGGACTGGGACAAACTACGAATATTTCACGCCGTTGCTGATGCCGGTAGCCTTACACATGCAGGTGATACGCTGCATCTTAGCCAGTCCGCCGTTTCGCGCCAAATCCGGGCGCTGGAGGATTCGCTGAATTCAACACTATTTCACCGACATGCGCGCGGACTGATTCTAACCGAGCAGGGTGAATTATTGTTTGACGCGACTTCTGCCATGTCAAAACGGCTCGACGCGGCAGAAGCTCGTATTCGTGACAGCGAAGAAGAAGTCTTCGGCGAATTGCGGGTGACAACGACGACGGGCTTCGGGTCACTATGGCTCGCCCCAAGACTACCGCACCTCTATGTGAAATACCCCGAACTGAAAATCGATCTGATGCTCGAAGAACGCGTACTCGACCTGCCAATGCGCGAAGCTGATGTGGCAATTCGCATGAAGGAACCCAGTCAGGCAGATTTGATCCGGCGCAAGCTCATGACTGTTCACATGCGACTTTATGCGACGCCCGAATACCTGGAAAAGCAAGGCACGCCCAATTCACTGGAAGATCTGAGCAAACATCGTCTGATATGCCAGAATGTGCAGGCAACACAGGTTAACGCCGGCGCACAACTCGTGAAAGAATTGCTAACCCACGATCCTTCCACTTTGACGGTTAACAACTATTTCGGCGTACTTCAGGCTGTTCGATCCGGTCTCGGCATAGGTGTGCTGCCAAGTTACGTTATCGAGGATTTTCCATCGGTTCAACGTGTGTTGCCGGAAACCGAGTCCGCTGAAGTACCGGTTTTTCTGGCCTATCCAGAGGAATTGCGCCAATCAAAACGCATTGCGGCATTCCGCGACTTTGTCACGGAAGAGAGTATCGCATACCGCAAAAGACTTAAGGCAAACGCGCAATCCGAGGCCACCTAACTACAAAGCCATGCTAAATGTGCATAGCGGGTTTGCTGGTCATTTAGTCAAATTATTCTTGAACGACCCCGGACACGATCTTACATGCCTATTCGAAGACGGCGGTTCGTCCGCTGTATTCTACCTCCCTGTTGGACTGGCCGGGCCATTTGAGCCCGGCCTTTTTTTGTTAGGCATTAAGGTCGCTCAAAGCAGCAATTCATATTCTAGTTTTGGGGAAAATCACGTCCCTTTATGACGCTCGCCAAATTGTTTGGTGCTTGTGATCAGCCTTTCAGACACTGTGCGCGCGAGTTTGAAGGAGCCGACATATGCCCACTCGCCGACATATCGCGGCTATGCTTGCAGCCACAGTGCTTGCGCCATCGCCTGCGTTAACTGAGACCCAAGATCTTTATCAACTTCAGCGCGATATTGTGTTCGGTGAAGCCGACGATTTCGACGCGGCCCTAAAGGCGATTAAAATTCGCGGCAACCCGGACATGGCAGCTGGTTTGATTACCGGGATGCGCTTTGTTCAAGGGTCGCAAGATGCGATTTCTGACGTCCTTTCGACGATAACCGGGGAAACGGGTGCTCGATCGTGGTTCGATTGGATGCTCTGGCAGGAACGAAACCCTAAGGTCGTCCCGCACCCCAGTTACGCAGAATTCAAACGCGAACTATTCCTCCGGATTGACCCCAACTTCGACGTTTTTCTGCGGGCTGGGAATACGCGTCCAGAGGCTATGCGTATCAGGCTAGAGGAGATTACTTGGGGCGGAGTGTCCAAGGACGGAATTCCGTCGCTCGACAATCCCGAACTCACTCCCGCATCCGAAGCGGAGTTTATGCGAGACAACGACCTAGTCTTTGGCGTTTCAATCAACGGCGATGCGCGTGCGTATCCGCTAAGGATCATGGGCTGGCACGAAATGTTCAATGAAGTTATCGGCGGGGTGCCGGTGGCCTTGGCATATTGCACGCTTTGCGGATCGGGCATTCTGTTTGAAACCAAAGTCCCGCAATTCAGCGAACCGCTGATTTTCGGCTCATCGGGTTTTCTATATCGGTCCAACAAACTGATGTTCGACCGGGCTACACACTCGCTTTGGAACCAATTCACCGGGCGACCAGTTTCTGGTGAGCTTGTCAACAGCGGCATCGAATTGGCGCAGCGCCCGGTAGTCATCGACACATGGGTCAATTGGCGCGAAATCAATCCGGAAACACGCATTCTGTCGCTTAACACGGGCCATCGGCGCGACTACGGTTCGGGCGTGGTTTACCGCGGATATTTTGCCTCAGATAAATTGATGTTCCCAACGAATGTTGATCAAAGTCTGCATCAGCAAAAAGACTATGTATTTGGCGTGCGACAGTTTGGCGGCGCGAAAGCATGGCCGATCAGCGCGTTTGAGAATGAGCCTGTCATCAACGACCAGCTCGTCGATCGACCGCTCGTCCTGATCGGCAATCCGGACACGCGGACAGCACGCGCCTACGAGCGAGGAAGCATTAGTTTTTCGGGCGATGCCACCGAAATTACATCAGACGATGGTACTCGATGGAAAATCACCGAGGACGACCTGATTGCGGACGACGGAAGAAAACTGCCACGTGTCGCCGGCCACATTGCATATTGGTTCGCGTGGAACGGGTATCTCGGCGCAGCCTCAGAACTTTATGCTGATTGACTCCCCCAGACCTGCGGTTAGAAGACCCAAGCCATTTGGCACGCAGCGCGGCAAACACGTGCAATTCGGCCATATCCGGGCTTGCGTCCCACGCCATCCCACGTCAATTCCATGCATGACCAAACGAAAGTGGAAACCGCGTGATGGAAACGATCTCGGAAATCCGATGTTTTGACGGAACCCAGGGCGTCTATACCCACAAATCAAGTGCAACTGGCACGGATATGACTTTCGGGCTTTTTCTGCCCGCCGAAGCGGCAGACGGCCCCGTCCCTCTCCTCTGGTTCCTTTCGGGTCTCACCTGTACCCACGAAAACGCGATGACCAAAGCTGGCGCGCAAAGCTGGTGTGCAGATCAGGGGATCGCAATTGTTTTCCCCGACACATCTCCACGCGGAAGTGATGTCGCCGACGACGAAGCTTACGATCTTGGCCAAGGTGCAGGGTTCTACATCGACGCCACCGAAGCGCCCTGGGCCCCGCATTTCAAAATGCAAAGCTATATCCTCGAGGATCTTAGTTCTCTTCTGTTTGCACAATTTGCACTTGACCCGGATCGCCAGGCGATCACCGGACACTCCATGGGCGGGCACGGCGCGCTCACGCTCGCTGCAAAATCGCCAGAACGTTTTCGGTCGGTTTCTGCTTTCGCACCAATCTGTAATCCGACCGCCAGTGACTGGGGACAAAAGCAATTCAATGCCTACCTTGGCAGTACCGACACAGGCGCCGCGCACGACGCGACGCTGCTGCTTGGCGGCGGCGGTTTTGAGTTACCAATCCTGATCGATACCGGAACTAATGATCAGTTCGGCGACCTCCTGAAAACCGAAGCTCTGGCTGAGGTTCTGGCCGCCGAACGGCTCAACGCGACGCTCCGGCTGCAAAAGGGCTATGATCACAGCTACTTCTTCATCTCTACGTTTATGGAAGATCATATTAACTTCCACGCGACTGCACTCTGGGAATGATCTACGTCGATGCGGATGCCTGCCCGGTCAAGGCCGAGGTGGAAACTGTTGCCACGCGGCGCAATGTCACGGTGAAAATGGTTTCCAACGGCGGAATCCGGCCCTCGCCCAACCCGTTGATCGAAAGTGTTTTTGTCGATGCGGGCCCGGACGAAGCCGACAAATGGATCGCGGCAAATGCAATCGCAATGGATGTCGTGATTACAAACGATATTCCCCTTGCAGCGCGATGCATTGAAGCCGGTGCAAAAGTGCTGAAGCCAAACGGCGAGGCGCTGACAGACAAGAACATCGGCAACGTGCTCGCGACGCGCGACCTTATGACCGATATCCGCGCCGCCGACCCGTTCTGTCAGAGTGGCGGCAAGGGCTTTACAAAAGCTGATCGCTCCCGTTTTCTCGACGCGTTGGAGCGGGCGCTTCGTTAGCTCGGTCAAAGGAAACCGGCGATGACACTGACCGACGCGGAGAGGTCCACCACAGCTGGCGCTTTCTGGGCGCTCGCTGCCGCAGCTTCGTTTTCCGCAAATGATGTTTTGGTCAAATTCCTGGCCTCAGACTACCCGCTTTATCAGCTGATGTTTGTCCGTTCGACTGTAGGCATGTTGTTTATCGTCAGTGTCATTCTTCCACTGACCGGGCCGCCTTCCACCCTTCTGACAAAAAGACTCGGGCTGCACCTGATCAGGGGCGGATGCGTTGTCTTTGCAAACTTTTGCTTTTTTCTAGGGCTTGCTTCGCTACCGCTTGCAAATGCGGTCGCTCTATTTTTTATCAGCCCGCTAATTATTGCTGTCTTTTCTGTGGTGTTTCTTGGCGAAACTGTCGGCCCGCGCCGATGGGCTGCGATATTTGTCGGACTGATCGGCGTTGTTATTGTGGTTCGGCCTGGCACATCTGGATTTCAAATAGCCTCGCTCCTGCCGCTTGCTGCGGCATTCGGATATGCAACGCTGCACATTCTAACGCGGCGGATTGGCGGAACCGAAAACGCCACGGCTATGGCGTTCTACATTCAAGTCACGTTCTTCTTCGTCGCTTGCATTGCTGGCTTGGCGCTCGGCGACGGCAAATTCGACAAATTCGACCACGCCTCACTCAGTTTTCTTTTTTCCGCTTGGGTCTGGCCTACGCTTTCCGATTTTCTGCTGATGAGCGCGCTGGGAGTTACTTCAGCAACGGGTGGCTATTTGATTAGCCAGGCATACCGCCGTTCCGAAGCAGCGTTGGTCGCGCCGTTTGAATACACGATGTTGCCGCTCGCAGTATTCTGGGGTCTGACTATTTTCGACGAATGGCCGGATAGGATCGCTTGGGTTGGAATTGTGCTAATCATGGCCTCTGGTCTGATTTTTATCTGGCGTGAGGCCGTCTCACGTCGCCGCGCCACGTTAATCACGCCAAAGCGACTGTAGACAAAAGGACATTCTGTATGATCGACGCCGTCGTATTTGATATCGGACGTGTGCTGCTCGACTGGCAGCCCGAGGTTTTCTACGACAAAAAGATCGGTGTTGATCGTCGCAGGTCACTCTTTGCCGAGTGTGATTTACACGAAATGAACAAGGCAATCGATCTTGGGAGTCACTCCCGTGACGTTGCCTATGCCCACGCCGAAAAACACCCTGCATGGGCCGACGAAATCCGCCTTTGGCACGACAGCTGGATCGAAATGGCAAGCCCAGACATTCCCGGCAGCGCAACTATTCTCCGAGCACTCAAAGCTAAAGGCTTCCCGATATTCTCCCTTACAAATTTTGGTGTGAACACACTCGACTGGGCGAAGACGCACTATTCGGTACTGACCGAGTTTGACCTCGAATTCATCTCCGGCGAGCTTGGTCTCGTAAAGCCCGATCCTGCAATATACGATCATGTTGAACGCCATAGCGGCGTCTCTCCTGACCGCCTGATATTCACTGATGACAGCCCCGCAAATATTGCAGCCGCCGCAAAGCGAGGCTGGAAAACACACCTGTTTGACGGCCCCAAAGGCTGGGCAGATCGTTTAATCTCCGAGGGGCTTCTTTCAGATGAGGATATCCGCGATTGAGCCTTACTCTTTTAGGCATAACCGCGACAGCCGCCGCACCATTTGCATGTGAGGCGTTGCGTCAGCCTATGTCGTCCACGATCCAGGAAGGAGCGCCCGGGGAGATTGTCGAGCTTTCGATGGGGCACACACACTTCCGCTGGAGCGGTGAAGAAAGTGGCCCCATCGCGGTTTGCATTCATGGCCTCTCAACGCCCTCCTACATATTCGCCGGCACTGAATTGACACTTGCCGCGCTAGGATATCGGGTTTTGACCTATGATCTTTTTGGGCGCGGTTATTCCGACCGGGTGTCGGGCAAACAGACTCTCGACTTTTTTCTTCGCCAGTTGCGAGATCTGCTCGAAAGCCAAAACATCGAAAGGCCGATCACGGTCGTCGGCTATTCGATGGGTGGTGCCATCGCGACCGCGTTCGCAGCCGAGGAAGGCAAAAATATAAAGTCGCTGATCCTCATGGCGCCCTCCGGAATGATCCCGACTTGCGATATGCCTATGTCACGACTCTGGACTGTTCCTGTTTTGGGCGATTGGCTAACTTTAGTGGCGGGCGGATGGGCGCTCCGCCGCGAGCTTGCCAGCCAGATCGAAGACCCGACAATCGTTCCTGACCTGCTGGATAGACAAGCCGCGGAGACCCGAATGCGGGGATATTTGCCAGCACTTTTGTCATCGCGCCGTCACACTTTGACCAGAACGCTTGAAGATGATCATGTCGCGATCCGTGAATACAACACACCGGTATTGTCGATCTGGGGTACGAACGACCCAGTCATTCCAATTCGGTCAATAGCCCGAATGTCTGAGTTAAATCCAAATGCTCATCATTTTGAAATTAAAGATGCGGGCCATGCATTTCCGCAAACACATCCCGCAAAGGTGACAGAAGCAATCAGAGCCTTTCTTGAATCTTAACAGAGAGCGCGTCTTGTTCACTTTCAAAGAATTAGCCCGTGACATTCAGACTTATCAGTCGCTTGCAGGACAAAAGTTTCGCGCGCGAAACATTCCCTAGGCCGCCTGCGCGACACGCGGTTCTTCGCGGATCGGCAAATGCACAATCGCGCTGAATGCCCCAACGCCGATGCCGACCCACCAGACAGCGGTGTAGTCGCCCGTCAGGTCATACATCCGACCACCCAACCAGACGCCAAGAAATGACCCGAGCTGATGGCTGAAGAAGACGATTCCATAAAGCGTGCCCATGTAGCGAAGACCATACAAATGCGCGACCAACCCGCTGGTCAGCGGGACTGTCGCTAGCCAGAGCGCTCCCATCGCGACCGAGAATAGGATCACCGTCGCAGTAGTGATTGGCATCAAGATAAAGGCAGCCGCTATTATGGTTCGTCCGGTATAGATACCGGCTAGAAGATACTTCTTTGAATATCGCTTGCCGGCCCAACCTGCCGCCAGAGTGCCCGCGATATTGGCAAGCCCGATTATCCCAATAGCGATTGCGCCAAGTGCCGATGTCGTTGTTATGCCCAATGAGTGTAGCGTTCCACCGGGCAGTATCGGCCCGCACATCTCGGCGACAAGCGCCGGAAAATGTGCAGTTACAAATGACAATTGATAGCCGCAGGAAAAAAAGCCCATGAAAATCATCGCGTAGG
>JBPCWO010000088.1:0-10046 GCA_051009475.1 Boseongicola sp.
GCGCCGAAACGCCCAACGATCATGCCGCCCATCATCTCCATCAGCGAGGCGATGTTATCTTCTGGCTCAAAGACATTCTCCGCACGGGTGATCCGCCGGGCGGCCATATCCAAGCGCAAAATCGCAAGCGGCTTTTCATGCAGAAAGCCTGTCAAATAAAAGCTGGCGTAGGGCAAAAGCTCACCGCGCCCCAGACCGATGAACAACGCGTTGAACTCGCTTTCCACTTTCCGCGGCTTGCAGGCTTTCGCAACGCGCGCGAGGCCGGAAATCGCATTTCCGAGTTCGCTGTCATCGCCGCTCAGTCCCGCTGTCTGATCCAAAAGAATCTGATCCGGGGGTCCGGCGAGGATCAGTCCGAGATAGTTATAAAGATCGGCGCGAAGGCGATCTTCTGCATCAACTGCAGGGATATCCGCGGCGGCACTCATGCGACGTCGGTTTCAAAAGTGAATTGCATTCGACGTGGAGCGGGCACGATCTCGTCCTCCAATTCGCTCACCAGCGCATCGGATTCGTTCTGTTCCGCTACCGGTTCCAAGTCCTGAACCGTTGTCTCGTTGCCTTCCGTCGCGCTGGCCAAAGGTTCTGGCTCGCTGGCCCGGTCGGGAACGTTGGCGACATCGATGGCCTCGGCATCTTCAGCCTCGCGCTGACGTTCCATTTCCATCACATGTTTCAGCATGCCCTTGCCGACTTGATAAGCCGTTTGCAAGTTTTCGACGGCCAGCGCGCTGTCGGTGAAATCTTCGCCATAGTCCACAAGTCCGTCGACATTCGCCAAGAGCGGGTTGCTGAGCCAAAGTTTTCGAAGCGCGCGACGGCGCAGCCGGTCGGGCACCGCACTCGCCATGAATTTTGAAAAATCGTCGCCGGGCTTCATTGCGTCAGGGTTCGGAAGTTCCAGCTTCGCGAGGATCTCCTCGTCGCTACTTTCCTCGAGCTCGGCTTGATCCTTGGCCTGGATACCGGTCAGACGAGCGGCCTCCTCGGCGTCAGCCTCTGCCCTGACCGCCTCACGGCGGCGGGACCAGAAGTCGCGCTCGCGGCTCAATGAACCTGCTCCGTGCGCCGCGACGGGGCGCGGTAGACATCAGCCAATTGCGAAATGCGCCGATCGCCGATCCCGTCTTCGACCAGATCGATCCGCTTTTTGTCGCGGCGGCGTTTGACGAACAACTCGTCTTCGTGATGGACGTCGATGAAGTCGCGGACCCATGCCACCAGACCCTCGGTCATCGGGACTTTCTCGACGATCTCTTCGCCACTGTCGGCGAAATCCTGAGCCTCGTAAGGCGATGCTGTGACGTGGACCACTTCGAGCGGCGGCTCGCCTTCGTCCCGACGACGCATGATCACATATATTGCCGGTGTCCGGTCAGATAGGCCGTGAAGATATGCTTCGGTGTCGGACGAAAAAAGCTCCAGCGGAAGCGTGGCGGCGTGGTATTCGGTGCTCTCATTTTCGGCGCGCAGAATTTTCCAATCCTCGTCGTGCGCGCCGGGCAGAACCGCAACCGCTCGCCAAGTCCATTTTGCCCAGCGGGTCACGCCCGGGCTCTTTGAGACAACAACACCCAGTGGCATATAAATGGTTTGATTGCCGGATTTGCTCACAGCCCTCCCAAACCTCAGCGGTAATCCTAATATAAAAGTGCAATAACTGGAGCGATCTGCATAGCCCCTATCGCTCGAATTGGACAAATATATTGACCAAATTCACGTTAATCTCGGCTACAGCACAAAGCGCCCGGCGCCGCGCGACCGAGGATCGCAATGTTTCGGGTCAGAAGAGCGTGAGTGACGTGCCAAAACGAATCGCAGAGAGACGTTCGCCTGCTGAACGGGGAATTGAGTTTACCAAAGCCCCGAAACCAGCCTAACATGACACGCCTGACACAGGCCGCACCGGGGAGGCGATGACCAAAAAACTGATCTTATGTGACTGCCTTGGCAGCCAGAACGTCGATGCCGAAGGGATTGCGCGGGCCGCGGGGTTGGATTGCTCCAAAGTCCATACCGCCCTATGCTTGGATCAGATCGAAATCGCCGCAAATGCGATATCAAGCGGCGAGGCGATCATTGCCTGCCAACAAGAACGTCAGCGTTTTGAAGCACTTGCAACCGAGATCGAGGCCGAGGTTCCGGGATTTGTCGATCTCCGCGACCGCGCTGGATGGGGTGACGGCGGCGCCAGCGCGATGCCGAAGATGGCAGCACTTGCCGCCGAAGCTGTGTTGCCTATGCCCGACGCCAAAACCCTTGATGTCGTTTCCGAAGGAACCTGTCTCATCATCGGCGACGCCGATGTTGCCGTTCCAGCAGCGGAACGGCTTTCCGACGCACTTGCGGTCACAATCCTTCTTAGCGATCTCAATGAAATCCAACAGGATAGTCGCTATGACGTCGTTGCGGGGCACCTTCGGAAAGCATCCGGGGCGCTTGGCGGGTTTGATCTGGTGATAGATGCCTTCCAGCAGGTGATCCCTGGCGGGCGCGGCGCGCTGTCGCTCCCCGAAGCACGCGACGGTGCCAAATCGGCGTGTGACGTCATTCTCGACCTTACCGGTGGCACGCCGCTTTTTTCAGCGCCTGAGAAACGCGAGGGCTATCTTCGGGCCGACCCCAAAAGCCAGTCGGCAACCGCGACGGCGGTCTTCGAAGCTGCTCAATTGGTTGGTACCTTCGAAAAGCCACTTTATGTCCGGCTTGAGACTGCGCTCTGCGCTCATTCACGTGCTGAGCAACCGGCATGTTCTAACTGCCTTGATCTTTGTCCCACCGGTGCAATCACATCGGTCGGCGATTACGTCGCGGTCGACCCGATGATTTGTGCGGGCTGTGGTGCTTGTTCTGCAGTCTGCCCATCTGGAGCAATATCGCTCGATGCGCCGCCGGTCGAAACGGTGTTCCGACGACTGGAAACGCTGGCGAGAACTTATCGCGATGCTGGTGGCAATGCGCCACGGCTTCTTGTTCACGATCGGGACTTCGGAGCCGAGATGATCTCTCTGGCCGCCCGTTACGGGAGAGGGCTTCCCGTCGACGTGATCCCCCTCGAAATCGAAGCACTCGCCGGGTTCGGTCATTCCGAAATGCTGGCTGCGTTGGCTGTTGGTTTTGCTCAAGTTGATATTCTCCTCAACCCGAGTACCGAGCGTCAAGCGCTGGATACTGAATCGGCAATTGCTATTGTGATCGCGGGCAAGAAATCGATCCGATTCCTTGAACCCCGAGAGCCGGACGACCTGTCCGAAGACCTTTACAATCAAGAAGTTACCACGCCTGACGTGGCTCCTGTCATGCCGATGGGCACTCGCCGTCAAGTCGCGCGACTGGCTGCCAAGGCCTTGCAGCCGGAAGCCGAGATTGTGGCACTTCCGGACGACGCGCCGTACGGTGCCGTCGTTGTAGATACTGAGGCGTGCACGCTTTGCCTCTCCTGCGTGTCGCTTTGCCCTTCTGGCGCGCTCGGTGACAATCCTGATCTGCCGCAACTCCGGTTTCAGGAAGACGCTTGCCTGCAGTGTGGCCTTTGCCACAACATCTGTCCCGAGAAGGCAATTACTCTCGAGCCGCAACTAAACCTGGCGGACACGGCGCTCAGCCAAGCGATCTTGTATGAAGAGGAACCCTTTGCCTGCGTCGAATGTGGCGCGCTCTTTGGCGCCAAATCGACAATAGAAAAAATTACCGAAAAGCTCGCCGGGAAGCATTCGATGTTTGCAACGTCCGATGCGGCGCGGCTGATCCAGATGTGCGACAATTGCAGGATCAACGCCCAGTATCACTCTCACGATAATCCATTTCAGGGCGGTGAGCGCCCGCGAGTGCGGACGACCGACGACTATCTGTCCAAGCGCAAGGATCACTGACTTTGGATCGGCGCTCCAAGATTGGCGGGCTCCATCGCCGAAACAAAGGCGAGGATCGCCTCCAAATCTTCGAGCGTAAGCTTAAGCGGCTCGATCGGCGGCGGTCTCTCTTCGCTGAATGGTTGGGTCACGTCCAGTACCTGGGTGAAAGAGGGATGCGGATTCAGCGCAAAGAACGACTGAAATCGGTTGTCCCAGTCAGCGAATGTCCTGAGAAGCCCGAACGACGGTGTCGAACCGATTCCGTTCATCCTGTTCTTTTCGTTCACAACATGACAACGGCCGCAAAGCGACAACGCCAACGCTTCTCCCGTTGCGGCATCGCCTTCGAAAGAGACATTCACAACCGCTTGCTCAACCGAGACATCGGCGCTGAACAACGACGTGCCGTCCGGCTGAAAGGCTTCGATAGTTCGTCTTCCGACATCGGACAGAAGCCATTCCGCAAAGCGGTCGGTATGCGGCCCCTTTTTGTAGGTTATCTGCCAGAGCCGTTCCTGATCCTTGAAAACCGGAACACCTTCGGCCCCGAGTGCCGCTTCGGCGACATCCCTCTGCGTGACTACAGTAATCCGAACGCCAGTTTTAAGCGAAAAACGAGGCAGAAGGTGCTTGAGAAACCCTGTTTCGACCAGATTCTCCGGCGCGCTAAGTCGAAAAGATTTATCCTGGGCCGCAAGCGCACCAGGAATGATCAGAATAGCCAGAACGACATACAATATTCGATACAAAATCTAGGTCCCCGACCGATCAGGATCAGTTTGCAAGCCTAGGTGCGTTGCCCTAAATCCGTCAATGACTTCATCTAAACGAGGGGATTTCCCGATGAGCGAAGAATTCAATATGTCGATGCGAAAGTTTTTGAAGCAGGTTGGCGTGACTTCGCAGCAAGCTATCGAAGAGGCGATGCGGAACGCGGGCGAAACCGCCGGCAAGACGTTTGAGGCCAAGATGGTTCTTTCGATCGAAGGTCTGGACGTGAACCATATCGTCACCGGTAAGATCACCGGGCCGACCTGACGTGGAATTGACACGCGATACAGTTCTCGACGCGCTAAAAACTCTTTCGGACCCGATTGGCGGTCAGGATGTCGTAGCGGCCGGCCTGATCCGGGCGCTAAGCGTCGCGGACGGGTCGGTGCGGTTCGTCCTGGAAGTCGATCCAAAGCGCGCGCAAGACTATGAGCCACTACGAGACAAGGCCGAGGAACTGGTTAAATCACTGCCGGGAGTCGAGACAGTTTCGGCAGTTATGACCGCGCATTCGGCACCTGGGGCACCGCCCGATCTCAAGCCCTCGCGCAGGGCTGATCCGGCGGGCCCAGAGAAAATTCCCGGCGTCGATCGGATCATCGCCATCGCCTCGGGCAAGGGCGGCGTGGGAAA
Source organism: Boseongicola sp. (assembly GCA_051009475.1). Taxonomy (GTDB): domain Bacteria; phylum Pseudomonadota; class Alphaproteobacteria; order Rhodobacterales; family Rhodobacteraceae; genus CAXMNX01. The sequence continues at coordinate 5,262 of JBPCWO010000088.1, forward strand.
ATCCACTGTCGCCGCAAATCTGGCCTGTGCTCTGGCCGCCGAAGGCCGCCGCGTCGGCTTGCTGGACGCTGATGTCTATGGCCCATCGCAGCCGAGGATGCTGGGCGTTTCGGGCCGACCGGCCTCGCCTGATGGCAAGACGATCCTGCCAATGCGCAATTTCGGCGTCACAATGATGTCGATCGGTTTGATGACCAACGAAGGCCAAGCCGTGGTATGGCGTGGGCCGATGTTGATGGGGGCGTTGCAGCAAATGCTGACGCAAGTGCAGTGGGGCGCCCTGGACGTGCTGATCGTCGATTTGCCGCCCGGGACCGGTGACGTGCAGATGACACTCGCCCAAAAGGCGCAAGTTGATGGCGCCATCGTCGTCTCGACACCGCAAGACATCGCGCTTCTCGATGCTCGCAAGGGGATCGATATGTTCAACCAGTTGAATACGCCAATCCTTGGAATGATCGAAAATATGTCGACGCATATCTGTTCGCAATGCGGCCACGAAGAGCACGTCTTTGGGCATGGAGGCGTCGCCGCTGATGCAGAAAAACTCGACCTGCCGCTTCTTGCGGAAATTCCGCTCCATATTGATATTCGCCTCGCCTCGGATGGTGGCGCCCCAATCGTCGTTTCAAAGCCGGCATCGGCACAATCGGCCGGGTTCCGTGAGCTGGCGCAACGGTTGATTGCTGAAGGAAACGCATGACGGGCCCAAGCTTTCCCCCGCTTTTGAGCGGATTGCCCGTCACTGGTGCAACCGATCCCTTTGATAAGGCTTGCGCGCAGGCGCTCTTGGGGTGCGACGCCGGGCTTGTGGTCTACAATCTCGGTCCCGACAATTTGCGTGCGGCGCTGGTCCTGGCGCCCGAAGTTCCCTTGGAAGATGCAGTTGCCATGCAACCGCTATGCGGTGTCGGCTTTCAAAATGCCCTCGGCGCCCTCGCCCCGCCCGAAGTTGCCGTGCACCTCGACTGGGACGGCGGCATTTATGTTAACGGCGCTGTCTGCGGCGGCCTTCGGATGGCGGCTTCGAACTCTGATCCTGCGGTGCAGCCAGAATGGATTGTCGTCGGGATTGAAATTCCGCTATGGCCAGAAAATGACCTGCCAGGAGATCCTATTAAAACAACACTTTACGCTGAGGGTTGCGCGGATGTGGATGCCCAGTCGCTTTTGGAAAGTTGGGCCCGCCACAGTCTGGTCGGGATCAATCGCTGGGAAGACGAAGGCACGGAGCCACTTCATAAAGAATGGCGCGGGCTTGCGCGAAGCATCGGTGAAACTGTCCAAGTTCAGGGAAAGTCTGGCACATTTCTTGGGGTCGACGAACGTTTTGGCCTCTTGCTGCGCGACGGCGATGCGACCACGCTCATTCCAATAACAACGCTCTTGGAGAACGCTTCATGAAACTCGCGCGGGCCATCCACTTTGATGAAAGCGATATGAATATCTTTCGCTCGCCAGCGCGCACCGGAGAGTGGTGCATTTCGGGAGGTTTCGAATTTTCTGACTGGGGCGAAGGCGATCTGACCGGCAAGGCCCGGCAAGCGTTCTCCAACGGCTGGCTCGGTGTCGAGACATTTGGCCGTGTGACGTTCGTTGCCGTAACCCAGATCGAACCGGCCGAGCGGGAGTTCCTGACCGAAGCCCTGGCGCAGCATTTTGTCGAAGTTTACGGCGCACCGTCACTCGAAGCTGCGTTTGGCGTGGCGGATGAAGAAATTGCCCATATGGAGGATCTTTGTGAGGAGCACAGACCCAACACGCTTTTGACTGTCGCACGCGAACTGACAGATGCCGGAGTGAAGGAGGTTTTTCGAGTGATCGAGGCCCAAGACGCCGGACTAGAGCAATTCGCGATTCATGGCTCACTGGACGAAGAGCCACACTCGCACTAAGCCGCTCAACTGTCCGTCGCATTGAATACAAACAGCTTTTCCCCGTCGATCTCATAGCCGTTGATTAGCGCTTGCGCCCGCTCACCGGTCAACCAAGCCTCCAGCTTCATTGCCAGATCATTTTTCACGTGCGGATGCGTCTCTGGGTTGATCGACAGGAATGAATACTGGTTGAAAAGCAAAGGGTCACCGGCAAAAAGCAGCGAAAGATCGCCCTTGTTGCCAAAGTTCACCCAACTCGCGCGATCGGAAATCAGATAAGCACCCATTCCGGACGCGGTATTCAGGCTTGCGCCCATGCCCGCACCGACAGATCGGTACCACCGCACAAATTGTTCGGGGTCGAGTCCCGCAACGCTCCAAAGCTCAAGTTCTCGCCGAAACGTGCCGCTGTCATCGCCCCGGCTCACGAATGTGGCCCGGGCAGCGGCGATCCTTTGCAAGGCGTCGGCAGCTGTGTCTGCTTCGGTAACCCCGGCGGGGTCGTCTTTGGGGCCAATCAGCACGAAGTCATTGTACATGATTTCGCGTCGGTGCGTTGCAAAGCCCTGCTCGACAAACAACTCTTCAGCACTTCTTGAGTGGACGAGAACTGCATCAACATCTCCGGCAGCACCCAGACGCAGCGCCTGGCCGGTACCCACGACCAATAGCTGCACATCAAATCCAAGGTCCGACCTGATCTGCGGCAGCAGAACATCCGAAAGACCAGAATTGTGAAACGACGTCGTGACTGCAAGTCGCATTTCCTGCGCAAACCCTGCGGAAGTCCAAAGGAGAACGGTCAGGATCAGGGTCAAACATCTTACCATCGACGTTCCCTCTCCGTGCGCGACATCAAGTGGATCAGGACATTGACGCCGATTGCCAATGCGATCAGGACGAACCCTAGGCCAAGCGCCAAAGCAAAATCTCCTTTGCTGGTTTCAAGCGCGATCGCGGTCGTCAAAACTCGGGTGGCGTTGTCGATGTTACCACCGACGATCATGATCGCGCCGACTTCGCCTATGGCGCGGCCAAAGCCAGCCAACGAGGCAGTCAGCAGCATCCGTCGGCAATCCCAGATCAATGTTTTGATGCGCTGCCACTTACTAGTGTTCAAAGACACCAGTAGATCATGATATTCTGCCCAGAGATCTCGCATCGCCTGATGAGTAATCGAGGCGATCAGAGGTGTGATGATGATCACTTGCGCGATAATCATCGCCGTTGGAGTAAACAACAGGCCGAATACACCGAAAGGGCCGGAGTGCGAAAACAAGATATAGACCAAAAGCCCGACCACAACGGGCGGCAATCCCATCAATGCGTTGAGCACCGCAATAGTCGTGCGACGAAACCGGAATCTCCACACCGCAAGCCACGTGCCAAGCGGAATTGCGATGGCCGAAGCAATGACCAGCGCCGTCAGGCTGACCTGCAGCGATCTCAGGCTGATGTCGACGAGTTCGGGGTCGAAACGTACGACCAACCAGAACGCAGCCAAGAGGCCCTCGACAATATCGTTCATCTCAAGAACCGCCCGGCCAAATAAACCGAATAAATATCAGATAGATGTGGATAATTTCCACGGTCATATGTGAAGTTGCCCTTGCTCAACCGACAAACGATCACAACTTCGGTCGGATGAGTCAATCAGGTCTCCCGCACTAAATTCCTTCAAATCTCGGTCAATTTGCGCGCTCAGATAAAACATGTTGGTGCAAGTCCTGTTTGCAAAGTAATTGCCTTGATTGGTCGCCTGATCAGGAATTGTGTCGGCCACCGCACCTTGGCAGGAAGATCCTTCTTTGAATACCGAGTGCGGTCAGTGTTTCGGAAGATGTCGCCTGCCCCAATTTATTTCGCAATCGGGGCACAGATATCAGAGGAGCGCTGCAATCGCATCGGACAGTTTTTTTCGCTTTGTGGTCGTTCTCTGGCTGTAACTCAGTACTTCTTGGCGAATGGCCGGTTTGGGGTAGCTGCCCGATTGCATTTGCACTCGCAACGAATGTCGCCGCTCTGAGCGTTCTTGTCTCGCAGCTGCGTAAACCAAACGACCGCTTTGGGCTCAAAGCAGTCAGTCGCTGCGTGGCAGCACCGAAAGACCCAAAAACCGTCCGCTCTGGGCTCAAAGCGGCCTTTCTCATCCGCTTCAGTCACTGCCATCAATCGAGGAATTGGTGTTGTCTGAAGCCTCGGCATTGTCGTCAATTTGTCCCTGACGTGTATCGGGATAGAGACCCATGCAGAAGGCGACCCAAGCATTTGAATCATCCGACGAGATACCACGTAGAGCAGTTGGCCGCGTAACAGCGTAGCCAACAACTGCCGCAACAACCGCAACTCCTGCCACTGCCCACGAGTTCAGGGTTATCCAGTCGAGGATACCACTCATGGCTAATCTTGTATCATGTATTGGGTCGCTTTGGATAACTCGCAGGTCCCCTTTTGGGCTCGAAGCGGTCGTTCCACGAAATGCGCCGAGTGACTGCACTGCGGGACGAAGCTGCCATTCGCTGCAAGTGCACCAAACGATGGACTTCCAATATCTGCTCTGCGGACGAAGCGGACACTCGCTGCGTTGCAGCACTAAATCGCTGGCCATCGGCTGCTCTGCGGACAAAGCGGCCATTTGCAGATGCGGCACGATCCGTCGCTCTGGCGAATGCGCTGTTTCATGCAGCGCGCCGCGTTGCAGCGCAGCTTCCCGAAAGCGGTCATTCGCGGCAGGCTGGAGAGGCGAACAACCACACTCTTCCCAAATCGAACAGTAGGTGGCGGTGCTGTCAGACGAATGCGAACTAGTCTCTGCAAAGACAGTGGCGCTGACCATCATGCAGCGCAGAGATCGCGCCACTCGGCCAGAGCAGCGGTTCGGTTTTGCTTGAAGTGATCTCGTTTGGAG
>JBPCWO010000089.1:0-8477 GCA_051009475.1 Boseongicola sp.
GGCCCTGCGGTATATGCGTTGCAGGCATTTAGATCATTGAGCAATATGCCCTGCTTATTCTGGCCCATAACCTCTTTCCCGAAAAGAAGATGGCTCTGACCAGGCATCGAGTGATCGAACTTGTGGCCTTCAGTGGCATGCGACCAGGACACCATGAATCGAATGGCTTTTTCTTCGGAGTTGGTAGCAAGATCGATAAGGAAATCATTTACCGGAATTGCCTGGGCCGCGCTGATGACGGCCAGTTTTTTCACGCGCGAAGGATGGCGTGCAGCCATATCCAACGCCACTAGCCCGCCTTGGGAGTGGCCGATAACCGTTGCCTGCTCAACTTCGGCTGCGGTGAGCAGATCAGCACACCAATCCGCAACTGCTTCGCAACTTGGCAACGGATCCCCATTTGAAAGGTTATGGCCAGGAAGGTCAGGCGCCAAAACTTGCCAACCACGATTGGCAAAAAACCGAGACTGCAAAACCCACGACAAATGGCTTTGCCCGCTCCCATGAATGAACAGCAAGACTTCCCCCTTTGGATCAAAAGCCCGCCCACCGGTCGAAACGAAAGTGCTGTGTCCATTGATATCTATGTGCATTATTTGCCACCCGTTACGCGCGCGGCTGCTTTCAGGCCTTTCTCAAAATCTGCAACGATATCGTCGATGTCTTCCAATCCGACCGAGACGCGGACTAGGTCATCCGTCAAGCCGGAGGCTTTGACCGCTTTCTCATCAAGGTGCGAATGGGTTGTCGATCCCGGATGAATAACCAATGTTTTTGCGTCCCCGACATTGGCAAGGTGCGAACTAAGCTCGACGCTTTCGATGAAGGCGCGCCCCGCATCCCGTCCGCCTTTGACACCCATTGTGATGATGGATCCAGAGCCCTTTGGCATCAACCGCTTGGCTGTCTCGTGGTCTGGATGATCCGGCAAGAGCGGGTGCTTAATCCACGAGATCTGGTCATGATTTGTCAAAAAATCCAACAGCTTCTCGGTGTTGGACATGTGCCGCTCCATTCTCAGCGGCAGCGTTTCCAGCCCTTGCAATATATGGAATGCATTCATCGGCGCGAGGCAGGGACCGATATTGAACATTCCCTCGGTCCGGACGCGGGTTGAAAATGCCGCCGGTCCGAATTCTTCCCACAAGTTCACATTCTGAAAAGCGAAATGGGGTTCGGTGATTGTCGGGAACTTGTCGTTCTGGCCCCAATCAAAGTTTCCGCCATCGATGATCCCGCCGCCCAACGCGATCCCGTGTCCGCCCATCCACTTGGTGAGTGAGTGGATTACGATATTGGCTCCGTGTTTCAGCGGCTCAAACAGCCAGGGGGTATTGAATGTCCCGTCGATGACTAACGGTATCCCAGCTTTGCGTGTGATTTCCGCGATGGCGGGCACGTCCATGATGTCCATCCCCGGGTTACCGATAACTTCTCCGAACACCATTTTCGTGTTTGGCTGGATGGCTTTCTCGATTGTTTGGGGGTCGTTCGGCGGCACAAACGTGGCGGTCAGACCAAAACGATTAAGTGTATGCTGAAACAAGTTCACATTCGCGCCGTACATCTGCGACGAGGCAACGATGTGGTCCCCTTGGGACGCCAGCGCAATGACCGTGAGATAAAGTGCGGCCATGCCGGACGAAACTGCAACTGCCGCAACGCCGCCATCAAGCGCAGCGAGCCGTTGCTCCAGCACCGCGACAGTGGGGTTGGTCAGGCGTGAGTAAATATGCCCGCCGATTTCCATATTAAAAAGTGCCGCTGCCTGTTCGGTACTCTGAAACATGTAGGATGTTGTTTGGTGTATCGGCACGGCGCGCGAGCCAAATCTTTCGTCGGGAACTTGACCAGCGTGCAAGCTGAGCGTGTCGAATTTATAGTCGGTCATACGTTGCGCCCTCGCGTCGGCAATTGGCCGGGTGCATTTCAAAGACATCTGGCGAAGTGTCAATGCAACTGGTCCGACCGTTGGTTCAGCTTCCGCGATAAGATTGCTAGCAGCGAGGACTCTCTTGGCTTGCCACTTCGGCCATTTTTAACTTCAGCGGCGTCAGCAGACGTCAACGGCAAAGGATACCGGTGCAAACCGGTCGCTTTCCACCGTGACAAGCATCTCGCCTGGCTCGCCTTGGCTACGCACCCAAAACCCGGTCGCGCCACCGCGAAGTGTCCGTGATTCCGGGCCGATCAAGCTTGCGGGACCGCTCAAAATGATCCGAACGCTGGCGTCAATGAAAGGTAGAGTATTTCCGACCTGATCAATCGCACGCACCGCGACGTGCAACTCCTGGTAAGCCGCGTCCAGACTTGGTTCGTCGGGTTCGACCAAAAGTTCCGTCGCCACCGGATCGGCAACCATCCTGCGGCGCACAGCTTCTTGTCCGTCCAGGTAGCCCACGAATTCGACATCGCTCCAACTCTGTCCCCATTTGCCCAATTCGTCGGGGTTGATATCCGTATGCCTTAAGACCGCTGGCGGGTGCGGCAGGTTAGGAAAGTTTGCGCGATCGGGCAGGATGTCATGGGTCACGCCACCTGGAAGTCTCATCTGGACATAATCGCAATTCGTCAGGATCATTAGGGGCAGGGTGCCTCCAATGTTGCGTTCGCCGCGGGCCCAAAATGTAACAGGCTCAAGAACGACCCGATTGCTCGGGTCACCCTGACTGGCATAGGCGTGAGCTGCAAATTTCGGCTGACGAAACTGTGTCAGCACCCCGTGATGACAGATCCGGTCCCCCGATCCGAAATCCTTGTGCGTATTATAGTCAAACATGCACCAACCGATGCAGCCAGCAATGTTGTCGTCGCCGAAAGCGGCATTCAAGACTTCCAAATGCCGTGTGACGTGTTCGATCTGGCGTTGTTCCTGATCGAACGACTTCGTTGGAAACATATGACCGTTATATTCAGTGATCAGATATGGCGCATTTTGCACCTGCCCAGTGACTTCGCTGCTTTCGCGCAGAGCCATGCGTGGATGATTTTCGCCCGGCAGTTCGTGGTTTCCAAGCACGAAATCGTTGAACGTATATACATCTTCCAACAGTGTTGAATGCGTATGTTTGCGGATGCCGCCGGTCTGACGCGTTGCATCCAAGCTATGGGCCAAAGCGTTCGTGCGCGTGTAGAATGCGTCATCATCCTCGCTTTCATTGATCCGCACGCCCCACATGATGATCGACGGATGATTCCAGTCACGTTCGATCATGTGCTGCACATTCTGTACTGCCTGATCCTTCCAGCCGTCTCCGCCGATATGCTGCCAGCCAGGTATTTCCTCCAGCACCATCAGACCAATACAGTCGCAGTGATCCAGAAACCATGTTGACTGTGGGTAGTGCGACGTTCGCACGACGTTGCACGCAAGATCGAACTTCAGGACTTCGGCATCCTTTTCCTGCGATTTGCGCCCTTGCGCATAACCACTGTAGGGAAAACTCTGATGCCGGTTCAGCCCCATCAATTTGACCCTTTGACCATTCAGCCGAAATCCATCCGGTGCAAACTCCGCGTGCCGAAATCCGAAACTTTGCTCTAAAACGTCACAACCACCTGCTGCCTCCAGTGTCAGGCGCACTCGGTACAGCGCGGGATCGCTCAAAGTCCATAAATCCACGCCATCAATCTCGCCAATGGTGATTTTATCCGCCAAACCGGTCAAAGAGGCGTGTTTCGTCGCAATGTTTGCGCCATCGCGGTCCAGAATTTCGGCTGTCCACTGGCCATCTTTTCCGATGTCGGTGCCAGCAGGAATCGCGGCCTGACATTCCAGCGTCACGGTCTTTTGCGGGGCGGATACGTGCGGTGTTTCGATTTTCACATTTTTAATCGACACCGGGTCGACAACCTTCAGCCAGATCTCACGGTAAATCCCGGCATAGGTCAAATAATCGATCTGGCCGCCAAACGGCGGAATATCGGGGTTTTCGGTCCCGTCAATATGGACGGTTATCAAAACCCCCTGCGGATTAAGCGCCTTAGTCAGGCGGATTTCGAACGGCGTATAGCCATCAGGATGTCCGCCCAGCAAAACACCGTCCACATAGACCTGTGCGTTTGCCATCGCGCCGTCAAAGACAAGACTGACCTCCTTGCCGGCAAAACCCGCTTCCCAGTTCAGCCGCCGCTGATAACAAAAGCTGCGCTGATAAATGCTCTCGTCAAAATAATCGGCAGGAAGCTCGACAGCAGTGTGCGGGATGACCACACGCTTCCCCTCAATGGGTAACTTGGCCCACGACGGCTCGAACCCTTCGCAGAACACCCAACCCCGGCAGAACTCAGTTAATCTGTCCATCAGCCCTCATACCACCTGACGCCCGCACTCATGAACTCGTTTGTCGGCAATGGCCGCGTTTTGCAATTAAAGGCCGCGTGTCGCGGGCGCAGACCACCCCAATTGACTTGGTTGATAGCTCCGGTATTCGTCAAAGAATAGTCCACCTCGCCGCTCCCACCCAAAGAGGCAAATCATCCATGTCACTGCTAGATGCAGACAGGCTTTTCCCAGTCGATCCGCAGGGGCGGGAACTGGCCAAAAACCTGTATTCCCGCGTGCGGGATCTGCCGATTGTCAGCCCACATGGCCACACCGATCCGCAATGGTTCGCCAACAACGAACCCTTCAAGAACCCGGCAGAACTATTCGTCACGCCGGATCATTACGTATTCCGGATGCTCTATTCTCAGGGTGTTAAACTGGACGAGCTGGGAGTCGCCAGGTCCGATGGATCAACGGCGGTGGATCCACGGCAGATTTGGCGAGTTTTCGCGTCCAATTATCATCTCTTTCGCGGTACGCCTTCACGGCTCTGGCTTGATTACTCATTTCACCAGGTTTTTGGGATCGACAAAGCACTGTCTGCCGAAACAGCCGATTATACTTACGACCGGATTGCCGATTGTCTTGCGCAGCCCAACTATCGACCGCGAGCGCTGTTTGACCGGTTCGGGATCGAAACTATTGCAACAACTGAAGGCGCTCTTGATTCTCTTGAACATCATGCGACGATTGCCGCGTCAGAATGGAATGGGCGGGTCATTACGACTTACCGCCCGGATACGGTAATCGACCCTGACGATCCGTCGTTCTTTGCCAATCTCAGGAATTTTGCGGATATCACAGGCGAAGACACGCTGTCCTGGCAGGGTTATTTGGAAGCGCATCGCAAACGGCGTCGAGATTTCATTGCCCACGGAGCAACGGCAACTGACCACGGCCATCCGTCCGCCAGAACCGAAAACCTGCCCGACGCGAAGGCCAGAAGGCTATTTGAGGAAGTGGTTGGCGGATCTCACACGCCAGAACAGGCTGAGATGTTTCGCGCTCAGATGTTGACGGAAATGGCAAAGATGAGTCTGGATGACGGATTAGTCATGCAGATCCATCCCGGGTCGATACGCAATCATTCTTCTGCAATCTTCGAAAAATTCGGTGCCGACAAAGGCTTCGATATCCCACGATCGACCGACTATGTAACCGCATTGCGTCCATTATTGGGTGTCGCCGGTCACGAGCCAAACTTCACCCTGATTGTCTTCACACTGGACGAAACCACCTATGGCCGGGAACTGGCGCCGCTCGCAGGTGTGTATCCGGCGCTAAGACTCGGTCCGGCTTGGTGGTTTTTCGACAGCCCCGATGGCATGCGACGATTTCGCGAACTGACGACCGAGACAGCAGGATTTTACAACACGGTCGGGTTCAATGACGATACTCGGGCGTTTTGTTCCATCCCCGCGCGCCACGATGTCGCGCGGCGTGTGGATTGCGCCTATCTTGCCTCGCTCGTGACGACAGGGCGATTGGTCGAACAGGATGCATTCGAGGTGGCTGAAGACTTAACTTACCGACTCGCCAAGAAGGCTTACCGCCTCTGAAAGATCAGGCTGTGTGAATGACGAACTGCGCAACGCACTCAAAGGAATATGCAAATGAAAGAGACCTGGCGCTGGTTCGGAGAACTTGATCGGATTGAACTCAGCGAAATCCGTCAGACCGGCGCGACTGGCATAGTAACAGCACTGCATGAGATCCCTTACGGAGAAGTTTGGGAGCGCCAGACGATTGCCGCAAGGCGGGACCAAATTCGCGCCGCCGGCTTGGAATGGACGGTTTGCGAGAGCCTGCCAATACACGAAGACATTAAACGCGGGGCAGGAAACCTAGGCCTCTTGTTCGCCAACTATCGGCAATCGTTGGCAAATCTCGCTGCTGAAGGCGTTCACACAATTTGCTACAATTTTATGCCAATTCTGGATTGGACACGCACGGATCTTGAGGCGCCGGTGACCTCTGGCGGTTCCTGTCTTAGGTTTTCAGCCCCGAGAATGGCGGCATTTGAGATCCATATGCTTGGGCGGAAGGAAGCAGAAAACGACTTTCCGGTTGACGTCTTGAATAAGGCGCGTGCCTGGTATGACGCATCATCTTCAACGGACCAGACGGAACTATTGAAGGCCATTATGTCGGGATTGCCCGGAGCCTATGACCGCTACGACATTACCGGACTGCGGCGCGCGCTTGAAACCTATCACGGCATGGACGCTGACGATATTCGCAGTAATTATCGGCGGTTCCTGGATGAAGTGATCCCGGCTGCCGAAGACCTTAATATGCGGCTTTGCGTTCATCCGGATGATCCACCGCGTGATATTCTGGGGCTTCCTCGAATTGTATCAGATAACGACGACATCGCTTGGATCATGTCCGCCAACGACAGCCACGCCAATGGTCTGACCCTTTGTACAGGATCTCTGGGCGCCAACCCCGACAATGACCTTGCAAAAATCGCCCGTCGTTTTGCCGATCGGGTGCACTTCGCACATCTAAGAAACGTTCGAAAGGACCCTGACGGGTCGTTCGAAGAAGCTGCGCATTTGGAGGGTGATGTTGATATGGTTTCGTTGTGTCGGATCATTCTGGACGAGGAACGGTCGCGCCAGTCAAATGGACGCCCTGATTGGCAAATCCCGTTTCGCCCTGACCACGGCCACCAGCTTCTTTCGGACGGCGATAAAAAGACGTTTCCCGGCTACCCGCTTGTCGGCCGGCTGCGTGGTCTGGCCGAAATCCGCGGTGTTGTTCACGCGCTCGATCGGGTTCCGGCAGTTTGACTGACGCGAAACTTGTCCATGAAAAGGAGCGCTTCAATTAGAGATGGTTTGAACACAAGCTGCCATGGATCAACGGGTCCGTCCAAAGCGCACAAAATCTGGTTTCGTTCTAATCGCTGTTGGGGCAGGGTGGGCAAATGACGCTCGCTATTCGCCAAAAGCTCATAACCATCGCGATCGTCACCAGCCTCGTGCTGGCGGCCACATTGATATCGACGCTGGCATTTGATGCTTCTCTCAAAATCGGAGCAATAGTTGGCCTCCTTATGGGCCTGGCTATTTCCTGTATCGAAGAATTCTACGTGCAGGGCAGGCCGGGCGCATGGATGCGTCGCATGCGACCAATTTCGGCAATACCGATTTACGGCGTCGCGCTATGCGTTGTCTTCGTAGTGGTGCAGCATTTCGCCTATATCGTGACCGGCAACGCAGCCGATCTCGCCATTCCACATTCACGCTATCATCTGACAATTCCGATACTGTTTGTCGTCTCTTCGCTGGCTATACTCGCGCTGAGGATTGTCGGGTTCATCGGAGCACGCAATCTCGTGAATTTGCTCATAGGGCGATACATGCGGCCGATAATTGAGCGCAAAGTGATGTTGTTCCTCGATCTAAAGGGCTCGACGGCGGCGGTCGAGGAACTCGGGCCAGTTCGCGCCAAGGCCTACATCGGCAAGTTTCTGTTCGATATCTCGCGCCCCGTGACTGACAACGGCGGCGATATATATCTATTTACCGGCGATGGATTGGTGGCCATCTGGGATTGGGGTTTTGCAATTGAAAACAGCAATATCGTGTCGGCAGTTGATGCAATCAACGAAGCCATCGATCAAGAATCGTCTGCATATCAAGATGAATTTGGCCGAATTCCACAGTTCCGTATCGGTGTGCATGGCGGAGAAGTTGTTATCAGCGAACAGGGCGACACCAAACGCGCCATTGGTGTCTACGGCGATGCCATAAACATCGCTGCCCGGATGGAACAAACGGCGAAAAAGATCGGCGTCAACTGCGTGTTTTCCGCTGACGTCGTAGAAAGCCTTCCGGCAGACAAAAACGCGTTTGAAGCTCAAGGTGACGTCGCGGTGCATGGGATATCCGAACCCGTCAGAATCTACTCGTATTCCGCCAATGGCGTGGCCTCCATAAAACTCGAAAGTGGAGAGTGATTGGGTTTTCTAAATCATCATAACCCATTGAAGTAAAACGTTTATGTAAGCGTATGATCAGAGCCAGCCTTATCTGGGAGAAACAATATGACAGTAAGTGCACTACAAAGTTTCAAGCTCTCTGCACTAACAACATTAAGCGTGACTGCGCTGTTTTATGGTGTGGCACAAGCTCAGGAGGTT
>JBPCWO010000090.1:0-6982 GCA_051009475.1 Boseongicola sp.
GTCCTTGGGAAGGCTCGCGAAGTCCGCGCCACTGACGATCCTGCATTCGCCCTTCCGGGCAGTGACTTTCATCTCGCCAACGCGAAACTCAAACTTCTCGCTCGCTCGGGTCAAAGTTCGTTTGCGCGGTTTCTCGGTCGCTTTTAATTCCCCAACAAATTCCAGCAGGGCGGTGTGCTGAAGCAATGCGTCGGTGCACTGTTCCAGCGCCGCCCTAAGCTCCCCTGCCCCGCCTTCTTTCTGAAGTTTCCGCGCGACCTGCGAGCCGATATTTCGCGACACAGACTTTGGGAACTTCAGGCTATCGCCAAGCTCGTTGAGCAGGAAGACAAACGACCTAACGTAGGATCGTTTCATCTTGTGCAAAGATGCATACAGCCGGTTCACCAGAGCGTCGGGATCATTCTCCGGGACATTCGGATCTGCCGCAGCCGTCAGCGCAACCTGAGCCATTTCGGCAAACGAAAGGTCTTCGCGCACAACATTCTCTTCAACCATGTCGATATAACGGTCGAGGCGTCCGCTTTCGCCGCTTTCAATACGTGCAACAATTTTCGAGTACGCGTCGTCTCCGGTTTCAGCGAAAAGCTGTCGTAGTGCCGTCAAGCGGCGCCAGCCTTTTTTCAGTTGAAGCGCCCCAGCTTCATCGCGAAACAACTCCACCGGCTCTTTCTGGCCCCGCTCACGGATCGAGGCTTTCAACTCCTCCATCTCGACCGAACTGGCAATGCTTGCAAGGTCCATTCGATCGCGCGGCAATGCATCGGTACTGATGTCTGTCAGCGAAACATTGGCAAGCACCCTGCCCTCATCTTGCGCGGTCCGGAATTCCCGCGCGTCTTCGGCGTTCTTGCGTCGCGCCTCCACTTTGGCCTCCGTAGACGCCTGAAAATCTTCTGCTGCTTCGCGCACTGCGGCGCCCATCGGGCCAACTGAACGAATTCGCGGCGCATCAGATTTCACTTCCGGTGCATCGATACCAAACTTGTTTTTTCTCGCCATTACCTCACTCCTTTTCGCGCGCAGCCCAGGCCTTAAGGACCGTCGATTTGAACTCGTCATAAGCCCGGTCAAAACTCCCGCGAGCCCGCTTCCAGGTCTCCCGCGTCATCTGCCTGTAATCCTGCTCGTAGACAGACATTTGGAAGCGGCCCGATTGCTCGACCGCCCGCGTCATTTCAACGGGGTTTTGACACACGTCAGCACCGAAAACATTTCTAAACGCGTCCATCATCGCCTGATGCAACGGATTTGCTGCCTCAAATCGAGTCATAAGCACCCGGATATCGGCGTAGGTTTTAGGCAGTATTAGACCAGCGTCCGCTGCTAGCGGACCAAATCCTTCCGCGATGTCCTCCATGGCATCGCCAAGCTGGCCAAGGTAGCTGGTCGTCGAGTCGTATTCCCAATAGCCTGGGCCAGATGGGATATAGAGGATATCCGCCGCAAAAGCCGCATTAAGTGACTGATATCCAATGGCGGGCGGGCAATCGAAAATGATCAGGTCATACTGGTCATTCGGCAGCTCATCAAGATATCGGGAGACACAGCCAAAGAAACTCCAGGCCTTGTGCAGCGCACGGTACTGCGCGCTGGCAAATTCAACGAAGGCCGCGTTTGCGCACGACGGAATCAAATCAATCGTCGGCCAGCAAGTCGGCAGAATGAAGTCCTGAACCCGTTGAGCACCAATCGACTGAACATCCTCGGGCAATTCATCAGATGCGGGGTAGGGGCAATCGGCCGGATCATCATAAGATTCCAAGATCCTGTCTGCTTCCCGGCAAAGATCACGACACATAATGCCCCAGACCGTGTTCCATTCTTTGACTTCAACAAGCCCCATGGAGTGTGTCAGTGTCGCCTGCGGATCGAAATCAATACATAAGACCCGATATCCGTCCAACGCCGCGGCATTCGCCAAATGCTGAGCTACAACGGTTTTCCCGACGCCACCTTTGAAATTCGACACCGCGATCCGCATAGCGCGACCTTTAGGGCGCTCAGGCAGAAATGATCGGCCGCGAAATTTGAGACGCCGACGCAGTTCGTTAATTTCTTCTAGCGAAAACCAACGCTGGCGCCCGTCTTCTTCTACAGCACCTTGCGGCAAGGATGGATCTTCCGAGAGTTTTTTGCGCAGCGTGTCAGCAGGGACGCCGAACATAAACGTCGATATTTCCCAAATCGAAAATGGCCTAAGGGCTTTTACCTCGCCAGGATCAAATGTCGCTTTACGCACAACAGCCTGCTGTGCCAGGCTGCGCTCGTTCATAGATTGAAGGTCGCTGAAATCTCTCATGCCCGTCATTCTCGTGTTCTTTGCCTCGGTGTCTCTTTTAACGGGATTATTCGTAAACTGCAAAACTACTTTTTTCGCAGTTCCCAATTCATAAAATATCGCCGATTGCTATATTTGGTGTCACCAAAAGACACCCTTTGACTTATGTGGTGTCATAGGAGACGGTTTATGGTGACTCCCTGGGAGTCCCACTTCTCCATTAGACCATTTAGACTCAATTAGAATTTTTTCCCGTAAATTCTACCGACTTGACAGATTACGGGACATCGTGCCTTGTTTCCAGCATAGAGAATCGGTGCAAAGAAACCGATCGCGTTGAGGCAAAGCATGGTTCTGGAATGGACAACAGGCGGGTGATCGGCCCAGGTTCTGGTGTGGTCAAATATGATATCCTTACGGCAATCACGATAGCGGGGTTGAATGGATCGGCGCGCGATCAAATTGCAATGATGCGGCTCTGTTCTTTGATCACGGCCCGATATAATTGGCGTCGCGATGAGCTAAGCATTGGCCAACAGGAAATGGCGCTTCTGTGGGGCGTTGGGTCCAGGACAGTCAAACGCGAGGTAAAGCGCTGGTTAGAGACGGGTATCTTGGTCTGCACTCGCCAAGGCGTGAGAGGTCGGGTTGCAGCTTATTGCCTGAATATGCTTCGAGTTTGCGAGATGACTGAGCAGTATTGGTCGCTTTTGGGCCAAGATTTCGTCGACAGAATGCGGGAGCTGAAGCCAGGGGGCGACCGTGTTATTCGTCTCGATGCAGTTCGCGCAACTCGTCGAGAAGAAGCTGGCACCAGTGGCTGGGAGGCCGTGAATCTAAATCTGGAGCATCAGTTTCCGACACAGCACGGCGCTTGGATTGCGCCGCTCATTGCCAGCGAGGCCAATGGTGAGCTGGTACTGGAGGCAAAAAGCGCCTTTGCTGCGGAGTATATCAAAACGCATTTTGGACGCGACATCGCAGATGCCGTCGCGGCGGAATGGGGCGCTCCACGACGAATTTCTATTCGCGGACCTTCGTCGGTCGGTTTCACGCAAAAATAGTCACTAATTAGGCCGTTTTTGGTATTTCCATCAGTTTTGGCCGCATGCAAGTTTACATTCGCCTGTCATTTCGTCGGGGATGAAACGAAATCGTCTATCCACTATGAAGCAAACATGATTGATCTTCACGACCGCGCATTTCTGACCCGATTGTTCAGGACCGCCGTGTCCGCGGCTGACCCCAAGGCCGCGATGATGTCGGCACTTCCGCCAAAGCCAGTCGGCCGCACGGTCGTGATCGGCGCAGGGAAGGGGACTGCGCAAATGGCCGCTGCTTTCGAAGAACTTTGGAGCGGGCCAGTCGAAGGCGTAGTTGTGACGCGATATGGATATTCAGCGCCGACACGTCATATCCGCGTAATGGAGGCGTCCCATCCAGTTCCAGACGCGGCCGGCCTTGCGGCAACGGATGCGCTTTTTGCGGCAGTAAAGGGCCTCTCCGAAGACGATCTGGTCGTGGCGCTGATCTCAGGCGGAGGTTCAGCGCTTTTGCCTGCACCGCGCGGCGGATTGGAGCTGGAAGATGAGCAGGCGCTGAACGAGGCGCTTTTGGCGTCCGGCGCGCCTATTTCCGCGATGAACGCAATCCGAAAACAAATCAGCCGGATCAAAGGCGGCCGTCTCGCGTCAGCAGCGTTTCCTGCGAGAGTGGTCAGCTTTATCGTCTCGGATGTCCCTGGCGATGACCCCGCCCAAGTAGCAAGCGGTCCAACAGTTCCGGACGCGGTGGGTCGCGGGGAGGCGATAGCACTAGCCGACGCATATCGGATCGAATTGCCGACTTCGGTTCGCGGCTATCTGGAGAGCGGGGCAGGGGAGGCGCCTTTGCCGGACGACCCAGTGTTCGCGCGGAACGAAGTGCAGGTGATTGCCAGCGCGGGCATCTCGCTTGAGGCGGCGGCAAAAGCCGCTGAAGCCGAAGAGGTTGCCGCAGTAATACTATCGGACGCGATCGAAGGAGAAGCGCGGGACATCGGCCAAATGCACGCTGCGATCGCGCGAGAAGTACGAATGCGAAACCGACCCTTCGAGGCGCCGGTTGTCATCCTTTCAGGCGGCGAAACTACGGTGACAATCGGTGGAACCGGCGGGAAAGGTGGTCGGAACACGGAATTTTTGCTGGCCTGCGCGGCCGGAATTGAGGGTCTGGCAGTGACCGCCTTGGCTGCCGATACAGATGGCACTGACGGGTCGGAGGATAACGCCGGCGCGTTTGCAAATGGCACGACCTGGGCGCGACTGCGTGCAGCGGGTTGTGACCCCGCCGAGATGCTCGCTGGTCATGACGCATGGACGGCATTTGACGCCTTGGGGGATTTATTCGTGCCGGGACCAACCGGCACGAACGTCAATGATTTCAGAGCTTTATTGATACGCTGAGGTTCAGGCGGTCCAATGAAATGATGTTTCCACGGCGTGAAGAAACGATTTTGCGGACGAGCTTGCGGACATCAGAAGATAGCACTCGTTGCCGGTTCGCACAATCAGTGTGCCCATATGTTCCATGACGGTTCTGCCCGTGGCACCTACGGGAAATGCGTTGTCGTGGAGGTCTAGCGGGCAGAGCCGCTCGAGCGCGGCGATTGCATTCGGACCGGCCACCTCGAGTATGACCCATGCATCGGTTTGATCTGTGGTGTAGCCCGCACCGTCCAGTTTGCCTTGAACGTGTTCATTCGCATCAGGTGTCGCGTGCGGAAAGACCAGCATCATCTGATCGGACGAGGTGCGGATTGCGCGAATGTTCCCTGATGTGGTCGACAGAGTGGGCGAAGGCGTGTCGAGCGACCAACCGCTTTTTAGCGCTTCGGCCAGCGCGTCATCGCCGCCTTGCGGTGTCGCGATCGACACCAGCGCCAAGTCGTCGCGCTCCACGACCTTGCTGTCGCCGAAGCTCAGATCCGCGCCGCCGAGGAGTGGTGCGGCTATTAAAGAATTATCAGCCACGTTGACGCTCTCCTTCAGGATCGATGTGATGGGCCGAACAAACCTGCACCATCACATCCTGATTGCGGACCGGGCTGTAGGCGCGGACCTGCTCACCGAACCGGTCTTTGCCGCGTTTCAGAAATCCAAGTCCGACCGAATAACCAAGCTCGGGCGAATAAGCGACCGACGTCATCCAGCCCTGATCATGCGCCATATCCGCGGGGTCACCAGGGGTTAGAAAATGCGCGCCGGCGGTCAGGATCACTGATTTGTCCACCGGCTGAAACCCGACGAGACGCATGTCGTCGTCGCGATTCATCCCCGGGCGTTCGGAGAGCTTGGAGCCGATCGAGTCCTTCTTTTTCGACACCATCCCACCGAGACCAAGCATTGCCGCGGTTGTCTGACCGTTTAGTTCGTTACCCGCCGCGTGACCCTTTTCGATACGCATGACGCCGAGGGCTTCGGTGCCGTATGGCACTGCGTTAAACTCTTCTCCCGCGGCCATCAGGGCTCGGATCATCGCATCTCCGAAGCGGGCAGGGACGGCGATTTCAAAGGCGAGCTCGCCTGAAAACGAGATGCGGAAAAGCCGGGCAGGGGTGCCGCCGCATACTGTGCAGGCTGTGCAGGCCATGAACGGAAAGCCCTCGTTCGAAAGATCGAGGTCGTCGACGATCTTGGATAAAAGCGCACGCGAATTTGGGCCCGCCACAGCAAATTGCGCCCAGGCGTCGGTTGTTGAGATCAGATGCACGTCGAGATCAGGCCAAAGGCACTGGCGCGCAAACTCCATGTTACGAAACACAATCACGGCGTTGGCCGTCGTCGTCGTCATGACGAAATGGTTCTCGGCCAGCCGCGCGGTTGTGCCGTCGTCATAGCAAATACCGTCTTCGCGCAACATCAGCCCATAGCGAACCTTGCCGACGGCGAGCTTCAGAAAGGCGTTTGCGTAGATGCGATTGAGGAATTCGGCGGCATCGCGGCCTTGAATGTCAATTTTTCCAAGCGTTGTCACATCGCAGATGCCGACAGATCCGCGGGTCATTTCAACTTCCCGATCAACACTGTCGCGCCAGCCCTTTTCGCCTGGGCGTTTGAACCACTGCGCCCGAAGCCACATGCCGGTTTCCACGAAATCAGCGCCATTTTCCTCGGCCCATGTGTGGCTTGGCGTCAGTCGAAACGGACGGAAGTCCTTTCCGCGGGCACGCCCCGCGAATGCGCCAATTGCGACGGGATTGTAAGGCGGGCGGAAGATTGTCGTCCCGGTTTCCGGAATCGAGATGCCACGCGCTTCTGCCATGACAGCAAGGCCGAGCATATTTGCTGTCTTGCCCTGATCTGTCGCCATTCCCAGAGTCGTGTAACGCTTCAGATGCTCGACCGAGCGGAAACCTTCTTTTTCCGATTGTTTGACGTCCTTCGAGGTGACGTCGTTCTGCAGGTCAATCCAGGCGCGTGTCTTGCTTTCCGCGACATGCCAGTAGGGTTTTATGTCTGCTGCTTCGTCGCTGGCTTTGGGAG
The DNA here is from genome assembly GCA_051009475.1 of Boseongicola sp. Classification (GTDB taxonomy): domain Bacteria; phylum Pseudomonadota; class Alphaproteobacteria; order Rhodobacterales; family Rhodobacteraceae; genus CAXMNX01. The sequence goes on from JBPCWO010000090.1 coordinate 6,805, forward strand.
CTGAGCCGGTTGTGCCGGTATGGCCAAGCTCTTTCACGATCGCGGCCGCTGCGGCGTGAGCCTCGTTGATCGCGCCTGAAAGTGTGATCGATCCGTTGGCAGCACCAGCCACGGTCATACCGGGCGGCAGGTCTCCTCCGGGAACGAAACCAGCGATATCGTCACGCCAAGTTGGGCG
>JBPCWO010000091.1:0-2714 GCA_051009475.1 Boseongicola sp.
GCATGGGCTATATTGATTGGTCCTGAAGGCGGCTTTTCTGCAGATGAGCGCAACAAACTGGCCAATATGAAACAGTCACATGCGGTTTCCTTGGGTCCGCGGATACTGCGCTCAGATACAGCCGCCGTCGCCGCGCTGGCGATCTGGCAGCGGACGCTGGGGGACTGGCAATGAACACAGAACCGATGATCCGCCTTCATCTGTTCTTTGCGACCGAAAATGATCGTGCGGTAATCCTGCGACAGGGGCCGTCAAAGCAATTTCGTATGATCCTCTGGCATCGGGAGACTGACACGTTCGAGGACGGTCAGTGGATCAAAAACAAGGTCTATGTCGAGCGATGCGGATTATCACCTGACGGACAACACTTCATCTATTTTCTTTTGGACGGGCGCTGGAACAGCGATGGTCTGGGCAGTTTCACAGCGCTTTCACAGCCGCCCTATTGGACTGCGCTGTCACTGTTTCCCCAAGGCGACACATGGGGCGGCGGCGGGTTTTTCCTGGATGATTTCCACTATTTCGCTGACGGTGATGCGGATATCATCGGCCGCGACGAAGGGCTTTCGCGGGTCAAACTTGGCGAGCCCGAGAAGGGGTGCACCACGGGCATCCGTCTTATGAGCGGCACGCGTGCGCCACTCGACCGAGCCGCAACGAAGCGGTTACTGAACGAACCTCGTCCTGCCAACGCTTGGGAGCTATACAAACGGATGGCTATCCCGGAAGGCGATGCACTCAGCCGTTACGACACGATGGGCGGCAAGCTTTATCGCCGACGCGGGCAGGAACTTACCTTAATCCGCGATTTTACCGACATGGAGTTCGAGCCGATCCGCGCGCCTTATGATTGGCGCGAGCCTGCGGAAAACGGGGATTCTAGCAATCCCTGGCATCCACTGAATGGTAGCAAGGGGTGAACCTAATCCGACCAGAAGCTGCAGCAGTCCTAAGCCGCTGGCGTGAAGTGCTGGCCGGGTTGGTCGTGGCGCTAATTGGTGTTTGGCTGATCACCAACAGGTTCGGGGCACTTTATTTGATCGGATGGGGACTATCCGTCGGCGGGTTTTCGATGATGATTGCAGGCATTCGGCATGCGCGTTTTCCGGCGGGATCTGGTGGTCCCGGGATTATCGAACTTGATGAAAGAAAGCTCACTTACTTCAGTCCCGAGACTGGCGGTTCGGTTTCGCTTGACGATTTGCTGAAAATTGCCATCCGAACCACCGACGCGGGACCCTTCGTAAGCGACATGTTTTGGGAATGGACTGACACTACTGGTCAAACACTGGCGGTTCCAAGCGACGCAGAGGGTTCGGAGCAGATCTTTGACGCTTTGTCCGCGCTCGACGATGTGGACTACGATGCAGTCATGAAAGCAAGCGGCGAGGTCACCGAGAATTACTTCGTCGTCTGGAAACGGCCTAAACCTCTATTACATTGACTTGCGCGCCTTTTCGCGCAAATCACGGTTCCTGACGAGGCGAGCGGAGCGACCCCTATGTCCATCCCACAATCTGGCGGCGGCCCGATCGAGCGGCATGAGCAACTGGCCGAATATCTCGCTGAAGGTTGCAAGCCAAAGCACGACTGGCGGATCGGAACCGAGCACGAAAAATTCGGCTATTGCAAAGACACTTTGAAGCCACTTCCTTATGACGGCGAACGGTCGATTAAGGCCGTTCTAGAAGGTCTGCGCGACCGTTTTGGTTGGTCGCCGGTGCTTGAGGGCGGCAATATCATCGGCCTGGAAAAAGATGGTGCAAATGTTTCGCTAGAGCCCGGAGGGCAGCTCAAACTATCTGGCGCGCCTTTGGAGACAATTCACCAAACCTGTGACGAAGTGAATGACCACTTGCGGGAAGTAAAATCCGTCGCCGACGGGATAGGGGTGCAGTTCATTGGTCTTGGTGCTGCGCCGCACTGGACCCATGATGAAATGCCGGTAATGCCCAAAGGGCGTTACAAGCTTATGACCGACTACATGGGGCGGGTCGGCACCCACGGGACCCAGATGATGTATCGGACTTGCACGGTACAGGTTAACCTTGATTTTGGGTCCGAGGCAGACATGGTGCAAAAGCTGCGGGTCGCATTGGCGTTGCAACCTGTTGCGACTGCATTGTTCGCCAACTCGCCATTCTTCGAGGGCAAACTGAATGGTCACAAAAGTTGGCGAAGTCGCATTTGGCGCGATCTTGACGCAGACCGAACCGGGACGCTTCCGTGGGTATTCGAAGACGGGATGGGGTTCGAGCGTTGGGTGGACTACGCGCTGGATGTGCCGATGTATTTTGTCTATCGGGAAGGCAAGTATGTAGACGCTCTCGGCATGTCCTTTCGTGACTTCCTAAAAGGTGAACTTCCCGCATTGCCGGGCGAAGTTCCGACACTTAGCGACTGGGCAGATCATCTTACGACTATCTTTCCAGAGGCTCGCATCAAAAAGTTCATCGAAATGCGTGGTGCCGATGGCGGTCCGTGGCGGCGGCTATGTGCTTTGCCGGCGTTCTGGGTCGGCCTTTGTTATGATCAGGTCGCGCTAGATGCAGCGTGGGATCTGGCCAAGAGCTGGGACGCAGAGACGCGCGAAGCAATGCGCGTTGCCGCGTCGGTGCACGGGCTTGAAGCCAGTGTTAATGACATCGGTATGCGCGATCTGGCTCGCGTGATTGTTGGTATCGCCGAAGAGGGCCTGAGGCGCCGCGCCATGG
>JBPCWO010000092.1:0-3993 GCA_051009475.1 Boseongicola sp.
CCGAAGTAGAAACTAGTATGTTGAGGCGGGAGGTTGAACTCATGCAATACGATGCCGAAACGCCGCAACAATATCTGGCAATGATAGACGATGACTGGCGGCGCGAGCGGTTGCTGGCGATCCGCGACATGTTGCTGAAGGTGCCGAAGATGTCCGAGGGCATCGCCTACGGGATGCTGCAATACCGCGCCGATGGCGAGGTTTTTGCCCATCTGAACGCGCAGAAAGCCTACGTTGGCGTCTATCTGGGCGAACTCGAGCGGTTCGATCCGGATGCTGGGATCCGGGGCGGGATGAATTTCGGAAAATCGTGCCTGCGAGTCCGCAAACGGGATGATCTGGGGATTGTGCAAACGCTGATAGAGCGGAAAGTGGCGTGGTTGGCCTGAAAACCGGGCGTGGGTTTCGCGTCAGTACGTACATTTGAAGTCAAGGCGTCAGACGGTCACCGCTTCCTGCTTGCGCTCGGTTCCATAGGCCAGAATGTCATAAAGATGCCAGGTGGCGTGGCCCAGCAATGGCAGGGAAACAAAGAGCCCGAAAAATCCCGGCAGCATCGAAATAAACGTGAAGACCGCAATGAAAATCGCCCATCCGAACATCGGCACCGGATGCTCTTTGACATACCTGAAGCTGGTGATCATGGCGGTCACAAAATCGACTTCGCGATCCAGCAACAGTGGTAGCGAAAATACCGTGATCATAAAAAGCAGTGTGGCAATTGCCGCTCCGACCAGGCTGCCGAAGGCCAACATCGTCAACCCTTCACGAGTAAGAAACACGTGCAAAGAGGTTGATATATTGGTCATGGTTGACAGGCCGAGAAATAGCGCAAAAATCATATGGCCCAAAAAGAACCAGAACAAAAAAATCAATATGATGATCACGCTCATTGACGGTAGCTGCCGGTTTGATTGCTCTGCAATTACCCGCATGACTTCCAGCCATTCAAGCTGTCGACCCCGCTCAATCTTGCGGCTCACATCGTAGAACGCCACCGCGGCAAAAGGCGCGAACAGTGGGAAACCAAAAGCCGCAAAAATAAGCCAATAAGTCTGCCCGGTCGTCCAGGTTACCCATACCACAACCCAGCCCAGGACCACGTAAACCCCTGCGAAAACAAAGGCAAAGGAAGGCGCGCGTTTAATGTCACGCCAGCCGCGCGATAATGCTTCGCGCAAATCTCCGGCATTTACAGGGCGGAGTTCTGGCACCCCAAATTCCGGGGTATCGGGCAATATCTCCTCCAATATGATTTGCTCCTTGCCTGGCCGAGACGGTTCTATTCACCATTTCATCGACCGTCGAGCATCGCCGGTCCTCGTCATGCATCTGCTCTGAAAGTGTTAGCCCAAAGCGGACCTTGGTATATTACCGCAAACTGAATGACTCACAATTCATGCAGCCGCCAACGACAGCCCGCTAGGAGCGTCCCAAAAATGGGGGTCGTTAGCCTCCGCTCAACCGATTGCGAGCCAATTGCAGATAGTATTCGACGCCATATGGCAGGGCATCATCGTTGAAATCATACTCTGGATTGTGCAACGGCGCGGTGTCACCATTTCCAATGTTCATGAAGTTTCCGGGGATATGTGCAAGCAATCTGGCAAAGTCCTCAGAGGCTCCGATGCGAGACGTATCGGCCTTGACCAGAGCGCCGTCATTCGCAACTGCAATGGCTGCTTCTACCGCTGCTGCCGTCAGCTCCGGGTCATTGATCAATGGCACAAATTCACGGGTGTATTCGATTTGCACATCGCATCCATGTGCAGAGGCGGTGCCGTTTGCAACGCGCCGCAATCCGTGCTCGATGCGGCTACTGACATCAGAATCAAAGCTTCGGGCGTCGCCGAGAATTTGAGCTGAGCCTGCAATAGCGTTGCGCGTCCCATCTGAATTGAGTTCTGTTACCGACAACACCGAAAGCTGAGATGGATCGATGAAGCGCGACACAACAGTCTGCAGCTCCATGACCGTTGCGCACGCGGCAACCAAGGTGTCGGAAAGTTCATGCGGCTTTGACGCGTGGCCGCCTTTACCCTTCAATTTGATCTCAAAGTTGTCCTCGGCGGCCATGAAAGCGCCCGTTCGTGTTGCAAAACACCCCACCGGCAAGCCGGGCATGTTGTGCAGCCCATATGCTTCGTCAAAAGGAAACCGTTCAAGCAAACCGTCGCCAAGCATGGCCTGCATGCCCTTGCCCCATTCCTCGGCAGGCTGAAAGATCAACCGGATGACGCCATCAAAGTCGCGGGCTTTAGCCAGATTTTTCGCGGCACCCAGCAGCATCGTCGTGTGGCCGTCGTGACCACATGCATGCATTGTCCCGGGAACCTGAGATTTATGGTCTCGCTCGCCGACTTCTTCGATACGCAACGCGTCCATATCGGCCCGGAATGCAATCGACCTGTTCCCGCTACCGTTACGCAGCGTTGCGACAACGCCGGTGCCTCCAATGCCGCCTTCGATTTCCTCTATTCCGAATTCTTGCAACTTCGCGACGACAAATTTTGCGGTATTTTGCTCTTCGAAACCAAACTCGGGATACTGATGTAGGTGTCTTCTCCATGAAGACATTTCGGCGAGGGATTCCGCCTTCTCTTCAGCTTGGCTCACGACTATTCTCCCAACACAATCTCAAGTTCATGAAAGAACCTATACCGAATACCCACCTCTAAAACGTAATATCGAGGCGACCATTAAAGCCCGCGCCCACATATTTTGCCAATAAGTCAGACGTCGTGAATCGAAAACCTAGGTAAACAGATAGATGCAGTATTTTTCGCGAAGCAGTTAGCAATACGCGCCGCGTTCCCTAACCTTGCAAGCTTCTAACGCCCAACTCACCCTCGCGCCTGGCAACCATGGCCAGTGCGGCCGCATGGCTGGCGGCAGCGGTGGTGAAATACGGGATCCTGTCCATCAGGGCGACGTTCCTCATTGATCGCGAGTCTTCGATGGCCTGCACACCTTCGGTGGTGTTCATTACCAAAACGATCCCGCCGTCTTTCATCACGTCGACGATGGTGCGGCCGCCTTCGTAAGCCTTGTTCACCACGTCCGACGGAATGCCGTTTTCAGTCAGGAATGCCGCGGTACCACGGGTGGATAGGATAGACAGGCCGAGGCCGCGGAGCATCCGTGCAGTGTCAATCAGCTGATCGGTTTTGTCGTCGTCCTTGATCGAGAAAAACACCGTGCCCGCTTCGGGCAAGTCCGCACCCGCGCCCAACTGCGATTTCAGAAACGCGCGAGCAAAGCTGCGATCCCATCCCATGACCTCGCCGGTCGAGCGCATTTCGGGGCCAAGTAGGGTATCGACGCCGGGAAAACGGGCAAAAGGCATCACGGCCTCTTTGACGCTGAACCACGGCGTGCGGAAATCGGCCAGCGTCATCGGGTCGCCCAAGGGGATTGTCACGTCGTCATCCACAAACTTGTGCGGCGGTGCCAGCGCGAAACTGGAAAGTTTCTCGCCGGCCATTAGGCGGGCCGCGATGGACGCGATCGCGCTGTCTGTCGCCTTAGCGACAAAGGGAACGGTTCGGCTGGCACGCGGGTTCACTTCGATCAGGTAAATCTCATCATCTTTGACGGCGAACTGCACATTCATAAGGCCGACGACGCCAAGTTCAGTGGCAAGCGCTTCGGTCTGACGGATAAGCGCCTCGATTTTGCTTTCACTAAGCGTGTGCGGCGGAAGCGAACAGGCGCTGTCGCCCGAATGGACACCAGCTTCTTCAATATGTTCCATGATTCCAGCGACATGGACGGCTTCACCATCGCAAAGCGCGTCGACATCAACTTCAACCGCGCCATCAAGATAGCTGTCCAGTAGGACTGGACTGTCGCCGGAAACGACGACAGCATCGCGGATATAGCGTTCCAGTTGGGCCGTGTCGCGAACGATCTCCATCGCGCGCCCACCCAGAACGTAGGACGGGCGGATAACCAGCGGATAGCCTATTTGATCGGCGGCGAGCAGAGCTTCGG
>JBPCWO010000093.1:0-2854 GCA_051009475.1 Boseongicola sp.
ATCTTTATCCGATCGACGGTGCCTGCCAGGACGTGTCGGCGGATGCCACCGCCTTCGGGCATCGTGATGCGAATTTCTCAATGGTAGTTCTGGCCGCCTCGGACGATCCAGCCAACGATGCGGCACATACCAAATGGGTGCGCGACTACTCGGACGCCGTGAAGCCCTACTCCGAGCCGGGGGGCTACATCAACTTTATGGATGATGATGACAGCGGCCGGGTACGAGACAACTACGGCGGCAATTACGACCGACTTGTCGAGATCAAGCGAACATACGACCCCGACAACCTTTTCCGGGTCAACCAGAACATCGCTCCCTGACAGGTCGGTATATTGCCAAAGAATAGTCTGCCTCAGGGGCTCCCGATAAGCAGACGTCGGTCGGATTGTGCGCAAGTTCCGCTTTGCGGACGAAGCGGTCGTTGGATTTTCCACCTTCGCTCACGCAGCATAGCCTCGCATCTGCGGCGATCATTTCGCTGCAACGCAGCCCTAGTCGTGAAGGCGGTCATTGCCGAGCGGAATCGGAGGCCACTTCCAAACTGAACTTTCGCTGCGTGGTGCTTGAAAACCGACTTCCGCAATGCAAGGCTCGGCCTAGGGGGCTGGTCGGTAAAAATGACTAGCCACAGGCGTTCGGGCCCACTTGTGCGCAATTGATGCACATCAACGCAACCGAGTCCCGCGGACGTATCTTGGTGTGGTTGGTGGGAACAACACAACGGAAAAGAAATATTTCAACTCGGAGGTTTTGCGAATGATACTTGGGAGTGATTTAACCGGCAGTCTGCGCGTTGGCGCGGTTGCCGTAACGATGGCGGTGTCTGCCGCCTGCGCGTTCGCGCAATCGTCCGAAAAGCCAAATATCCTCGTCATCTGGGGCGACGATGTTGGCGTGCATAATGTCAGTGCCTACAACAACGGTGTCATGGGCTATCAAACACCCAACATCGATCGCATCGCCAATGAAGGTGCGATGTTCACCCACTACTACGCCCAGCAGACCTGCACGGCGGGTCGCGCTTCTTTCATTACTGGGCAGCATCCGTTTCGCACCGGTCTCTTGACGATCGGCATGCCGGGATCAGATCACGGGATCCCCGATTGGGCGCCAACACTGGCGGACCTGCTCAAGGAGGAAGGCTACGCGACCGCCCAATTTGGCAAAAACCATCTGGGTGACCAGGACAAGCATCTCCCGACTGCGCACGGTTTTGATGAGTTCTTCGGCAATCTTTACCACCTGAACGCAGAAGAAGAGCCCGAGACCTATTATTATCCGAAAGACCCGGAGTTCCACGAGAAGTTCGGCCCGCGCGGGGTTATCAGGAGTACCGCTGGTGGCGAGATCGTGGACACCGGTCCGATGACACGCAAGCGCATGGAAACGGCCGATGATGAATTTGTGGCCGCCGGCATGGACTTCGTCCAACGCTCTGTCGAGGAGGATAAGCCGTTCTTCATGTGGCTCAACACCACACGCATGCATATCTGGACGCGGTTGAAGCCCGAGTCAGTCGGCCTCACCGGCATCGGTGTTTACCCCGATGGTATGGCCGAGCATGACGGCCATGTGGGAATGGTGCTGGACCAGCTCGACGCACTCGGCATCTCCGATAACACGATCGTCATCTACAGCACCGACAATGGCGCGGAAAAGGTCACCTGGCCTGACGGCGGTATCACTCCGTTCCGCGGCGAAAAAGGCACGACCTGGGAAGGGGGCATGCGCGTTCCCGCCGTCGTGCGCTGGCCAGGCACGATCACTCCGGGCGTTAAGTATTCGGAAATCATGTCGCATGAGGACTGGATTCCAACACTGATGACGGCGGTCGGAAAACCGGACATCGCCGAAAAACTGAAGGCAGGCTACACCGCCAATGGCACGGAGTGGAAGGTGCATCTCGACGGGTACGATTTCACCGAGTTTTTCAAGGGCGAGGCGGAGAAAAGCCCGCGTGAGGCGATCTACTATTTCGGCCAGGGCGGTGAACTTAATGCCGTCAGATGGAATGACTGGAAAATTCATTTCGCCATCTTAGAAGGCAACCTCGCAACTAGTGTACGCACAGCACCAAGCTGGCCGTTGATCTTTAATCTCAAGGCTGATCCATACGAGGAAATGACGTTCCATGAGTCCTTGATGTCGGCGCGCTGGTATGCGGACAATATGTGGTTGTTTGTCCCTATAGCGGCAAAGGTGCAGGAATTCCTCGGTTCATTGGAAGGTTTCCCGTTCCAAACAGGCTCAAGTTTAAGCGCATCGGGGATCAACTATCGATCACTGCAAGCCCTGAAAATTCTAGATCAGCTTGAAAAAGGTGCGTTTCCTGTATCGCGGTGACTTGGAAGCATGAGGAGGATGTAGGCGTGAAGTGGGCATGCAAGTGCGTACGGCACGCCGGCCAGCCTTTGATCTTCGGCATCTTGTGGGTCGCGCGTATTTGTCCGAGACGATGTGCACGTCAGAACTAGGGTTACAAAACCGGCTTCGCAGATTTGCCGTTCGGCTTCGCCGGGCAAAGTCGTGCATTGGCTCCCCCGCCGTTTGCTGAGTTATTGACGCCTGACTGATCAGAGCCGCCTGTGCAGCTGGTAAATGCCGCGCCTGCAAATGCTGCTTCGTTGGTAAGTATGGGCTCGAAGCAGTTGTTCGCCGCACAGCGCCCAAATGACGGCTTTGCGGACAAAGCCGCCATTCCGGCAAGTCACAAAGAGCCGTCTTCGTCGTGGACCTCGTCACCGGTCAAAGCAGGGACGAAGGTGCAGATCACACGCGTGCGTTCCGTTATTCGGATGCGATGCCGGTCATGATCGTTCATTGCATAAAGTGTTCCGGGTCGGATTTGGTG
>JBPCWO010000094.1:0-2595 GCA_051009475.1 Boseongicola sp.
GCGCACGGTCAGCCCCAGATTGGCACAATCCGCCTCGACCTCGCCAAGAAGCGCCTCCTCGCCGCCAAAAAGATGTGTGCATCCGGTCAGGTCGATCACCAGCGCCTCGGGCGGCTCTTCCGAGACCCAGGGGCTGAACTTCCCCGCCCAGCGCCGAAGCACCGTCAGAAACGCCGCATCCAGTTGGCGGTTCTCCAGCCGCGTGTCGAGCTCGGGACACATCGCGCGGGCATCCCTCAGCGGCTGGCCTCGTGTCAGACCCGCAGCCTCAGCTTCGATGGAAAGTGACACCAGCACCTGCGCGTTCCGCACATCTCCTACAACAGCAAAGGCGCGGGACGGCAAACCCCGCTCCAGCCTCAGACACCTCTCGGCAGCCAGACGTGGGAACCAAAGCGACAGGATGCGACGATGTTTCATGGGCGCGGCAGCATTTTTGTTCATGTTTTGTTCTATATATCTAACACCCACAGAAACGTGAGTCGAGTCCCACTGGATCCGAAGAGTACAAAAGTCTAACCCCGTCCAGGAAAAACTGAGGCCAAATTTTGAACCGTATAGCACCAGTACTACTCGCAACGATTCTGACAGCCACTGCAGTGCTGGCACATTCAGGCGTCAAAGATCCGCAAGTCAAAGCACGCATGGACGGAATGGCCGTACTCGGTGCGCAAACAAAAATCCTCGGCCAAATGGCAAAAGGCGCTACGCCTTTTGATGCTTCAAAAGCGCAAGCGGCCATCCAAGTCATGCAAACGGAAACAAAAAATATCACGGCGCTATTCGAATCCCGGGCAAGCGATCCAAAATCGGAAGCCAAACCCGAGATTTGGACCAAATGGAACGCGTTTACCGAAAAGACTGATGGACTTTCCGCCGCACTGGCGAAAGCGAATGTTACGACAGCGGAATCACTCAGCAGATCTGTTCGCACAATTGGCGCAGCCTGCAGCGCTTGTCACAAGCAGTTTCGCGAATAACCTTTCGGGTCAGCCGCAATAAACGTTCTGAATTACTTTCCTGGAATCATAAACGATGTTTGTCCGGCGCGGCAGGTATTCCTGCGTGACAATGTCGTTTTCGCCATAAACCCGTAGCATTGGGTCGCCCGACAACGCTGCCTCATCTACCGTCGTGCCAATTAACGGTCGATAGTCATTAGCTTCACATTGCTCCATTACGTCAGGCGCTGTGTCCTCTCCGGTCTCCGATTCCGTTACTTCGTCGATGTCATCCGCGGGTGGCTCCACGGTCTCACTGGTCGGCGAACAGGCTGTCAGAAAAAGTAATGCGGCAGTTAATCGAAGTATCACCAGCAAATTCCATAAATAACGTCTGACGTTTCTCGTTGATTTCGCTTGTTTCGTGAAGCAGGGTCAAGCCAACAATTTCAAGGGGAGGATCAAAGACATGCGTACTCGTGCTGCGGTAGCGACCGCTGCGGGCAAGCCGCTGGAAGTAATGGAAGTAAATCTTGACGGTCCTCGCGCTGGCGAGGTTCTTGTCGAAATCAAAGCGACAGGAATTTGCCACACAGATGAATTCACGCTTTCCGGTGCAGACCCCGAAGGGCTATTCCCCGCAATCCTCGGACACGAAGGCGCGGGCGTAGTTATGGAAGTTGGCGAAGGTGTCACCAGCGTCAAACCGGGCGATCACGTCATCCCGCTCTACACCCCCGAGTGCCGTGAATGCGAGTATTGCTTGCATCCGAAGACGAACCTCTGCCAGGCCATCCGATCAACCCAAGGCCAGGGTCTTATGCCCGACGGCTCTTCGCGGTTCTCGACGCTGGATGGCGATCCGATCCTGCACTATATGGGATGTTCGACTTTCGCGAACCACACCGTGATGCCCGAGATAGCGCTCGCCAAGGTTCGCCAGGACGCGCCCTTCGACAAAATATGCTACATCGGCTGTGGTGTCACCACCGGCATCGGCGCGGTGATTAACACTGCAAAGGTCGAACAAGGCAGCCGCGGCGTCGTCTTCGGGCTCGGAGGGATTGGTCTGAACGTGATTCAGGGCCTTCGGCTCGCTGGCGCAGATCAGATCGTCGGCGTCGATATCAATGCCGACAAGAAGCCAATGGCCGAAAAGTTCGGCATGACCGACTTCGTCAATCCCGACGAGGTCGACGGCGATCTCGTCGCCCATATCGTCGACCTGACCAAGGGTGGCGCGGACTACACCTTTGACGCAACCTGCAACGTCAACGTCATGCGCGCCGCATTGGAAGCCGCACATAAGGGCTGGGGTGAAAGCATCATCATCGGTGTCGCCCCCGCCGGGGCCGAAATTGCCACCCGCCCATTCCAGCTGGTGACCGGGCGCAGCTGGCGCGGCACTGCCTTTGGTGGCGCCCGTGGCCGCACCGACGTCCCAAAAATTGTCGACTGGTATATGGATGGAAAAATCGAGATCGATCCGATGATCACCCACACGTTGACGCTCGACAACATCAACGAATGATGCGATCTGATGCACGCTGGCAAATCCATCCGAAGCGTGGTGGTGTTGTGAGGTCTCAACTCGGCCGGGCCACGCCGGTCCTCAATCCTTGGATACCAATGGCTTCGCGGCGGCGATAGATGG
>JBPCWO010000095.1:0-8528 GCA_051009475.1 Boseongicola sp.
TTTTCCGAACTGAAACAGATCGCGCGGTCTTCGTCGAAGCGAAGCCCGGCGCCAAGCAGCGCCCGCAACTTGTCTTTTGCGGTCACCACGGCGACGCGAGCACCGGCATCGTAAAACTTGGAGAATACTGTTGGCGCGCGCAAGAATCGGACGTCGTTCATCATCACTTCTTCGCCGGTCTCAGGGTCAAACAAGAAGTTGCCGCAAATTCCGTGCACCGAAGGCGGTCGCCCGGTGGCGATCGACAGGTTATTGGGGTTGGTAAAGCTCGGGATGACCGAATGGGCAAGCCGGTCGGTGCCAGTTTCGCGCATGCGCTTAAGAGTCGGCATCAACCCTTCAGCGATTGCGACTTCGAGATACTCAGGTTCGCATCCATCTAGGCAAACTGCTATAGCGCAGGTTTTGGGCGCAGGATAGGTGCGACCGTTTGTGATCACAGGTGTTTTTATCGGCATGAGACTTCCTCAGGCAGCCAGTTTTGCTTTTTCGTCGAGCGAGGATTGCGGCGGTGAAGCATCATCAACTCCAAGTTCGGCAAGAACCTCCGCCGCGGCTGTGACCGCTCTACGCATGACATGCTCATCCAACCGGCCAATGCAGCCGATGCGGAATGAATCCACCACCGTCAGCTTGCCCGGATAGATGACAAATCCACGCTTGGACATGCCCTCGTAGAAGGCATTGAAATCAAAGTTCGGATGTGCGGGATTGAAAAAGGTCAATATTATCGGGGCCAACCATTCATCGCGTAGCAGTGTCTCGAAACCCTGTGCCCGCATGCCGTCCACTAGAGTGTCTCGGTTGCGTTCGTAGCGCGCACCACGACCAGCCACACCGCCTTCTTCCTCATGGAGGCGCAGCGCCTCCAGGAACGCGGCCAGAACATGAGTGGGCGGCGTGAACCTCCACTGCTGGGTCTTGTTCATGCTTGCCCACTGATCGTGGAGGTCAAGGCTGAGCGAATGGCTGACACCTTTTGCAGCCTCTAGCTCGTCCTTTCTTGCTATGACGAAGCCAAAGCCCGGCACGCCCTCAATGCATTTGTTAGCCGAGGACACCATGGCCGCGAACTGGATTTCGCGAACATCAAGCGGCAAGGCGCCAAACGCCGACATCGAATCAATTAACAACTTGCGCTCGGATGCAGCGACTGCGTCAGAAATCTCTTTTAGCGGATTAAGGATACCGGAACTGGTTTCGCAGTGTACAACTATTACGTGGCTGATTGCCGAGTCTGCTGCGATAGCTGCGGAAACTTCGGAACCGCGCGGTGGTAGGTAATCGCCTTTGTCTATGACAGAATTCTCGCGGCCAAGATAATTCAATATCTTGACGATACGTTTGCCGTAGGCGCCGTTGATCAGCACCAGAGTCTTGGAATCGCGTGGTAATAACGAGCCGCACATGGCTTCGACAGAGAATGTGCCGCTGCCCTGCACCGGCACGCAGTCATACTCCCCAGCTATGTCGCCTGCCATTGCCAGCAATTTGGCGCGGATATCGGCAGTCATCTTGCGAAAATCAAAATCCCGCGACCCCCAATCGCGCAGCATCGCCTCTTTAACCGCGAACGCTGTTGTCAGCGGGCCAGGGGTCAAAAGCCAGGGTTCGCCCATCTTGGGGTCAGGAAAAGCGGTGTCACTCATGGCGATCTTCCTATCTTGGTTCGGCGCGAAGATCGCCGAGATTGACTTATATGTAAAATCTCTATTTTGTATCGAAGTATAGTTTTCATAGATAGCAAGCCGAACGTGCGGTATTCCCAGCTTCGTGCATTTCACAATGTGGCCTTTCACGGTGGCTTTTCCCGCGCGGCGGAGGCATTGAACCAGTCCCAGCCGTCATTGAGCGATCAGGTCCGCAACCTCGAGCAATCCCACGACGTGCTGTTATTTTACCGGGACGCGCGGCAAGTCCGGCTGACCGGGGCAGGCGAGGAGCTATTTATTCTCACGCGCCAATTTTTTGAGATCGAAGCGGAGATCGGAGATTACCTTGACCGGTCACGGGCCGAGATTGCCGGAACACTGCGCATCATTGCAGACTCTGCGCTGCATGTGACTGGCTTCGTTAGCCGATATCGAGCCGCACACCCGAACGTCTTTGTCTCGGTTCACACCGGCAATACCGAAGAAGTTCTGCACGGGCTGAGAAGCTATGAAGCGGAGATTGGAGTCGTGGCAAACCTGGTTCCGGCTGCGGATCTGGACTCCGTCGAATTGGGTTCGGCATCGATCGTCGCAGTTGCCGCAGACGGATATATCAAGAAAAAAATCAAGACTTTATCTCTAGAAGAGTTAAAACGTTACCCGCTGATTTTTCGCGAGGTCGGGTCGCGAACGCGACGCGCACTGGAAGAGGCGGCGGCCAAACGAGGCATTCGGTTCGACCCGGTTATTGAAGTTGAAGGCCGCGAGGCGATGCGAGAGATTGTAGCGTCGGGGGCCGGTATCGGGTTCATTTCGGAAGCCGAACTTGGAAGCGACCCACGAGTTAGGGCGCTGCCGATTGATGGATTGCAACTGAAAATGTCCGAGACGCTGGTGACTCTAAAGGCACGGCGCGATGTTCGTGTGGTGCGGTCATTTCTTCGGACGCTAGGAAAACCGGAAGCGCAGTTACCAAATTAGTCTTTACAGATGCGTGCGAATTCGAATTATCTGCAGGGCGCTTTGGTCGTAAATGCGGAAGGGCAAGGTGGCGAGCCAACCAAACGTTCTATTTGTAGTCCTAGATCAGCTTCGCGCCGATTGCGTCTTCGGGGCGCTGGCGGAACACGTGAATTTGCCGAACATGCGTGCGTTGGCGGCGGATGGTGTCACGTTTCGAAATCATTTCTCTGTCACATCACCTTGCGGGCCGTCGCGCGTCTCGCTTTTGACGGGGCAATACGCGATGAACCACCGCGCCGTGCGTAATGGCACACCATCGCGAGCGGATACCCCGACATTGGCGACGGAAGCGCGCAAGGCAGGCTATGACCCGCTGCTATTCGGTTACACCGACACTGCCCAAGACCCGCGCCACTTAAGCCCGGACGATCCACGGCTGTACAGCTATGAAGAATTGTCACCTGGGTTTACCGAGGCGCTGCGCCTTCGAATGGAATCGGATTCCACTGCTTGGGAGGACCACTTGCGAGGCAAGGGCTATGACGTGCCGGCATACCCAGAGACCTATCGCCCTACCGGCCCAAATCCGAGCGACCCTGCATTCTATTCCGCCGAAGACAGCGACACAGCGTTTTTGACTGACCGAGTGCTTGAAGATCTCGAGAATCGCACTGAAGGCTGGTTCGCCACGGTCACTTATGTACGTCCGCACCCGCCGTTTGTTGCCCCGACACCTTACAACAAGATGTACGACCCCGCCAAAGTTCCATCAGCACTCTCGTTTGCCGACAATTCTGAGTCGCATGCGTTTCTTGAGTGCGCACGCGAAGCGGTCAAAATCTCCAGCACCGTCGAGGGGTTTCCCGACTTGGCTCCGACTGACGAAAACGTTCGGCTTCTTCGATCGATCTATTTCGGTTTGGCGACCGAAGTCGATCACCACATTGGGCGCCTTATCGACTGGCTGAATGAGACTGACCAAATTGATCGAACACTTATCGTCGTCACAGCGGATCATGGCGATATGCTGGGAGACTATGGTTTGTGGGGCAAGCGGACTTATTTCGACGCCTCGTTTCATGTCCCGCTAATAATTCGGTCGCCGGACGGTGCACGCGGCAACATAGTGACGCGATTTACAGAGTCGATCGATGTGACTCCCACAATCCTCGATTTTTTAGGTGTTGAGATCCCGCACGGGATGGACGGCTTTATGCTGCGACCATTCGTTGAGGGTATTGAGCCGGAAACGTGGCGCGAATTCAGCGTCTCCGAGCTTGACTTTGGCGACCCAATTGAGCCGACGCATTGGCAACGTCGGTTAGGTGTATCGCTGGACGAGGCAAACGTTTCGGTGCTGCGAAGCGACAAACATCGATATGTCCAATTTGCGGCGGATCTGCCGTCGGTTTTGTTCGACATGGAGGCGGCCGGCGAGGCAGAAAATATCGCCGATCGTCCCGGGGTTATGCCAATTTTGCTTGATTTGTCGCGCCAGATGCTTTGCCATCGGATGCGAAACACGGACGGGACGTTTTCTCGCACCATGGTTACCTCGACTGGAGTTAAGGTCGGGGCGTCCTAGGCATTTGGCGCAATCTGTGCGTTGATGCGAGTCGAACCGCGCCGCAAGGTTTCCATGGCGCAGGTACCGAGTTTCCCGATCTATAGGATCGGATGGGGGAAAGGAGGAAATTATACTTGCTCTTTGGGCGAGACGCGTTGGCTTTTAAAAATAAGGGCTTGCGGCGTACGCCCAAGAACATGACACTACCAATATAACTCATCTCAGCTGGGGCAAACTCAGTGAGTAAAAACTGATACGACAGGAGGAACAATGAAACGCATATTACTTACGGGTGTTGCCACAATCGCCCTGCCGGGAATGGCTCTTGCTAATTGCCCGGATATATCAGTGGCGGATATGGGAGGCGTTGCGCCAGGCGCGTTTCCGCAACAATACGAACTGGCCGAGTTCGAAGCAGCTGCCGGCTGCCAAATGGAGTTTTCCGGCAATCCGGATGCTGTGGCCTTGAACGCCAGGATCCAAGGTAATCCAGAATTGCCTTCGCTGGCTGAGCGTCTTCCTTCGGAGCCGCTGGTCATGGTACCTTATGAAGGTGCCGGAAAATATGGAGGCGAACTGGACGTTTTATCGAACGCCACCGAAGCCGGCACATCGGACTTCCTTTCAGTGCGCCACGTTAATTTGGTGCGCTATTCGGACGATCTGAAAACCATTGTGCCGAACATCGCAAAAAGCTGGACCTGGAACGACGACTTTACACAGCTGACATTCAAGCTGCGCGCAGGTCACAAGTGGTCGGATGGCGCACCGTTTACATCGGCTGATGTGCAGTTCTGGCACGACAATCTGATGCTGGACACCAACATCTTCGAAACGCCGAAGGACTATGTGACCGTGGCTGGCGAGACAATGACCGTGGAAGCGCCCGACGCAACTACAGTTATCTTCAACCTGCCGGCGCCAAAGCCGGGCCTGTTGGCACACTTTGCCACTCACTTCGGCCAAGGTTTCCAAGCCAAGCACTTCTATAGTCAGTTCCACCCCGACCTGGACAGCAACGCAGATGCGAATGCCCAGGCACTTGGGTTCGAGAATGGCTATGATGCGATCAAGGCGTATTACGGCAACTCGGACTGGACTGACACGCCATCACCGATGCTTTCGCGGCCAGACATTGTTGATGGACTTCCAAAAGGAACCAACCCGACACTGGAATCCCACATATATGTCACCGACACGACCGAGGGCCGGTATCTGGTCGCCAACCCGTATTTCCACCAAGTGGACACCACGGGTCAGCAACTGCCGTATATCTCGACCCAAGACGAGGTCTATATCAACGACAACGAAGTTCGGATCCTGAAGCTGGTAAACGGCGAAATCGACTATAAATCTCAGTCGCTGCAACTTGCCTCGGCACCGATTTTGCTCGAGAATCAGGATAAGGGCGGTTACCAGATCTACCTTAAGCCCGAGATCACCATGGGTGCTTTCGGCTTTAACGTCACGCATGAGGATCCGGCCAAGCGCGCCGTCTTCGGCGACATTCGGTTCCGTGAAGCGATGTCGATCGCGATCAACCGTGACGAGCTGAACGAAGTGGGCTTCTTCGGGCAAGGTTCCGCGCGGCAGTACAACGGTTTCTCGCCGTTGCCCGACGGCGTTGATCCTTCGTGGGCGTCTTACAAGACCGAGTTTGATGCAGGAGCTGCAAACGCGATTTTGGACGAACTTGGCATGGCCGACACGGACGGTGATGGCATCCGCGAATTGCCGAACGGCGATAAGCTGGTGTTGAACCTGAACTTTGCGACGCAGGGTATCGGCGGTCAGACCGTCGAGCTTGTCGCGCAATACTGGCGTGACGTCGGGATAGATTCGGTGGTCAAGGAAGTGACGCCGGACGAATACCGTTCGGCTCAATCATCGAACCAGCTTGACGTTTCGATGTGGCGGAAAGGTCAGCCTTTGGCCATCGTCCTTGGCAACAACGAACTGTGGGTGCCACCTTACGAGAACTACTTCGGCAACCGCAACGCTATGCTTTGGGCGGAATGGGTCGACTCGGGCGGCAGCGCCGGTGTTGAACCCCCAGATTGGGCAAAGACCCTGGTGGATGATCTCAACGCGCTTCAGTCGGCTGAAGTGGGATCGGCTGCGGCTACGGAAATTGCCAACCGCATGGTTAAGGCGATGACCGAAAGTTTGCTGTTTATTGGGACGGTAAATGCGCCGGCACCGATCTATCAGTCGAACCGGTTGCACAACT
Source organism: Boseongicola sp. (assembly GCA_051009475.1). Lineage (GTDB taxonomy): Bacteria > Pseudomonadota > Alphaproteobacteria > Rhodobacterales > Rhodobacteraceae > CAXMNX01. The sequence continues at coordinate 6,413 of JBPCWO010000095.1, forward strand.
TCACCGAGTTCCAGACCCACTCTTATGAGTACTATCGGACATATCCGTACCGGGCCACTCAGTGGTGGCTGGACGAATAGGACCAGATGGGTTCTGATAAGATTATCGCGGGCGAGATTTCTCGCCCGCGGTCAAACAGGGGAGACGCGGCCTGCGTGACATCCGGACATACCGGGGCAGGGGCCGAACGACGGGGTAGCTTATGCTGAATTTCGCGCGCTTTGTCGCTACGCGAGCCGTCATGGCGATCATCACGCTGCTTATCGTGTCGCTTGTGGTATTCTCTTTGATGGAGCTTGTGCCGGGCGATTGCGCTGAACGCTACCTTGCTTTCAAGAACACGCAGGGCTCCAGTATTCAAATCGCGAACGAGCTGGAACTGGAGCGCAAGCGGCTCGGTCTGGACAAACCCTTCCTGACTCGTTGGGGCGTGTGGATCGTCGGCGCGTTTCAGGGAGAATTCGGCGACAGCTGTATCTTGCGCGTGAATATTGCCCAATTACTTGGCGACAAGTTCTGGCTAAGCCTTACGATCTGCCTTGCGTCACTGACGCTGGCCTATGCCATTGCGATTCCGGTCGGGATTATCGCGGCCGCATCCAACAACGCCTTCCTGAACAATTCGCTCCGCATCGTCAGCTATCTGGGCCTTGCGATGCCGAACTTTCTTCTCGCACTGATGATCATGCTTTTTGCCACCGTTTATTTTGGCAGTACGTTAACGGGTCTATTCTCCGACCAATTTCGGGACGCACCCTGGAGCTGGGCCAAAATTGTCGATCTACTTAAACATGCGTGGCTGCCGATATTTATTCTGGGATGGTCGGCCACTGCATTTGCACTGCAAACTGTGCGTGCGCTGATGTCCGATGAGATCGGAAAGCTTTATGTGACCGCCGCGGCAGCACGTGGAGTGCATGGGCGAAAACTATTGTGGAACTATCCGGCCAAGCATGCGCTTGGGCCGATCATTAACAGCCTTGGTTTCGATCTGAACCGCATATTCAATGAACTGCCCATCGTTGCACTAATTCTCATTCTGACAGACGCAGGTGCATTGCTCATCGAAGCCCTTGCGCGATCCAACGATCAACAGTTGGCTGGCGCGATAATCTTTCTGCTGACGGCATCGATCGTGTTCCTGAATTTCGCAACCGACGTCTTACTCGCAATCCTCGATCCGCGAGTCCGCAAGAGTATCATCCGATGACAACGACAATTGAACCGACCGACGTTCCGCCGCCGAGTGCAGGCGACCAAAAAGCGAAGGAAGCCTATTTCACGGCCTCGCAAAGCCAGCTGATCTGGGCGCGGTTCAAGAAACAGCGGGCGGCAATGATCGCGGCAGGCGTGCTGTTTGTGCTAATATTCAGCGGGATATTCGCGCCGTTCCTGTCTCCTTACGATCCAACAATCGCCGGGCGAAACAAAGACTACACCAACGGTGCGCCGCAAATACCGCAATTTTGCGACGCGAACGGCTGTTCATTGCGGCCGTTTATTCACGCGGTCGAGCGCGAAAGATCGATGGCGACGAACTTTCGTTGGGTGACCAAGGTTAACGAAGAAGAACGCCACTACGTGCAACTTTTCGTGACCGGAAATCGCTATAAGCTATTTGGTTTTATCCCCGGAAGCCTTCACCTCTTTGGCGTTGATAAAGGCAAAATCCATCTCTTTGGAACCGACGAGGATGGCCAAGACATTTTCAGCCGGACGCTTCATGCAGTCTGGACTTCGCTACAGGTCGGGGCAATTGGCGTTTTCATTGCCTTTGTGCTGGCGCTGATCATCGGTGGAGTCTCCGGCTACTATGGTGGATGGATCGACGGTATTCTCCAGATGATCACTGACGCGGTCCGAACGGTGCCGGCGATTCCATTGTTTATGGCCGTGGCGGCGTTTTTACCCGCGGAGTTGTCTGCCGAGGCGAGGTTTTTCTACATTTCACTGATTCTTGGCTTTATCGGCTGGCCGACACTGGCGCGGCGGGTGCGGACCCATCTACTGACAGAGCGCAATCAGGAGTATGTTTTGGCCGCGCAGCTTTGTGGTGCTTCGCCGAGCCACGTCATTCGCCGACATCTTCTGCCTTCGTTCACCAGCTATATCATCG
>JBPCWO010000096.1:0-7507 GCA_051009475.1 Boseongicola sp.
TAGGACTGGATGACAGTGTGCCCTTTAGGCGGGTTTTGGCCGGTCTGCTTATTCATTCCGAGTAGCGTGCCTGATTCTTCTTGTGGCTGCACCGGACGATTGTCAGGAGCAAGGAAAAAGGTTTCCACGGCTTCTGTGGATAACCTTTGGGACAAGTTTTCACCTTTGGAAAATTATTGTTAGATTTTGGGCCATTCGTGAATTTGCCTATTTTTTAGGCACTATTTTAAGCCGTTGATTTCATTAATAATATTTTTGCTAGATTGGCAAGCGCCTGAAAACATTAAATTTTTCTTTACAGAATTGTTACGTCGATGTGATCGGTGCAAAACTCGCATTGAAACCGGTTTCAAAAACTACTCGACACCTAGCACATCGGGCGTTTTCCAGGCCAGATGTTGGCCTCCATCAACGCACAATAACTGCCCTGTAACAGCCGGCGCATCCATAAAATAACCAAGCGCCTTTACAATCCCGTCGGCGTCTGCGCCGCGCTTCAGAATGGTTGCAGAACGTTGTCGTTCAAAGTGACTTTTTGACTGCCGCGTGCCTTGCACAGTCGGCCCGGGACCAATTGCGTTCACACGCACTTTTGGCGCCAGCGCCTGCGCTGACGTCTGTGTCAGCGCCCAAAGCCCCATCTTTGCAATCGTGTATGTCATGAACTCGGGTGTCGGTTTTCGAACTCTTTGATCGATCAGATTTACAACCAATGCGTTTGCCGTCGGCTCGTTCCATTCACCCCCGATTTCAGGTTCAGGTGCTTGTGATGCAAAGGATTGGGTGAGAACGAATGGCGCGCGCAAGTTCGATTCCAAATGGCGATCCCAACTATTCCGGGTTGCCGTCTCGATGTTGTCATACTCGAAAACCGAGGCGGAATTGACGAGAACAGTTAGCGATTGATCGAGCGCTGCCGCCGCGTCGCGCACCAACCGCTGCATGTCTTCCTCAATCGTGAGGTCTGCTTGAACCGCAGCGGCGCGCCTGCCCATATCGCGAATGTCGCGCGCAACTTCTTCGGCCTCGTCGGCCGAGCTTTTGTAGTGGATGGCGACATCAAGCCCGCGTCCCGCCAGATAAAGCGCCATAGCTTTGCCAAGTCGCTTGCCAGCGCCCGTCACCAATGCCGCTCCGTTCATATTTGCACCACCATGATAATGTAGATGAGGTATAGCGTAGTCAGCGTCGTTCCCCAACGCCGAGACAAAGTCCATCGTTCATAAAAAACGAACGGGGCAATCAGGATTGACGCACCCAGCATCACCCAAAGATCAAATGTCAGAAATTGGGGTGCAACAGGTATCGCTCCGAACAAACTCGCGGCGCCTGCGATGCCGAGTACATTGAACAAATTCGAACCAATGACATTGCCAAGCGCGACGTCAGCCTGACGGCGAATGGCGGCAGAAATTGTCGTGGCAAGTTCCGGCAGTGAGGTTCCTACCGCTACCAGCGTCAGCCCTATGACGCTGTCCGAAACCCCAAAATCGCGCGCAATGATTTGCGCGGCATCGACAAGGAGCGTTGCCCCCAGCGGCAACCCGATCAGACCAAGAACCAGATACGTCGTGATCTTCCACCAGCGCATTCCCGGATCGACACTTTCAAGATCAGGTTCACCATTCATACCGCGTCGGTGCGCCAGAGCCGAGCGTACCTGTTCACCCAGTATCAGCGCCAGCAACGCAAGAAACACCAACCCGTGCTTCCATTCGAAGGGTCCAAGGAATGCAACCGCAACGAACAAAATGCTTGCTGAGATCATAAGAAGATAACTTTTGCGGGTATCAAAATGTGACGTATCCAGACCGGCCACAAGTGCTGGAAGCCCCAACACCAGCAGGACATTTGCAGTATTCGATCCCACGACATTCCCAAGCGCCAGACCGGGGGCGCCGTCCATAACGGCCGAAATTGATATCAAGAGCTCAGGCGCAGATGTGCCGAATGCAACGATCGTCAGACTTACGACGAGAGCGGGCACGCCCAATCGGAGCGATATGTTAACCGCCCCGCGAACAAGCAGGTCACCAGCCAGCAGCAGTATAACAAGGCCGCCAGCAGCGGCGACGTATTGCACGCGCTCAGGCCTTTCCGCAGGGGCAAGCACCTGTGCCAATACGGTGTCGGCCGCATGCCGGGCATTTTCCGCCAGCAAGCGGCCCACTTTTGGGCAAAAGAAGCCGGAGCTTCTTGAACATGGCCAATATCGCCACAACGACAATCAGCAGTGTTATGACTTTGAACAGCATTCGTCGTCAGATCCCAAATCGGGAAAAAGCCGCGCGATCTTCAACTTCGGATATCGCGTCACCAGCCAATTGTGCACCAAGGCGTCCAAGGAACGGGCGAGGTTGCCGATAGGGCCGCAAAACAACCTTGTCGCCAAACACTTCTTTCATCTTGGGAACCAAGTGCCCGACGCCGTCAATCAGACCAGTTTCTAGCGCCTTTGACCCAACCCAGATATCACCGTTAAAAAGTTCCATCTCTTTGTTCAGACGTTCACCGCGGCGTGACCGCACATGTTCGATGAAGCCCTCGTGGATGTGCTCTTGCAGGACTTTCAGCCTGGCAACATCTTCAGGATTTTCAGGCCGGAACGGATCCAGCATGCTTTTAGATTTTCCGGCGGTATAAACACGGCGCTCAACGCCATATTTTTTAATGAGTTCGTTGAAACCAAACCCCGATGAGATCACGCCGATTGATCCAACAATCGAGTGAGGGTCTACCCAGATTTCATCTGCAGCCGATGCGATGTAGTAACCGCCAGATGCGGCCACATCTTCGACAAAGGCATAGACTTTTACGCCCTTTTCGTCTGCAAGCCGCCGAATGCGCGCAGATATAAGTGATGACTGCGATGGGCTGCCGCCCGGCGAGTTTATTGCCAGTGCAATCGCCGTTGGTTTACCTCTTGTGAAGGCCTTCTGCATTATCGCGGCCAGAGAAGTGTCGTTTAACGAACCTCCGCGCGCCTGCGCGGCAATGATGCCCTGCAGACGGATGACGGAAACAACGGGCGGGCTTTTTACAAAGGGGATATAGCGGCGCATATTTCGCCATTTAAGATGCCCGTCGCCCCGGGACAAGGTCAGATTGACTTGGTCACCGTTCAACCGCCCCGGCAAGAGCGCTGCTGCTTAATCCAACGCTGCGTGCAAGCGGGTTTCCGCAGTGATTATTCCGCCGCGATTTCCAACTTCAATCGATCCGTACCGTTCGGCAAAACAGGGCGGTAGCGGCCGGTCACCGGGGATGGACAACCAAAGCCTGAGCAGATGGCGGCGGTTATCGGGCGAGGGCCAATCGACATAGCCGGTCCGGTCGTGGAGCTGCGCGTGGTTATAGACAAACTGCATGTCGCCCGGCCGAAGCCGCATCTGAATGTGCAATTCTGGGTCATTCGCCATCTCGTCGAACATATCAAGCGCGGCGATTTGATCGCCGGTCAATCGCGGTGCGGCGTCGAACCGCTGGGCGCTCTCGATGTATTGCCGCTGGTAGAAAACCGTAAGATACCCTGCGTGCCAGTTCAGCACCGGGATTTCCATGAATGGCCCGGCCCCTTCGGGCACTTCGCCACGCCGATCTGTGGCAATCGGATCGAAGAGGCGGACAAGCAAGTCAGGTCGCGATTCCCGCATACAGTTATAAATAGTTACGGCGCTGACCAGCAGCGATTCACCGCCCGATTGGGCGTCTTGCAAACACAAAAGCCCGACAACGTCGGCACTGTCGGTGTGAAAGGTCTGGCGTGCACTGGTCTGGTATATCCGGGTGTTCGTATCCGTCGGATCTGCCCCCACATCGCGCACATGGCCAAGGATATGTCCCGCAGCATTCTGCGACCGGGGAATGCCCAGATGGGCACCAACTCCACAAAAAATGGCCGCCGACATTTCGCGAGAATAGCTTTTAACTGGCAGGCCGGTCAGCACCTCGACGCCAATACCGTTGATTAGTTTTTTGCGGAGCGCCCCAAGATGATCGGTGAAGGAATCCAATGGGAAATTTGTCTTGTCGATCTCGCCAATATCCTTGCCGAGCGACAAAAAACGCTTGGCCGCTTGTTCGAGATCGGCGATCTGGTCGGCGCTCAGCTTAACGCGCCAAAGGTCTGGGTTTTGGCTTAGATCGCGGCCAATCCAGGCAGATAGGCCTGTAAAACATTCCGGGAGATCGGCGGGCAAAGTCATCGCATCAAGATTTCAGCCTGTAGCCTGTTTTGAATATCCACCAGACGATTCCAAGACATAGACCCGAAAATAATGTAATTGCCGCAAGGCTTGCTGCAATCGGCACATCTGCCATCCCAAAGAACGCCCAGCGAAACCCTGACACCAGGTACAGCACCGGATTGAACAACGAAATCGTCTGCCAGACCGGCGACAACATGGTGATCGAGTAAAACGACCCGCCAAGAAAAACCAGCGGTGTCACCACCAAAAGCGGCACGAGGTTCAATTGTTCAAAACTTTTGGCCCAGATGCCGATAATGAAACCCAGAAGCGAAAACGATATACAAGTGAGTAATAGAAAAGCGATCATCCAAAACGGATGTGCAATCGATATTTCGACGAAAAAGAACGACGTGATCATTATGATCGAGCCGATAATCAGTGATTTCACTGCAGCCGCGCCGACGTAGCCGGTCACAATCTCCAGCGCCGAGATGGGAGCTGACAGAACCTCGTAGATCGTGCCGAGGTATTTCGGGAAATGGATCCCGAAACTTGCGTTTTGCAACGATTGTGTCAGCACGCTCAGCATAATCAGGCCTGGCACGATAAACGCACCATAGCTAACACCCTCCACCTCTTGAATCCGGCTGCCAATGGCCGCGCCGAAAACAACAAAATACAGCGACGTCGACAAAACCGGCGAGACTAAGGATTGGATGATCGACCGGAAAAACCGCGCCATCTCAAATCGCCAGATGGCGTATATGCCGTACCAGTTCATGCGTCCTCCTTCACGAGGCCTACAAAAATGTCCTCAAGCGAGCTTTGGCTGGTTTGAACGTCTTTCAGGCCAATGCCCGCCGCTTGCAGGTCCTTCAGCAGCGAAGTGATGCCCGTGCGTTTGGCATTTGTGTCATAGGAATAGACAAGCGCTCGGCCTTGATCGGCAAGTTGAAGATCGTAGCCGCCCAGCACCTCGGGCAACGATGTCGCAGTCTCGGTCAATTCGATGCGCATTTCTTTGCGACCCATACGCGCCATCAATGCCGCTTTGTCTTCAACCAGCAGAATTTCACCCTTGTTGATGACACCGACCCGATCAGCGATCGCCTCGGCCTCTTCAATGTAGTGCGTTGTCAGAATGATCGTCACACCATCCTGGCGCAGACGCTCAACCAATGCCCACATGTCTTTGCGGAGCTCAACGTCGACACCTGCCGTTGGTTCGTCCAAAAACAGGATACGGGGCTCGTGGCTTAGCGCCTTGGCGATCAGAACTCGACGCTTCATGCCGCCGGAAAGCTCGGCCGTTCGACTGTTTCGCTTATCCCAAAGCGACAGATCTCTCAGCACACCCTCGAGATGCGCGTCGTTGCCGGGCTTGCCGAACAAGCCGCGGGAAAACCGAACGGTATTCCAAACGAACTCGAACGGCTCCAGGATAATTTCCTGCGGAACAAGGCCGATCAGTTGGCGCGCAGCTCGATAATCGGCAACAACGTCATGTCCGCCGACGGTGATTTGCCCCGCAGTCACATTGGTGATACCGCAAATTGTTGAAATCAAAGTTGTTTTTCCAGCACCATTCGGGCCAAGCAACGCCAGAATCTCGCCCTCTTCGATATCTAAAGAAACGCCTTTCAGCGCCTCGAACCCGTCGTCATAGGTTTTTTTGACATCTCGGACTTCGACAATAGCTGGCATAACCGTGGCCTCCCGTTGGCGGCGCGAACATAGTGCGGAGCTCGACTACACGAAACCAGTAAATCTGAATACCACGCGCGCATTTTTGTTTGGCAACAACAAAAAAAGGGCCCGGCGAAAATCACCGGGCCGCGTGGTTGGAAAGCGTCGGAGTTAGTTGGCTCGCGCGGCCAGTGCCGCGGCATACTCCGGACCCAGCGCCGATATACCTTTTAGGATGTCGATGGCGTAGGCCAGCTGGTAATCCTCTTCGCGCAGCTCAGCTGCTGCATCTGCCTTAGCACGATCTTCTTCGATCTGCCGCCGTTCATCTTCGGTCAGACTGTCGTTGTTCAGGCTACCACGCAGGTCAGCTTCGGACCGAATGCCGCGCTGTGGATCCTCTGTGTCTTCTTCTTCGTCACGCCGCGGTGGTTGCTCAACCACGATATCCGGTGAAACCCCAAGCGCCTGGATGGAGCGACCCGATGGCGTGTAATAGCGCGCAGTTGTCAGTCGCATCGCGCCATCACCGCGCAGCGGCATAACTGTTTGAACCGAACCTTTGCCAAAACTTTTCGTGCCAACGACAATCGCGCGGCGATGATCCTGGAGCGCGCCCGCAACGATCTCGGAAGCCGACGCCGATCCGCCGTTGATCAACACGACCACGGGCTTTCCTTCCGCCAGATCGCCGGGCTCCGCGTTAAACCGATCACCATCCTGCGGATCCCGGCCCCGGGTTGAAACGATCTCGCCGGCATCCAGAAACGCATCCGAAACACGGATCGCCTGAGTCAATAGACCGCCAGGATTGTTCCTCAGATCAAGGACGAAGCCATTCACATTGTCCAAGCCGTCCAGCTCTTCGACCTTTTCAGCAAGTTGGTCACGCATAGACGGGAATGTCTGATCGCTGAACGTCGTAATCCGCAGCACAATTGTATCACCGACGGTGCGCGACCGAACCGCCGTCAGCTTGATCGTGTCGCGAATGATCGAAACATCAAATGGCTCGGTTTCGCCTTCGCGGACGACCGTGATGATGATTTCGCTGCCCACCGGGCCACGCATCAAGTCAACGGCCTGATCCAGCCCCAGACCTAATACGCTTTCCCCATCAACATGGGTGATGAAGTCGCCTGCCTGCATACCCGCTTTGTCAGCCGGAGTGTCATCGATCGGCGAGACTACTTTCACAAATCCCTCTTCCTGGGTCACTTCAATACCAAGCCCGCCAAATTCGCCGCGGGTCTGGACTCGCATGTCGGCAGCATCATCGGGTGCCAGAAAGGATGAATGGGGATCAAGTGACGTCAACATACCGTTTATCGCAGCTTCGATCAGATCACTTTCATCAACTTCCTCGACATATTGCGCTCGGATGCGCTCGAATATGTCGCCGAATAGATCAAGCTGCTCGTAGACAGATGCTTTCTTGTCCGCCTCTTGCGCGACCAACGGTCCGGCGATCTGTGTCGTCACCACGGCACCGAACATCACGCCTGTTATCGTCGCGAGAAAGAATCGTTTCATGCGTTTTCCCTACTGCGTCTCGGGGTCAAATCGCGTCGCAGGATCGATCGCGTCTTTGCCCTGTCTCAATTCAATATAAAGCGTTTCCGGCTCACGTT
>JBPCWO010000097.1:0-5397 GCA_051009475.1 Boseongicola sp.
AGAGCCGACCCTCTAGGAAGAGGTCGATTACTTTATGTAACCGGCCTTCTTCATCGTGCGCTCTGCAAAGGCCTGCGACGTTGCAAGAGCTTGATCGACAGTCTTGGTCCCAGCCAGTGCCGCAGCAATCTGCTGACCAACGAAATTGCCAATGCCTTGGAACTCAGGAATGGCAACGAACTGAACGCCAGTGTACGGAACCTTCTCAAGAGTCGAATCTGCAGGGTTTGCCGCAAGGATCGAATTTTCGACCGTTTTGGCAAATGGCGCCGCCGACGTGTAATTCGCGTTGGCATAGGTCGATTTGCGCGTGCCAGGAGGGGCAGAAACCCAACCTTCGCTCTCACCGACGAGTTTGACGTACTCTTTGGATGTCGACCATTTCAGGAACGATTTGGCAGCTTCAGCTTTCTTCGTGCTTGCCGGCGCAGCGAGGGCCCATGCCCAAAACCAGCCGGTTCCCTTATCGGTCACCTGTTTAGGCGACTGGAAGAAGTCGGTTTTGTCCGCCACCTTGGATTCCTTCGGGTTGTAGATGAAGCCAGCCGCAGACGTTGCGTCAACCCACGTTGCACACTTGCCATCGGCAAACAGCGCACGGTTCTCGTTGTGGCCGTTGTTCGACGCACCTGGCGGGCCATACTTTTTCATCAAGTCAACATAGTAGTTGACGGCCTTTTTCCATGGGGCGCTGGTCAACTGTGGCTTCCAGTTCATGTCGAACCAGCGACCACCGAAGGCGTTCACCATCGGGCCGACGAAAGCCATGTTCTCGCCCCAACCGGCCTTGCCGCGCTGGCAGGTGCCGTAGACGCCGCTGCTCGGATCGTGCAGCTTGGCGACAATCTCCTTGAAATTGTCGTAAGTCATCTGCTCTTTGCCAACTTTAATGCCGGCTTTGGCAAATAAGTCCTTGCGATAGAACGTGAAAGAACTTTCAGCGTAGAACGGCACCGCATAGAGTTTGCCGCCGGATGACAGACCGTCACGGACTGTTTTGTAAATATCGTCGTAGTCGTAGTCAGCGCCGAGATCATCAAGCGGCGTCAGCCAGCCTTTTTTGCCCCAGATTGGCGCTTCGTATGCGCCGATCGTGATGATGTCGAACTGGCCGCCCCTGGTGGCAATGTCGGTCGTGACGCGCTGGCGAAGAACGTTTTCCTCCAGAACGACCCAATTGAGCTTATGGCCGGTTTTCTTTTCCCACTGTGGTGCAAGCTTCTGCATGATGATCATGTCGGAATTGTTCACGGTGGCGATCGTCAGTTCTGCAGCCGATGCGCTCAGCGCCGTCGACGCACCGGCGAGCACGCCCAGCCCGATCGCCGATAATTTCCTGAAACGCGTCATCAGTTTCCTCCTAGTTTTTTACGCACGTAAAGAATTAGCCCTCGATAGCAAATATTGTCAAGCGGTGATCTGCTGGCTTTGATCATTTGTTGCCTGACATCACCTCACGCCGAGTTGCGAAGGCGTAATTCCGCGTCGAACGTTCGCTCCACACCTTCGCCATTACGCTTGCCACGCTGCATTTGATCGAACACCTGGTCGACGGCAGCTTTACCGATCTCGGTCGTCTTCTGGACGACCGTGGTCAAACCGGGTTGCATGTATGCGCTTAGCGGATGATCATCATGACCGGCGATCCTGAAGCGCGCGCCCTCCCCGTCCCTGGACGAAAACAGCTTATGATTGTTGGCGGCGCGTATCGCCCCGAACGCAAGAAGATCGTTCGCGCACAGAATCGTTCGATCGACAAATTTACCGCGATTGAAGTGCGCGTCCATTATCTCGTAGGCAAATTCCTCAAATTTCCAGGTAGACGGGGTATCACCAGTCGAAATCACCTCCGGCGAAAACCCCAGCTTTTGCATGTGCGTTCGATAGGCCTGCTCGCGTTCCGGACCGTTAGAATTGAGCGGGGGCATAGGCAGAAATACAGGTGGCTCGCCGGAACGGCACAGGTAGTCGATGATCACAGAGATGCTCTGTGTATTATTGGTTCCTACAAAGTCAACATCTTGAAATTCATCGGGAAACCTGGAATCCACGAAGACGACTGGCAAGGCATCCTTGAGCCTGCGAATGGCGGCGATTGAGCTTCGCTCTCCAAGTGGCGCAACGATGACGCCATCGGCACTCATCGACATCAGGTTCTGCACGGCCTCTGCTTCCACGGCAGGGTCGCCGTTAGAATTTTGCGTGATAACCATGTAGTCTTTTGTCAAGGCGCGCGCTTCAATAGCCTCGATCAAACTACTAATGAACATGTCGTTGAGATGGTGGACGATCACGCCGATCAAGCCGGTAGATTTCCGGTTCATTTTCGTCGCAAAGAAATTCGGAACGTAATCGACAGTCTCAAGTGCCGCCTCGATCCGAAGGCGTGTATTTTTGCGAACCGAATCGGCATCGCGGAAATATTTGGACAAGGTCGGCCGAGATATACCTATCGCGTGTGACAGGTCTTCCATCGTCCGAATTTTTGGCTTCCTGAACTGCACGGCACCATCTGAATTGTTTGTTTGACCAACTTGCTTAACCGGCACGCTGGCATCTGATCAATCTTTTATCTCCAATATTGACGCGCGTAAATTTATTTGTGTATGTAACGTTGACGTCGGTCAATCTGGTGTTCTGAAGGCGATAGGCTCAAGCTATGTCTGAACTTACTATTTTTGCGATCGGCGAGTTGCTCGTTGAGTTCGCTTCACATCGCGAAGGCTGTGCGCTGGCGGAGTTGTCAGACTTTTCCGGACCGTATCCAAGCGGCGCACCGGCAATTTGCATCGATCAGGCAGCCCGTATGGGAGCCCAAACGGCCTTGTACGGCGGATTAGGCGAAGACAACTTCGGCAAGGTTCTGATGGATCGGCTGCAGTCTGACGGAGTCGATACAAATGGCATTCAACGTGTCCCCAACAAGACAACGGCCGTCGCTTTCGTTTCGTACTTCAAAGATGGCAGCCGGACATTCATCTTCCATATCGACAACACCGCCGCCGACGCTTTCGAACCGGGCCGTATCCGCGTCCCTGCCGAACCGACCATCCTGCACGTATCGGGAGCCTCTCTTGGCAACGCCAAGATGCGCGAAGCGATTGAGCGGGCCGTTTCCGAGGTCGCCGCCAGTGGCGGCAGAGTTAGCTGTGATCCAAACGCACGTCCCGAATTGATGAGCGATCCGCAAACGCGCGCGGCGCTATTCAACATCATGGCAAAAAGCACTTATCTCTTCCCTAGTACCAGTGACCTCGACTTCCTGTTTCCGGATAAGTCCGAAGACGAGGCTGTTCGTGAACTTCTTGGTCACGGTGCCGAGATCGTCGCCCTAAAGCGAGGGGAGGAAGGCTGCGTAGTCTTTACCGGTTCACAGAGATTTTCACTGTCCGGCCACGCTGTGGACGAAGTAGATCCGACAGGCGCGGGCGACTGCTTTTGCGGTACCTTCCTCGCAATGCTTGCCAAAGGGCGAACGCCAAGAGATGCCGGAATCTGTGCCAACGCTGCAGGCGCAATCGCTGTAACCCGACGCGGCGCCATGGAGGGAAATTCGAGCCCTCGGGAGATCGACCAGTTTATCTCGGCCCAAAGCAGCACGGCATCAGCACAGGCGATATGACATGCCAGACATTTCGGCCTTGATAGAGAGAAACCGCGCCGGCATACCCACGGGGCTTCCTTGTTTTTGCACTGCAAATGAGCACGTGCTGCACGCCGTTATGCAGTACGCGGCCTCGAACAAAGTCCCTGTCGTCATCGAAGCAACCTGCAATCAGGTAAACCAGGATGGCGGTTACACCGGCATCTGCGCTTCCGACTATGCCAATTGGATTTATTCACTTGCCAATCAATATGGCGTGGCAAGAGCCGACATTGTACTAGGTGGCGATCACCTCGGCCCCAATCCGTGGCGGCATCTTTCTGCCGCAGAAGCGATGGCAAAAGCCGAAGTGCTGGTCAGAGACTATGTGAAGGCCGGGTTCAAAAAAATTCACCTGGACGCTTCCATGGCATGCGGCGAGGAGCCGACACCGTCGTTCGAAACCGTTGCTGCGCGGGCGGCCCAGCTTTGTAGAATTGCGGAAGATGCAGCCCCGGCACCGGAGAAATTGCTCTATGTCATCGGCACCGAAGTTCCAATTCCAGGCGGTGAAACCGATGACATGGATCATCTGGCCGTCACGCCGATAGATCGTTTTCACGAGACCATCGATACGCATCGCGAAGCTTTCCAGCGGTACGGATTAAGCCATGTGTGGCCCCGCATTGTCTCGATCGTTACACAACCAGGTGTCGATTTCAGCCACACGGCGGTGCATCGGTTCAAACCGGATGATGCATCTGAACTATCCAAGGCGATACTGAAAACCAACGGCTTTTCTTTTGAAGCCCATTCCACCGATTATCAGCCGACCGCAGCCTTGGCCGAACTCGTCACCAATCATTTCTTCTTCCTGAAGGTCGGCCCGGAGCTGACCTTTCGCATGCGTGAGGCGGTTTTCGCTCTCGCAGCAATCGAAGATGAACTTCAGGTCGAGCGGCCGTCCGGATTGATAGGCGCCATAGACAATGCCATGGACGAAGACCATTCCAACTGGGCCTCCTATTACCGTGGCGCGCCAAATGAAGTTTCACAACTCCGCCATTTCAGTTACAGCGATAGAATGCGTTACTACTGGACCGTTCCCGAAGTGAAGCAGGCGCTCGGCACCCTGCTCATCAATCTTGAGGATCAGCGACCGCCAGAGACGATCGTATCTCAGCATTTTGCGTCACGTGGTTTTGGAAACCTATCTGCTCCGCCACGACAACTCTTAACCGATCACATCAATCTGTGCGTGTCACGTTATTACTCTGCTTGTGGATACTAATCCGATGGTGGCACTAACCGTACCCGTTCCCCCGTTTGATTTGATCGTGGTTGGCGCGACCGGCGATCTGGCGCGGCGCAAGCTTATCCCGGCGCTTTACGCGCGGTATCGTGCCAGACAAATACCGGACGGCTCGCGCATCATTGGTACGGCGCGGACACAGCAGACCCAGGATGAGTTTCGCAGCCGCGTGAACGAATGGCTGATCGAATTCGCGCCGAACCAAGATGCGGAAACTGTCCGTAAATTTCTCTCCACTCTCGACTACATATCTGCGGATGCGACCAGTGACGCCGGTTGGAAGGCTGTGGCGAGCCGGCTCGGTGCGGCCAATGAGCGAGTGCGCGCGTTCTACCTTTCCGTGGCGCCGCGGTTTTTCGCTCCAACGGCCGAGAGAATCGTGAACGCCGAGGCCGGCGGCGAGGGCTGCCGTATCGTCGTCGAAAAACCGCTGGGACACGATCTCGCTTCAGCACGGAAACTGAACGCCCAACTCAGCCGGCATTTCGATGAGGAGCAGATT
>JBPCWO010000098.1:0-11680 GCA_051009475.1 Boseongicola sp.
GGCTGCCGGTGCTGTTTGCTTGAAAATTATCGTCGGGCCGAAGTTTTCTCCGTGCCGTCTGACGCCCTGCCTCGGGTTATGTTGCCATCAAAGTGTCGGAATTTTCGGACAACCTAAAGGTGAAGAGACGAAAAAGGGTGGCGATGGTGATTCGGAAGCCACAACACTCACGCTCGAAGTCTTCTCACTCTCACTTTTTAGCTCGCCAACAGGTTCGCTTCGAAATGTTTTAGCGCCGGACGAACTGCCGGGCCGTAGCCTGCGCCGGTGGCAGGGTCGAGCTCCGGAAATATTTCGCAGATCTCTGCGACGGTGGCCTGCTCGAAGCAATGTGTGGTCTGCGGTCCCGGCAAGAAGCTCTCGGTCTCGAGCCCTTCTGACCAAACCACTTGGTGCCGGTCAAAAAGAAGATGGAAATATTGCACGAACCCACCCTCGATTTGGCTGACATTTCGGCCATCGATCAGATCGCGCGCAGCGATCAAAACTTCACTGGAACCAAACAGAAGTTCGGCATGCACGTTGCGCACAAGGATGCGATGCAATGGCGAAACCGTCAGCGTCTGGTGGTTGCCAAATGTGCCGCGAAGAATGCGAACCGGCGCCATACTTCCTTCGGCTGGCAACGTCCGGCGACCGATCCAGCGGATCGGCTGCAGGCCATCATCAATGGTCAGGACCAGATCGCCAATCCGCAACCGGTCTACAGGTACATCACCGCGATCAGTTCGGATCATCGTTCCCGCGACAAAGCAGGGAACCGTGTCGATCAGAATGAAACCGACAGCGCTTTCGCCAGTTGAAGACTCAATCTCATAAGTAAATGCGACGTCTTCAGAAACCGAATTGCCAACCATCGACAATGTGCCGTCGACGTTCAGCGTAATAGACTGGCCCGTCGTCAGGACCACTGTTTGACCCGCGACAACTGGCTGGTCGTTTATGTGGGTGATGACCACACTGCCGCCAGTGTTATTGATGTCGTTGGCTGTCACATCGACAACTTTGCTATCGCCAGGCCGCAGCAAAACGTCGTCGGCATGGGCCACCAGCATTCCCTGAACGCTGTCAGCGGCGATCAACAGGTTGGAGTCGTATAGATTGTCGGCGACATCGGCGACACCAATTCTAAGCGTGTTCACCTGACCGGGGATCACCGGAATGGTCACCGACATCGTCACGGTAAAGCCGTCCATCTCGGTGTTAAACTGGTCGCCAGTGTTGTCATTAAAAAGGTTAACGCCGCCGGATTGGTTGATATTGCCGACGCTGGATTGCCCATTGCCGGCCGCTAGTGGCACCACCTGCCCGTTAGACCAAACGCCAACCATGTCGTTGTAGATGGACCCGGCGTATTCGGGGTATTCCTCGGAAGAAAAGACGAACTTCAGCGTCAAAAATTCGACACCCGGATCCGGGATGAAGTCCATATCCAGAAAGGACGCGTCGTAAGTGGAACGACCGGCCAACGCATTGAATTCCGCGTTGTTGTTTGGGCCACCACTTCCTGTCGTGGTGTTTGATCGAATGTTCGATTGGCTGCCGGTAGAGGTAAACGCGGTTGCCTGACCAGTCGACAGAATGATTCCGGTGTCGCCAGGGGTAACGCCAGGGGATATCGAATCCCCGTCGTCGTAAATCGCCGACGCGCGCGAGTCGCCGGTATAGCTGGCGCCGACAACAGTTACGCCATCGCCGAGTATGGTATTGGCCATCTGCAGCGCGGTCGCGTTTATGTCATAAGTTAACTCAACGCCGGCAACCATCCGACACCCTGCCTCGCATGCCTCATGAAGCAGGTAGCGCCACCCGCGATAACGGATGTCGATTGCCTAAGTCGTTTTTCGGTCGTCCGAAGTTTTCTTCGTAACGTCCGCTGCCCTGCCTCGGGTTATTTTGTGGAATCATGGCTGAAAGCCACGGCGGCGAATAGAGGATTACGTGGCTTTGCTGGAATTGGTGATTCGGATGCCACAGTTCGCCCGTTGAAGCCCTGGGCCTACCGCGTTAGCACAAGCGACATGAGCATTGACGCTGCAGACCTTACCGCCCGTTTGATCCGCTGCCCTTCAGTAACGCCTGTGGATGCAGGTGCTATCCCGCTGATTGCAGAGCTTCTTGCAACTTCCGGATTTGAAGTTTTTCGCCCCGACCGAGGCGAGACATGCAATCTGGTGGCGCGATTTGGTGCAAAGGGGCACGCCAAAACTTTCGGATTCAATGGGCACACCGACGTGGTTCCGCCGGGTGATCCCGAGGACTGGAGCGCCGAGCCTTTCGGTGCCGAGATCCGCGATGGATGGCTGTTTGGCCGCGGTGCAACTGACATGAAGTCCGGCGTTGCGGCTTTCGTCGCCGCGGCTTGTGAATTGGTTAGCGAAGCTCCGCTAAACGGAGCCATCCTGATAACGATTACCGGCGACGAAGAAGGCGATGCGACCGACGGAACGACGGCGATCCTTGACTGGATGGCAGCCAACGACGAGGCAATGTCCGTTTGCGTTGTCGGAGAGCCGACATGCCCCGATCGCTTGGGTGACACAATCAAAATCGGTCGTCGCGGTTCAATGACGGCATTTTTTGCCGCGACGGGCATTCAAGGCCACTCCGCCTATCCGCATCGCGCCAACAACCCAGTTCCGGCGATGGCGCGGCTGGTGGACAGGCTAGCCAGCAAGACACTGGACGAGGGCACCGAACATTTCGACCCGTCGACGTTGGCTGTAACGACGTTCGACACTGGAAATCCGGCCAGCAACGTCATCCCCGCCGCTTGCCGCGCCACTGTGAATATCCGGTTCAACGATTCGCACAGCGGCGCATTGCTAACGGAATGGCTGGCCGATGAAGCGAGCAAAATTTCGGACGAGACTGGCATTAAATTTGATATGACCACGAAAGTATCTGGCGAAAGTTTTCTGACGCCACCGGGCGACCTCTCGGCGCTAGTCTCGAACGCCGTTCTGGCAGAAACAGGCGTAACACCAGATCTCTCAACTTCTGGCGGAACTTCAGACGCGCGCTTCATCAAATCGCACTGTCCGGTGGTCGAATTTGGGCTGGTCGGTCAGACCATGCACCAGGTTGACGAGCGGGTGGAAATCGAACAGATACACGCGCTCAAGGCGATCTATAGACGCGTCCTCGACAGCTATTTCGCCGAGTCATGAAGTTTCTCATCACCGAAACCCGCGATATCGCAACTTGCCAGGAAATCCGCCACACTGTTTTCACGGTCGAGCAGGGAATATCGCGAGAGGACGATATCGACGGGCTGGACGAAGCCGCAACGCATCTGCTTGCACTCGACGATGGCAGCGAAATCGGAACCGTACGCTTCCTTGAAAACGGAACTGTCGGCAAAATTGGTCGTCTCGCTGTTCTGATCGAGTATCGGGGTCAAGGTGTCGGCAAGGCCTTAGTAGTCGCTGCTTTGCAAGTGTTGGCAAACCGACCTCACCTGACCGAAGCGCGTCTCGGCGCTCAGACGTCGGCGATTGGCTTTTATGAGGCCCTTGGATTCACGCCCGAAGGCGAGGATTTCATGGACGCGGGCCTTCCGCACCGCGAGATGGTTCACCCGCTTTGAGGCGGCCAACCCTTATCATCATGGTCAAGGAACCGCACCCCGGACAGGTTAAGACTCGGCTGGGCCGCGAAATTGGGATGGTATCGGCGGCGTGGTGGTTCCGGCATCAGACTATGCGACTGATCCGCAGCCTTCGGGATCCGCGATGGCAGATGATACTTGCGGTTTCACCAGACCAAGAAGGGTTGAAAAGCCGAGTGTGGCCCGTTGATTTATTCCGTATTCCGCAAGGCCCTGGTGATCTTGGTGTGCGAATGGACCGTGCCCTGCGCGCAACTCCCGGTCCCACAGTTCTGATCGGTTCCGACATCCCTGAAGTCACTCGTCGACATATCGCGGATGCGTTTCGGGCTCTCGGACCTTCGCCGTCGGCGGTCGGTCCGGCCATGGATGGTGGCTTCTGGTGCGTCGCGCTTCGCCATCCCGTTCACGCGCCTGTCCACATGTTCGCTGGCGTTCGCTGGTCAACCGAATTTGCGCTTGAGGACACGCTGCCGACATTGCCCCAGCCGGTGGCGCGGCTCGCGCAGCTTGCCGATGTCGACACTGCAGGCGATCTCGCGCAATGAACGTATGGAAATTCCGCAAGAACCCGCGTGACCTTAACGAATCTCCATGCTAGCCGAGCTTCATGGCGCGCCTTCCCACCAAGGACGAAATCCTCGAATGGATTTCTGACAATCCAACAAAGACATCAAAACGTGACATTGCGAGGGCCTTTGGCATCAAGGGCGCGGAACGGATCGACCTGAAGCGGCTCCTGAAAGAGCTCGCGGCAGACGGTCATCTCGAAAAGCGCCGCAAGACCTATCGCGATCCAAGCCAGTTACCGCCAGTTTCTGTACTTCAGGTGGAAGAGCCAAATAGCGATGGCGATCTTTTTGCCCGACCGCTTGAGTGGCAGGGGGATGGGGCTGAGCCTCGAATACTCCTGGTTCTTCGCGCCTCTGATCCGGCGCTAGGTGCTGGCGACCGAATTCTCGCGCGGCTGACTGCGGTTAGTGGCGAAGATCATGCCTATGAGGGCCGCCTGATCCGCCGCATTGGAACGACTTCCCAGAAGCTGCTTGGTGTGTTCCGCAAATCTTCTGATGGAGGGCGAATACTACCGATCGACAAAGGTGTGGATCGAGAATGGCAGGTACCGCAGGACGCCGCCAGCGGCGCGAAGGATGGCGAGCTAGTCGAAGCCGAGCAAATCGGGCCCAAGGGCCGGATCGGATTGCCCAAGGCGAGGATTGTAACCCGGCTTGGCGATCCCACTGCGCCGAAATCTGTGTCGCTGATTGCAATCCACCAACATGCAATCCCGGACGATTTTCCCGATGAGGTGATCGCCGAAGCCGAAGCAATTGCACCGGCGGGCCTTTCGGGCCGTAAGGATATGCAAGATCTGTCCTTGGTCACTATTGATCCAGCGGACGCGCGCGATCGAGACGATGCAGTTTTGGCGCATGCCGACGATGACCCAAAGAACGAAGGTGGCTTTGTGCTTTGGGTTGCGATCGCCGACGTTGCGTATCACGTGCGGCCAGAAACCGAGCTGGATCGTGAAGCGCGCAAGCGCGGCAACTCGACTTACTTCCCCGATCGTGTAGTGCCAATGCTGCCCGACCGACTTTCCGGAGACCTTTGTTCACTTCACGAAGGCGTGCCGCGCGCCTGTGTCGCCGCGCGTATTCGCATTAATTCCAAAGGCGAAAAGATCGCCCACGAGTTTCACCGTGGGCTGATGCAATCGGTTGCGTCGCTGAGTTACGAGGAAGTTCAAACTGCGATAGATGGCAAACCGAACGAGCGGACAAAGCCGCTTTTGAACTCGGTTTTGCGCCCCCTATTCAGCGCATACGACGCGTTGGTCAAAGCGCGTGCGCGTCGCCAGCCACTTGATCTGGATTTGCCGGAACGCCGGATTGTGCTTGACGATGATGGGCAGGTCCAATCGGTTGCCTTCAAGGACCGGCTAGACGCGCA
The DNA here is from genome assembly GCA_051009475.1 of Boseongicola sp. GTDB lineage: Bacteria > Pseudomonadota > Alphaproteobacteria > Rhodobacterales > Rhodobacteraceae > CAXMNX01. The sequence goes on from JBPCWO010000098.1 coordinate 5,564, forward strand.
TCGCCTGATCGAAGAATTCATGGTTCTGGCAAATGTCGCAGCAGCCGAAACTCTGATCGCCAAACAGCAATCTCTTTTGTTCCGCGTCCACGAAGAACCCGCACCAGAAAAACTCGACGCACTGCGGACGGTCGCTCAGGCGGAAGGGTTGACGCTGGCGAAGGGTCAGGTGCTCAAGACCGCCCACCTGAACCAACTACTGAACGCAGCGCGCGACACCGATGCGGCAGAACTTATCAACCTTTCAACGCTTCGGTCGATGACTCAAGCCTACTATACACCTGAAAACTTTGGGCATTTCGGCCTTGCGCTAAAAGCCTATGCCCACTTCACCTCGCCAATCAGACGGTATGCTGATCTGGTCGTGCATCGCGCGCTTGTCGCTGCGCATGATTGGGGCGATGACGGTTTGACTGCGGAAGAGATTGATCGATTAGAGCAAACCGGGATCCATATTTCCGAAACCGAGCGCCGGTCAATGGTCGCGGAACGCGATACGACCGACAGATACCTCGCGGCATTTCTTTCGGATCGCATTGGCGCGGAATTCACCGGTCGAATTTCAGGGATTCAGCGGTTCGGAGCATTCGTGAAACTCGATGAAACTGGTGCCGACGGGCTGGTTCCCGTGCGGTCGATCGGCAGCGAGTATTTTCATTTCGACCGCGAAAGCCAAACCTTATCGGGTGCGGATACAGGTTTGGTGATCGGCCAGGGTCAGCGCGTAACCGTCCGGATTACTGAAGCGGTTCCTGTTACTGGCGGGCTGTTGCTGGATCTCATTGACGTTGAAGGCAAAGCGCCTTCGCGCGCGCGCGGCCGGAGGCCCGGCAAAGGTCCTGTTCGGCGAAAGGCAAAGAAGGCCGCAAACGCCCGGCGCAAGGTTGCCCGACGTCGCAGTTAGTAGCGTCAACCACCGTTCGAGACATTTGCGATCAAGCCATCCAGGGTATCCCGTGCGGCATTTGCCCAGTCGACATAAGCAATCAATGCCTGTTCCGTGCCCGGCACAGCGGATGCAATAGCGGGCGCCAAGGCGTAGACGAGTACCAAAAGCGCGCATATTCCAACTGACGCAACAAAACCAAGCCGAAAGCCCCGCTGGCGCTCTGCTTCGACCACTGGTGAAACTGGCTCGGCGCCGCGCGCGCTGGTCGGGCGAAGTGTCGAATTGATTTCCTCGATGTCGGGCAGAAGATCGCGGCGCGGTGCCTGGTAATCTTCTTCAACTGATTCAGATTCGGCGCTGCCTTCATCCTCATCCTCTCCGCGAAGCCGCGCCATTCGCGCACGCAAGGCGCGTGACGGCGTCCTTTTTTGCTCCGGCGCTGCAAGGCCAAACTCTTCTTGTGATTCAATTGGGGCCGCCTCGGACCGTCGCTTTGAAATCTCGTGCTCGGCTTCTTGTCGCAGCACGTCTAGATCGGCAACATCGGCCGGGCGGCGTGTCGGCTCTGGGGCAGCAGGTTCCGTTTCCTGAATCGAGGGAATTGCAGCGGGGCTGACAAGGCGCGTTTCGGGCCAGTCCCACCCTTCATCTTCCGCTGAGGCTGCCGATTCATCCTGCAGCGGATCAGCATCTAGCTCGTTTTCTTCCTCATGTTCTTGCTCTGGCTCGTGCAATTCTTCGGACGCTGGAGAATAGTCGCTTTCAAGCGGCTGTTCGATGAATTCTGCTTGTTCCCCGACCGGAATTTCAGCCTCGAGACCCTCAGCCATTGGCGGTGGCAGCTCAAACCAGTTGTTTCCGCAATTCGAACATTGCACATCGCGGCCTTCATCTGGGATCAGGCTCTCGTCAATCTCATATTGTGCGCTGCAATTCGGACAAATTAGCCGCATTGTTCTTGCCCCGTTTTTTTGTCGCCTCGTTTATCGCCAGCATTGAGCCAGTTCTAATTTCGCCCTTCTCTAGCACTTTCGGCAGCAATCTCAAAGCACCAGCGTTGCACGTCGCGAGGGCTTGGGGCAAAAGCATCGCAACATGACAGAACATGCGGCGATAGAATTGAACTCAGTTGCCATGAGTTATGGCGGACGCACGCTGTTTCGTGACGTTTCAATAAAACTTGCGCCCGGAAGCTTTCATTTTCTCACCGGACCTTCCGGCGCCGGCAAAACAACATTGATTAAGCTCTGCTACAGAGAATTGACGCCTACGGAAGGCAATGTCGAGATATTCGACGAAGATACCCGACGGATGGGTCGCAATGACGTGGCGATGATGCGTCGACGTATCGGGGTAGTTCATCAGGACTGCCGATTCATTGATCACTTGAATGTTTCAGAGAACGTGCTGCTGCCGGTGACAGTCAGTGGCGCGACAGCAGCGGACCTAGAGGCAAATACAGCTGATTTGTTAGGGTGGGTGGGGCTGACCAATCTTGCCGGTCATATGCCCCCGGAATTGTCAGGCGGCGAACGCCAGCGCGCGGCGCTGGCACGAGCAGTAATCCTATCGCCCGATGTTATTCTGGCCGACGAACCCACAGGCAATGTGGATTGGGAAATGTCGCTCAAGATCCTCAACTTGTTGATAGAGCTGAATAAACTTGGAAAAACCATCCTTTGTGCGACGCATGATATGTCTTTGATCCGGCACGCGAAGACGCGTGTCTCCGCGCGCGTTCTAAGGTTGCGAGATGGTTCGGTTGAGCTTGCGGGGGCTGAGCTTTGAATTTCTTTTGGGATCTGGTTCGCGGCGATATCAGTGCCGAAAAAGTGGTTCCGCGGACCGGTTTGACTGCATTCCTGACAACAGCAAGTGCCGCCGCAATGGCATTTTTGGCCATCTTCGTGCTCTCGCTTGCTGTGACGACGGACAGGCAGGCAGAACGTTGGGAAGATGCACTTGCTGACACTGCGACTGTTCGCATTTCAGCGCCCGCCGAGACCATTGATGCGCTGACCGAAACCGTCGAGGCAATTCTTACTCAAACACCTGGGGTGGGCGCAACTCGGCGCCTATCGGCAAATGAGCAAGCAGAAATTCTTGCGCCTTGGTTTGGTCCGGATCTGCCGCTGGATTCCCTTCGGTTGCCAGTTTTGATCGAGGTCGACATCGACGGAAGCGGTCCAGACACGGTGGGACTTGGTCAACGCTTTGCGGCCGAAGCGCCCGGCGCGGTCTACGACGATCACGGGCGGTGGCGCGAGCCGATGGTCCGCGCCGCGCAAAGCTTGCGACGGCTGGCTCTGACGGCACTGTTGCTAATCGCCGCCGTCACAGCCGTGACGATTTCGCTTGCGGCCTCGGCTTCGCTTGCCGCGAATGGACAGGTGATCGACGTTTTGCGACTGGTTGGTGCAGAAGATTCCTATATCACGCGCGCCTTTGTCCGGCGGTTCACTCTTCGAGCCCTAGTCGGTGGTTTTGCAGGGACATTATTAGGGCTGATAGCAGTAGCCCTGGTGCCAAATGTGGCTAATTCAAGCGTCGGCACCGACGTCGGATTTGACGGGTTCGAATGGCTCTGGCCGATTCTTGTGCCCTTGGCCGCAGGTGGCCTTGCGTTCACGGCGACACGGCTTTCTGCCGCGCGGCGACTGAAAGAAGTGTCTTGATGCAAGCGCTCCAACTGCTCAGGTCGCTGGCATTCAACGTTACGATCTATGCCGCCATGTTGGTCTATGCCATCGTCTTTCTGCCGTTTGCGCTTGCCAGCCGGGCCGGGGCCGTTCGCGCCTGCCACGAATGGTGTCGTCTGGTTATCTGGTTGGCAAAATGGATGATCGGCCTAAAGGCGGAAGTACGTGGCACGCCGCCGACGGGCGAAGTGATGGTCGCGGCCAAGCATCAATCTTTTTTCGACATAATCGTGATCTACAGCGCACTGCCACAGTCAAAATTCATAATGAAGCGCGAACTGATGTATGCGCCCCTGATTGGACAGTATGCGCTTCGGATCGGATGCGTCCCGGTTGACCGTGGCAAAAGGGGCAAGGCAATATTGCAAATGAAAAGGGATGTGGAAAGCGGGCGCGCCGACCCGGGCCAGTTGGTGATCTATCCACAAGGCACCCGCGTCGCGCCTGACGACTACAAGCCTTACAAGGTCGGGACCGGAATTCTTTACGAGCAACTGGGGCAACCGTGCGTGCCGGCGGCCACGAATATCGGGTATTTTTGGCCGAAACGGGGCTTTCTCAGAAAGCCCGGAACTGCCGTTGTAGAATTTCTTGATCCAATTGAACCCGGACTGCCGGTGGGTGAGTTCATGCCAATGATCGAAAGCAGCATCGAGTCGGCTTCGAATAGGCTTTTGGCCGAGGCGAGATCGCAACAATGATCGATACAATCGAAAAACTCGAAGCGCTCTATGACACGCCAAATGCGATGTCGATCCGCAAAGTTGCGAGCAAGATGGTGCCGATTTATCGTCGCTGGATTGAGCGGAGCCGATTTTGCGTATTAACCACCGTCGGGCCTGACGGCACCGATGGCAGCCCGCGTGGCGATGACGGACCGGTTGTTGTAGAAATTGACGAGACGACATTGGCGATGCCGGACTGGCGCGGCAACAACCGGCTCGACAGTCTGCGCAACATTGTTCGCGATCCGCGATTGTCGTTGATGTTCATGATCCATGGCTCGACGAGTGTCGTGCGTATTAACGGGCACGGACGGGTCTCGGCGGACGCAGACATGCTGGAACGGTTTCAACGAGGAACGGCTTTGCCGAGATGCGTCATTTTGATCGACATCGACGAGATATATTTCCAATGTGCGCGGGCTCTGATGAGGTCCCGTCTGTGGTCCGGAGGTGACGACAGCGATGCACTGCCGACGCCAGGCGACATGCTGAAAGAGATGACTGACGGGGAAGTCGGTGGCGCGAATTATGATACCGAGTGGCCGGATCGGGCTCGAAAGACCTTGTGGTAGGGATTCGAAAACAGTGACCGATGCGCCAAATGCCGAGGAAGCGGAATATTGGTCGGGTCCTTCCGGCCTGACGTGGATCGAGTGCGAAGAGAATCTCGATGCGAGCTTTGCCAGCGTTACTGATCTGATCTTGTCGCGGGCCGTACTTCGGTCAGGCGAAAGGGTGCTGGATATCGGCTGCGGCACCGGTGCCGTAACGCTCGCCTCGGCGCATGTTGTCGGAGCCGGCGGCCACGTTCTTGCGACGGATATTTCCTCGCCACTTCTGGAGCGTACGCACAAAAGGGCGAACGGACTGCCGCAAGTTGGGGCATTGCGCTCGGACGCGCAGACTACACGTTGGCCAGACTCCGCATTCGATGTGGCGGTATCCCGGTTTGGGGTGATGTTTTTTTCTGACCCGGCGGCAGCCTTCGCCAACATCGCGCGAAGCCTTCGACCGGGTGGCAGGATCGTCTTCGCAGCATGGGGGCCGTATCCTGAGAATCCGTGGTGGGTAATACCACAACGGATTGCGTCGGCCCGACTCGGGCGGCCGCCAAAGATTTCGCCGCACGCCCCGGGCCCAATGGGTCTTTCAGATATGGACTGGTCGCTTGAGCAGTTTCGGCGCGGCGGCTTGAAAAGGATTCAGGGCCAACGCATTGAATTGACATTGGATGCACCCGGAACTGCCCGTGATCTGGCAGAATTTTCCACTCGCGTAGGTCCCGCCGCACGGGTCATTCGTCTTTTTGACGCGACCAGCGCCGACAAAGAGGCAATTATTGACGATTTGACGTCTGCATTTCAACCGTACGAGAAGCCATCCGGGGTACACATTCCGGCGGTCATAAATCTGTTTACAGCGACTATGGCCTGATCAAATCGTCATCGGAATTCAGGCAAATGGGCGAATTATAAAAACCGCTTTCGGTCAAAGATCCTCGCATCGAGAATGCTGAGCCCTTGTTCTCTTTCTGTGGTGTCGGCATATAGTTAGCGGAACTAATGGGAATGCGCATGCAGAACTATCTCGAGTTCGAAAAACCGCTGGCCGAGATCGAAGGCAAGGCCGAGGAACTGCGCGCCATGGCGCGGGCGAATGAAGAGATGGACGTCGAGAAAGAGGCAGCAGCTCTCGACAAAAAAGCCGCCCAAATGCTCAAGGATCTCTACAAAGATCTTTCGCCGTGGCGGAAGTGCCAGGTTGCGCGACACCCGGACCGACCGCATTGCAGCGCCTATATTGA
>JBPCWO010000099.1:0-2837 GCA_051009475.1 Boseongicola sp.
GTTAGGACCGGTTACTGCCCGAATTCGCGACCTCTACAAAGACCTGGTCTCGCCCTCATGAGAATCGCCATGTGGTCGGGACCGAGGAACCTGTCTACGGCGATGATGTATTCATTTGGCGCACGCGCTGACTTTGCGGTCTGGGACGAGCCCTTCTATGCAGCTTACCTTGCCGCGACTGATATTGATCACCCAATGCGCGAGGAAATTCTTACAGCCCACGATACCGACCCGGGAAAAATCGCCGCGCAGTGTGGGAACGAATACTCCAAGGATGATCGGCATTTGTATATGAAGCACATGTGTCATCACATGGTCGATGAGTTCGATATCGAGTGGGCGCGATCTTGCAAAAATGTTTTTCTCATTCGGCATCCAGCGCGTGTGGTGGCCAGCTATGTGTCCAAGCGTGAGGAACCGACGCTTGGCGACATCGGCATCGAGCGGCAATTGGAGATCCTCAATCTCCTGTGTGCTTGGGGCTGCGACCCAATTGTGATCGACAGTTTTGATATTCGGCGAAACCCGCGGCTGGCGCTCAGATCGCTTTGTGATGCGATAGATATCGAATTCGATGAAGCGATGTTGAAGTGGTCGCCGGGCCCGAAGCCATACGACGGCGTCTGGGGTCCGCACTGGTACGGCGCTGTTCACATGAGCACCGGATTTGCTGGACCAGAAGGTCCGTTGCCGGAGCTTGCCGGAGACTTAAATGGCGTGGCGCAGCAGGCTCTGCCATTCTACGACGCCCTTTATGCAAAACGGCTTGGTGCACCGCGACCTTAGCCGAGACGACGCTTTCTTGCCGCCAGCAATTTCAGTCGCAGCGCATTCAGCTGAATGAACCCCTGGGCATCCATTTGATCGTAGGCACCAGCGTCCTCCTCGAACGTCACGTGAGCTTCGGAATACAGCGAATGATCCGACCAACGCGCAACGGTCCGTGCAAGACCCTTGTATAGTTTCAGCCTTACAGTTCCAGTTACATGCTCTTGGCTCTTGTCGATCAAAGCTTGCAGCATTTCTCGCTCTGGCGAAAACCAGAAGCCGTTGTAAATCAGCTCGGCATAACGCGGCATCAGATCGTCTTTCAGATGCGCTTGGCCACGATCCAGCGTGATCTGCTCGATACCACGATGGGCTTCAAGCAGTATCGTGCCGCCGGGCGTTTCATAGACACCACGCGATTTCATTCCGACAAATCGGCCTTCAACTAGATCCAGCCGACCAATTCCGTGCTTGCCGCCAAGATCGTTTAGCCGCGTGAGAATCTGAGCAGGCGTCATGGTGACACCATCCACAGAAACGGCATCGCCCTGGTCGAATCCAATCTCGATATACTCTGGTGTATCCGGCGCATCCTCGGGATCGGTTGTTCGTTGGTAGACATAGTCGGGCGCTTCGTCTGCCGGATCCTCGAGAACCTTTCCTTCGGACGATGTGTGCAGAAGATTTGCATCGACGCTGAACGGGGCTTCGCCGCGCTTGTCTTTTGCAATCGGGATCTGGTTCTTTTCAGCGAACTCGATCAACCTCGTGCGGCTGGTCAAATCCCAAATGCGCCAGGGCGCGATAACTTTGATATCGGGGTTCAGGGCGTAAGCACTTAACTCGAAACGGACTTGATCGTTGCCCTTGCCGGTGGCGCCATGGGAAACGGCGTCAGCGCCGGTTTCTTCGGCAATCTCGACCAGTCGCTTTGAGATCAAAGGACGGGCGATCGAAGTGCCAAGGAGATACAGCCCCTCATAAAGCGCGTTTGCGCGAAACATCGGGAAGACGAAATCGCGCACAAATTCTTCTCGCAGATCCTCGATGTAGATCTCGCTCACGCCCAGCATTTCGGCTTTCTTGCGCGCAGGCTCAAGCTCTTCGCCCTGACCTAAATCGGCGGTAAAGGTTACGACCTCGCAGTCATATTCGGTCTGCAGCCACTTCAGAATGATCGAAGTGTCGAGGCCACCGGAATAAGCCAGCACAACTTTTCTTGGCGCGGTCATGATAACCCCTAGGATGCATGTAAGTCCCGGCGCATTTACGGGGTTTTGGATCAGGGAACAAGCGTACGGTGCCAAAGGAAAGGGCGGTCCCGAAGGACCGCCCAATTAGCCTCGCTTCGGGGGGACGGGTAACCTGATCAGCTCGGCCACATCTTCGTACTCGGGCGTTCGTCCTGCCCTTCGCAGTCAGTAATGCGCTTAGGATAATTGCCAAAACAGGCCACGTCATGGAGGTCGCGGTCATCTGGGCGGAGTTTCGCCGTCGCAGACCAGTTAGAGCCGTGTGATCGGCACTGATGTGGCCCTCGATGAGTAGAATTTTCTGGTTCCAGAAATACTTCAGAATCGTGAATCGTTAGGCTTCGACGGCCTGCATTTCTGAGCAACCATTGGATAGGGTGGCGAGAAAGCTGTTTGAATCCAGATAGTTATAGCGCAGGCGATTCTACGATCGGATGGCTGACTATGAATCTATCGAAGTAGCAACAACCGAGTTTAACTATGGTGAAGCCGATATACTTCCAGATTAGTATTAAGCTAGGATGTCCTGTTCGCAGTTGTTGCTCAATCAAACCCAATCCCGGCCTCCACGGCTAATTAGCGTAATCTTGAAATCTGCAATAGCGCTTTGCTGTTAATTTCCGGGACACTTCGTGATTCGATTAAACACCGCAACGAATAGTTTCGGTGCGAAGTGAATACGAGCTGAGCCCGCTACATTGCGCGACTTTCGATTTTTTCCTTTGACGCCAAAAATGCGTGCCGTATGGCACTCAGATCAATCGTATCGTCAGGGTTCGTCGCGAGGGCCAATTCGTAATCTTGGCACAGCGCGCT
>JBPCWO010000100.1:0-3585 GCA_051009475.1 Boseongicola sp.
GTATGAGACACGTCTGCCGCCAGCGATCTATTTTCCGCTTGAGGATGTCGTTGCCGACCTTAGTGAAAGAACCGAATTGCAGACGTTTTGCCCGTTCAAGGGTACTGCAAGGTATCGAAATGTCGTGTTAGGCGGGGAGACTTTGACCAACGCTGCCTGGTCCTACGAAGTGGCGTTGCCAGAAAGCCGGGGGATACAGGGTCATGTGGCGTTCATGCCCAAGGCAGTCACGAGTATTGACCTGGCCGACAACACGCTGCGCAACGACCAATATGGCAATATCAGCGGTCCAGTGATCGACTGGCTTTTGCGCGGCGCCGCCTATCTGCCAACGCCAGAGGCGTTCACATCTGCGCTGGCAGAAAAGCTGCGTGACAACGGGGTCGCGCTGTCACGTCTTGGCGTGATGATCTGGTCGCTGCACCCATTGATCGCGGGCAAGAGTTATATTTGGGAAAAAGATGCCGGCGAGGTCACGACATTTGCACCCTCTTATGAGATCTACGACCACCCAAGTTTTGTGAATAGCCCCTTGCGCCACGTGTCAAACGGACTGGGCGGTATCCGGCAGAAACTTGGCGAGGATGCGTCCGAAAATAACTTTCCAATCATAGAAGATTTGCGGGCCAAAGGCGCAACCGATTACGTCGCGATGCCGCTTCCATTTTCCGATGGGCGGACGAACGTTCTGACTTTGACGTGCGATCATCCCGACGGGTTTACCACCGCTAATCTGGGCCTGGTGTTTGAGTGTTCCGCCGTGATCAGCAGGTTCTACGAAGTTTTTATGCAGAGAGAAAACGCCCAATCACTGTTGGAGACTTATGTCGGCAAGCGTTCTGGTGCCCGGGTGCTTGGCGGTGAAATCCGCCGCGGAGATGGCGACGAAATCGATGCCGCAATCATGTTCTGCGACATGCGAAACTCCACCCAACTAGAGGAAGCGTTGGGCCGTTCCGACTATATCGCTTTGCTGAACCATTTCTTTGAAACCACATCAACAATCGTACATGAACATGGCGGCGAAGTTCTGAAATTCATTGGCGATGCGGTGCTGGCCGTGTTCCCGGCAGGTGAGGATGCTTCGGCTGCCTGTTCACAAGCTCTCATTTCGGCCCGTGCAATTGTGGCGGGTCTGCGGACCGAGAACCATATTGCGAATTGCGATTGCGCTATCGGTATCGCTTTTGGTCGGGTGACCTATGGCAATGTTGGTTCGCGCGAGCGTTTGGATTTTACGGTGATCGGCCAGGCAGCCAACGTGGCGGCACGCCTTTGTGATTATGGCAAGAACCTTGGGCACTGTATTGTCGTGACACAAGACGTTGTCGGCGAAGATGCAGATGTCGACGATCTTGGCTCGATCACATTGCACAATGTCGCAATGCCTATCCAAGGCTATGCCGTCAGTGCGGAGTAACGATCATTGATGTCTCAATGATGCGCGCTTTGGCTGGGGCTGATTGTCTCGACCACAGCCGCGTTAACGGGCTCTTAAATTGCCCGATCTATCGCTCGTGCGCCATCTGAAACATCTTCGCCGAAGCCCTCGATCGTATGACAGGCTGCGAGCGCGAGTGTCACGCCCAGTAAGAGTGCGATTTTTTTCATTTCTTATTCCTCATACCACCAGACATCTGGTTGAAAGCCGATCCAGTCGCCGTACATCGGCAAGTTTTCGGCGGGATAGCGAAGCTCAGCCGCGTGCGCAATACGCGCAATCGGAGAGTGCCAGATTGGTATCACATAGCGGCCCGAAATCAGCACGCGGTCAAGCGCCTTAACAGCCGCGCGATAGTCATCCTGGCTTGGTGATGTCAGCATTGTTTGAACGAGCGAAGCAACAGCCGGGCTGGTGATCCCGGCCCAATTGCGGCTGCCTTCGGTCGTTGCCGCCTCTGGCCCCCAATAGAGAAGCTGTTCGTTACCCGGACTGAGAGAGACACCGCGGCGATACCACGTCATGTCGAAATCAAAGGCGTTTGTGCGTTCCTTGTACTGCGCGCTGTCAGTAGTCGTGACAGTCGCGGTAATTCCCATGCGTTCGAGCGCGACAACATAGATGTCGACGATCTGTTGCGGTTGAGAAGCGCCGGACTGCAGCAATACGTCGAATGTGAATTCCTCGCCCGCGTCATTTTTGAGGACACCGTCCTGGAGCGACCATCCCGCGTCGGCCATTAAAGCCAAGGCTTTGCGAATATTGCTCCGGTTTCGCTCTGTGCCATCGCCTTTGGGTAACGAATACCCGTCCAGAGCACCCGGCAAGAGATCGTTCGACAGGCGTTCTAGCAACTCGCGAACTTTCCCGGCGGCTGCACCAGGTTCCATGCCTAGAACAGAGTTTGCAAAATAGGATTCAATGCGCGGCTGCGGTTCGCCATTGATCGTGGTGTTGATGAATTCAAAGTTGAAGGCTGTTATCAGTGCTTCGCGGACGCGCCAGTCCTGGAAGGGTTCGCGGCGCGTGTTAAAGACCAGGCCCTGGATGCCCGTCGGGCGCTGGTGCGGAATGACAGATTTGATGACATTTCCAGCCGCGACGGCCGGAAAATCGTACTGCGTGTCCCATTTCTGAACGTTCGACTCGCGCCCAGTATTCAGAATCCCTCCCTTGAAGGCTTCGAACATCGCGGTGCCGTCCGCAAAGAATTCCATTCTAATCTCATTGAGGTTGTTGGTCCCACGGCGGAAACTCAGATCATTCCCCCAATAATCCGGGTTTCGGGTCAGGGATACGAACCTTCCGGCCTCGAAATCGTCGATAATATACGGTGCAGTCGAAATCGGGACGGTTTCGATACCTGATTCGGCGAAATCCAGACCCTCCCACTGGGCTTTTTTGAGGACCGGGCGCAGCCCCATAATCAGCGCGAGTTCGTCGTCTTCGGTATTAAAGGTGAATCGCACAGTCCTTTCGCCCACGGCTTCGGCGCTTGCGACCTTTTTCCACGATCCGTGGTAGCGGGGATGGCCAACAGTGCCGAGTGTCTCGTATGACCAGAGCACGTCTTCAACCGTGACGGGTGATCCATCGGAAAAACGCGCTTCGGGGCGAAGTGTGAACTCGACCCATGAACGGTCGTCCGGAACTTCGACTGATTCGGCAAGAAGTCCATATAATGTAAAGGGTTCGTCCCAATTGCGCCCCATCAGAGACTCATATGCAAGAAACCGGAGTTGCCAGGGGACACGGCCTTTTCGGATGTGAGGATTGAGGGAATCGAAGCCTCCCACCTCGCCTTGTACGATGCGGCCGCCCTTGGGCGCATCGGGGTTTGCATAAGGCAGCGACACAAAATCCGGTAGTAGAGCGGGTTCACCATACATAGCTATGCCGTGCTTGGGTTCAGCTATCGCTGAACCAGCAAATAGCGCGGTCGACGCGGCAAAGGCCGCGAAATAGTTCATACGCATTTTGGCGACAATCCTCCTGCTGCTCAATATTCTTTAGAAATAGAGGCTATTCCGGCTCTTTAACCTTTACAAACTTTTAGCTTGGCCACCGGCAAATCGTTGCGTATAAAGGACTTACTGCTCGATAGGTTTCTTGCCTGTATGAAACCTGCCTCAATAACTTAACGC
>JBPCWO010000101.1:0-2908 GCA_051009475.1 Boseongicola sp.
AGCTTTTCTGTCATCGTCCGGGCCGACAGTCCTTTCAAAACTTGGGGCGATTTGGTCAAGTTCGCTAAGGCCAATCCCGGCAAGCTGAAGTTCGCCCATAGCGGCAACTGGGGGGCAACCCACGCGCCCGGCCTGCAGCTTTTCACTGAAGCTGGCATTGTCGATAAAGTTGTCATGGTCCCTTACAAAGGTGGCGGACCATCGCTTCGCGGCTTTCTGGCCAAAGAAGCCGATTTCACGTTCCAGTTCAAATCGACGATCTTGGCTCAGGGCGACAAGGTCCGGGTGTTGATCAGCGCGGGTGAAAAAACCGCGTTCGAGGGTGTTCCAACCTTCAAGGATCTCGGTTACACCGCTGATCTTGGCTTGATGCACCGCGTATTGATGGCACCTCGTGACATCCCAAAAGACCGTCTGGAAAAACTCCGCAGCGCTCTAACGAAGTTGCAGGGTCACAAAACATACAAACGCTTAATAAAAGCGATTGGCGAAAATACAGACTACGTCAATGGGCCGGAATATGAACAGCAACGCCCCGCTCAGAGCAAGGCCTACAAAGCTATGATCAAAACTCTGACTGGAAAATAACGATCAGTCAGGTCATCGCGCTCTTTGAGTTGTCCTCACGGAAGGTGAGGACAACAGGCGCAAATATGATCCATATCCAAAGTGTAGCGCAACTTTTTGCGGAAAGGCGCGCCGGTGAACTTCACGCATGTTGCGCTCGTCGAGCGGTGAAACGGCGTCCGCAATTCAACAAGCGGACGCTGATCCTCTTCTCGTGTACTGATTGGCAGCGACGATCTAAATCAATCTTTGTACCGATCGAATACCCGGCCAAATCGCCAACGATGGAGCGTGATGTCCTGATAGCATCCAGCTTTGAACAAAGGCTCATTTTCTATTATTGCCCGCCCTGCCCCTAGATCCGTAACGTCCAGAAGCATTAGGCTTCCGATAGGTGCGGCACCTTTGTCAGAGAGAAGCAGCCCGCGGCACATTATTGAGTTTGTGTGCTGGTCCAGATAGGCCTCAAGAGCTTCCTCATTGCGTTTTCTGATATCCGCGCCTGCTCGACTATCGATGGCGTGAAACATGAGCTGAATATTGCCCTTTGTTCGGTGGCAATCGCGCCAGGTGGTGACAATGGATGGTTTCCATCGATTGATCAGCCAGCGCTTTTGAACACCACCTGTTACATAAGGTTCGTCGGCAATGTGCTTCTCCGCTGCTGCCAAATTGGGAAGCTCGATCAAACGCAAACTGCCGAGGTCAGCACTTTCATCATCCGCGGTAAATGGTCCAGCAAATAGCGTTTGGTCATCGAACGACTTCAGATAATCGAGGTGGCGTTGCCGAAATTCATCGCGCAATGCTCCTGTGCCGGGCTCATCGAAAATCAGAATCGAGAACAGCATATTTCGTCCTTTTGAATTAGAGTTAGTGTTGGGGCTTCCGTCATGTCGATCTAGATGCGGAGTAAACCTCTTTAGCAGCGTCTTGCTCCGATCACCTCTTGTTCATTGGGCGACATCGCCTGCTTGATTCATGATCACGCTCGGAGTGGGAATCCTCTCAAATTCCCTTGCAGCCGCTCTGACCTAGAGCAATACATTCCGGATATTGAATTACGTTCTCGATATTGAATAGTGCCAATCCGCTTACCGGTCGTTTTGGCTATGCCTGCCTTGCTATTTGTCCGGACAATGTAAAGAATTGAAAGATCAAATTTGCACAAACAGGGCGCCCCACATGAGACAAGTCGAAGTCGCGGTAATTGGTACGGGCTGGTGTGGCGGCATCCGGGCTGAGACGCTCTCGAAATCCGCCTTGGTTGATAAGCTGCACATTTGCGAAATCAAACCTGACCGTCTGGCCGAAGTGAAGGATTTGACCAATCCTGCGACGGCGACGCTTGACTGTCAAGATATCGTTGCCAACCCGAGGATCGACGTGGTCTATATTTCGACCGCACCTGAGGGGTCACACTACCCGATCGCGCGCGACTGCTTAAAGGCCGGCAAGCATGTCCTGCTTGAAAAACCAATTGCACTGGAGCTTTGGGAAGCGGATGAGCTCATTGCAATCGCGGACGACAAGAACGTCAAATTCACCATCGGCTACTCGCAGCGCTTCAACCCGAAAATTGCTTACGCCAAGAAGTCCATCGCCGAAGGTAAATTGGGCAAGGTGGTCAATGTCATGGTCAGTCGTCACTTGTCGCGCAATTTAGGCAAGAAGATCGCGAACCGGGTCAAGCTATCGCCCGCTGCAATGGAATCAACTCACGATCTCGACTTTGTGTTCTGGCTGCTCGCTCCGGCCAAACCCGCCAAGGTCTATTCGCAAGGTGCTTACGGCTACATGAAGGACCTCAATGGGTCCTATGACTGCATGTGGAGTACAGTTACGATGGACGATGGCACGCTTGTCGTCGTCGGTGGCGGGTGGAACTTGCCGCCGAGCTTTCCGAACTATTGTGGGACTTGGATTGAAATCACCGGCACCGAAGGTGCCCTGATCCTTGACGACACCTCGCGCGATAACTGGCTGAACACGGTTGCGCACGGTACGCAGTATCCAATGTCGACCATGCCGGGCGAACACGTCGACCATATGTTTGCCGGGCAAATGGGCCCGGAGACATTGCATTTTCTCGAAGCCGTACTCCTCGATAGAGAACCTATGGTCGCGCCGAAACATGCTCGCATGGTGATGGAAAGCTATCTGGCGGCCGATCTGTCAGCTGAAACCGGAGATCCGGTCGGCTTACCGCTGTCTAATTTCTCGCTGGCCAAGCTTGCCGACATGAAGGCCGACGAAGCCGTTTTCGAAACAAAGGAGAGCATCGCGTGATCGTACTCCATTGCAAGAGCGCAGCCGTGGTCGGACTGGGCCAGCAACTTCA
>JBPCWO010000102.1:0-2946 GCA_051009475.1 Boseongicola sp.
GGCATTGCACAATTTCGAAGCTTGAGATGAACGGGAGGCAAGTCAATGAGCACGGAGCGCTTTACATTCGAGGGCCATAGCGGCGGTGCGCTGTCCGCCCGGCTGGATCTGCCGGACGGGCCACATCTTGCGACTGCGCTTTTTGCGCATTGCTTTACTTGCGGCAAGGACATTACGGCCGCACGCCGGATTGCCAGCCGTCTGGCGTCAATGGGAATCGCCGTTTTGCGGTTTGATTTCACTGGCTTGGGGCATTCCGATGGCGAATTCGCCAACACCACATTTACATCAAACGTCGACGATCTTGTCCGTGCTGCCAGGTATTTGACCGAACGCGGCTCGCCACCCTCGCTAATAATCGGCCACTCACTGGGAGGCGCGGCCGTTTTGAAAGCTGCCAGTGAAATTCCCTCGATCAAGGCAGTCGTGACGATTGGGGCGCCGTTCGATCCGGGCCACGTGACACACAATTTTGGCGATGCGCTGGAGGAGATCTCTTCAAGCGGCAAAGCTGAAGTCTCACTTGCCGGGCGTCCTTTCACCATTGGCAAGGATTTCATCGACGACGTTTGTGGTGCCGCGCTGGAACCTGCTATTAAATCGCTTGGAAAGGCGCTGCTGATTATGCACGCCCCGCGCGACGCAATCGTCGGCATAGAGAACGCGACAAATATTTTTGTCGCCGCGAAACATCCCAAAAGCTTTGTTACACTGGATAATGCCGACCATTTGGTGTCGAAACCGGCAGACGCGGAATATGCGGCTGAAGTGATTGCGGCGTGGGCCGGTCGCTATCTTGACCTTAAGCCGCCCGCCCCGCCACCTGGCGCGCCGGAAGGCATAGTGCGGGTGTCTGAGGCCGACCCCGCCGGGTTTCTGCAGGATGTTACCGCCGGTCCGACGCACCATACACTGGCAGACGAGCCAGAAGCCTATGGTGGCACAAACCGTGGCATGACGCCCTACGGGTATCTTTCGGCCGGGCTCGGTGCTTGCACGTCGATGACAGTCCGGATGTATGCGCGACGCAAGAAATGGCCGCTAACGCATGTGTCCGTGGACGTCAGCCACGACAAAGTTCACGCCCAGGACGCGGAAACCGGTGAAGAGGTGAAAATTGACGGGTTCCGGCGCGAGCTCCACCTCGAGGGCGATCTTACGGATGAGCAACGTCAGAGACTGTTGGAGATTGCTGACAAGTGCCCGGTGCACAGAACACTCGAGCGGGGTGCGAAGGTGGAGACCGTCCTGATGTGACGAAAGTCTAAGCGTCGCGAGCCAAGTGCCGATCGACGACGCGTTGCACCAGCGGTGCGAAATGCTCGAAACCGGGCGTTTGCATGTCGTCACGCTTGCCAGCGTCGTCAAGATGCCTAACTTGGACAATTTCGGCGAGGTTCGGGTTGGCCTCGAACGCCTGGACTTCGTCCTTTGACATCGGCCCGCCCTGAAGGCTGAGCGAGTGAACCGATGCTTCAGACAGGCGGGCGAAATAATCGGGTTTGGTCGCACAGAGATAGCGTTTTGCCGCCACGTGATGGCGCACGCAATCCGTCACGATGTCCGGGAAGAACTGTTCGAGCACACGCGCGCCAGCCTCTTCGTGGAATCGGTCTTCGGTATCATCCATCGTGAAGGAGCCGAATTCGGATGTAAAATGACCGATGTCGTGCAGAAGCGTCGCCACAATTACTTCTTCGGGCAGACCCGCCTCTTCCGCCAACGTCGCGCCTTGCAGCATGTGTTCAGCCATTGTCACCGGCTCGCCCAAATATTCCTCACCGCCGCGACGTTCGAAAATATCGGCAAGAAAGCGCACGATGTTGGTTTGAGTCAGGTTCTTGGGCTGCGTCATTCGGCTGCATCCACTGTCTGTTCTTCGAGCGCGGCGAGCGTCGAGAGAAGGCCGTCTTTGTCGGCATAGCAACCCTGTAGCCATCGCGACCCGGTGCCGGAATAGCCTTTGCGGGCGTGCATTACGCGCGTGTTGTCGACAATGAAACTTTCACCCGGGGCCAGTTTGAACGAAAGCCCAAGAGCAGGATCATCGATGATTTCGGCAAATCGGCGATAGGCCCGATAGTAGGCTTCCATCTTATCGAACGGCACGTCAATGACCGGCGCCGCCGATCGGTTGTTAAATCGAATGGCCTGGAGCTGCCCATTGGGGCCAAGTTCGATCATTGGGCGGCGTGAACGGAGTACGATCCCATCACTGCCGCGATATTCAAACCGCGCCGCATAACCGGACAACAATGCGAAGCCGTCCGGGTCCTCTTCGTGCAATTGAAGAGCGGCGGCGAAACCATCGACCACGATCGAGTCCCCGCCTGTTGCCGAGTTTTCCAGGCAGTAAAGAAGCTGCAGCGTCGGAACAGGATCGCGATAGGGGTTATCTGTGTGCGCCTGAAGCCCGAGACTGGTGTAAGCAAGGTTGGACGGGTTGACCTCGGTCCGAACTTCGAAGTGACGACCGTAGTTGGTTTCGCGAACGAAGCCGAAAAGGTCGACGACGTCAAAGAGTGCGCCGGTTTCAGCGCGTCCGGCAGTTATTTGCGCAAAGCCGTATTGCCGGATTGCTGCCAGCCAATTTCGCCGAACTGATGGGTTTTCGGAAACTGCTCGAAAATCATATGACGGCACAGGCAGCTCGGCGTCCCAAGTCGTTGCATAATCCGGCAGAAGGCCAGTAAAGGCATCGGTATGATCATAGGCGTGCTCTAGAAGCCATGCCATTGGAAAGGCAACCTTTTTTGATTCTGGCGCGAAAGTGATCGAAACGTCGTGGCCGGCTATCGCCGCCGCGGATATCCGCGTGTCGGCCGGCACATCACCCAAGGCGATCAGCCGCTGCCCATTGCCTGGACTGCGGGTCTCGGGATCGAGCGCGTTATCACGAAGCCAAACGGCATGAAATCGGTGGCGGCGCCCCTGGGAGGCCAGGGT
>JBPCWO010000103.1:0-14665 GCA_051009475.1 Boseongicola sp.
CTATGGGCTCGCAAAGTAAAGAAGCGGTAACTTTGGGCGAATACGCCAGCGGCAACGCAAGGGCAGAAGGTCCGAACGATGCAAATTCCCGTGTTTTCGGCTGAACCGCTAGGCGACAATGCTGCGACGTCCCGAATTCCAGCAACTGCCTTGGACCATTCGGGCACTGATCAGGCGGAGCAATTCCACGCCGAATTTCTCTTACCAGACATTGCGGGCGCGGAGGTGCAGAGAATGCATCCAGGTGGCACGCCACAAATAGCCCAGTCGCCAATCGCTCTTGTTTCACTCCACGAATTTGCGTCTGCACTTAGTGGGCTGTCGTCAAATTCCGCGGCGGATCATGATGCAGGTGCGTTGCAAGGCTCTTACGACCGGAACGCAATGTCTGCGCCGGGGTCACTCGAGCCCGAGATCAGCACTTTGGCGGTGACCTTCGATTCTTCAGGCAAGCGGGCGACCACGACTTTGGCTGCAGCATTATCCAGCTCGGAGATGAAACCGCTAATTGCCGCCAACGCCACGGGTATCGCCCGCGATGACCACAGCTCTTTGGCCGTCCAGCCTTCCGATCGGAGTCGGTCAGAATTCGACAGCAAATTCCCAGCCAAAGCACAAAATCTCGACGAACCGACTCGTCTGTTGCGCAAGAACCGCCCCCAAAGCTCAGATGCTGACCTCACCATAAATTTGACTGGCCAAAGAAATGCACCTTTGCGGTTGAACGATTTAAATTTGGTGCAGGAAGGAACGGTCACGTCGAAAGCAAAAGAACTAGAAACGGCCCAACCAGCTTTGGGAAAGGAAATGGGCGTCGCGACTAACTCAACATTGGCGCTTTCAAAACCAACCGTTGAACACGAGCCAAGACCGGGCATCGACAATCGCAAATCAACTGCCACCACTTTACCCGCGAATCCAGACCGGTCGCCATCGCGCCCACCGCTGGTGCCCCAAACCAGCACGTCCGAATTACCATGGCCGCGTGCGCACTCTGATGGAAATCCCGCCGGCGAACCGCCTCAAACACCCAGGCAAATCCACCCAATCCGCTTGGCCCATAAACCTTTGGAACGCGCGACTGGTGTAACGACTGTCGACCAAGCGCCGGTTAACACCGATATGCCACGTTCATTTGTCCACCCTGCGGCGAATGCGGATACCAGACTTCCTGCCAATCTGCCGAATTTTTCGGATTCGAAAGCGGATAAACCGTCGCAATTGGCCTCAAAAGAAAATGTTGCCGCCCATCCCGAATACAGTGTTGAATTCGTCGGTCGGAAAATTGGTCGCCGATCGACGACAGTTGCAGGACTTGGCACACATTTGCCTTTCAACCTGACCGTTAGCCGGACCACCCATCATGTCCGCGCACAGGTCAAAATACCTGGCGTGCCATTCGGACCACATCCTGCACCAACTGATCGTGCAGAAATCCTAATGCAGCCACACGCGCTGCCGGTGAAATCGGAAGCGGCGATAGATCCACATTTAGTTGCCAAGTTGCCTGCAAATTCTGTTTTGGCATCACCAGCCACTCCACCGCCGACGCCCCCGGCTCAAATAATTTCGCCATTATCCAAGAATATCATTGGGGAGCTATCAGCGGAGGGAGTCGACGCCATTGAACAAACACTGACTGAAAACGGTTCGGATAGGATCGTTCGAGACTCCCGCGTTTCGATCCTCGACGTTCTCCGGGGCCCGAGCGCCAATCTGGGCCGTGTTGAATTGGCGCGTCTGGTCTCTTCTCAGATTGGCGAGGCGGCGCGCGCTTCGCTTGATGGTTCAATAGAGGTGCGTCTTTCACCTGAAGAACTTGGGCGCGTCCGCTTGTTGATGAGCCAGTCCGAACTCGGGCTCACCGTCGCTGTTATCGCAGAGCGCGTCGAAACATTGGAATTGATCCGACGCAATACCGACATACTCGCTCAGGACCTTCGCGGTCTCGGACACCAGAATATCGCGTTTTCGTTTGATCAAGGCGCGAAACGACAAAGTTTCGACAACGCAGCCGAGATTTCGGACATCACGGCAGAGGAGCCCGAGGCCGACTCCGACGGCTCATCACACAACTTGAGCGCAGCTGGGTTCGTCGATGACGGCCGCCTCGACATTCGTCTTTAGAAGGAACCACCAGATGGAAATACAGCCGCATCAGTCGCTGGCCTCGCAAACTGAAGTCGTGCAATCACAAGCAGAAAGATCCAGCAATGCACTCAGTTCGGATTTTGAGACCTTTCTCAAAATGCTGACGACACAGATGGAAAACCAGGATCCGCTAAACCCGGTCGAGTCCGCCGAATTTGCAATGCAACTCGCAACATTTTCCGGCGTGGAACAACAAATACGGACAAATGATCTTCTCGCCGACATGGTTGGCGGGCTTGGCGCATCTGGATTGTCGCAACTTGCGGGATGGGTCGGGATGGAGGCGCGGGTTAGCGCACCCGCCGCATTTGATGGCGCACCTATCACACTTGCCCCCGAACCGGATCCGGCATCCGACGCCGCTTATCTGGTCGTACGCGACGCGACTGGCGGTATAGTTTCACGCGAAGGCATTCCGCTGAACGTCCGAACCATCGAATGGGCAGGAATAACCGACACCGGTTCACCTATGCCGACGGGAACCTACGCGTTCGAGATTGAAAGCGTGAACCAGGGCCAGGTAACCAGCACACGCCCGGTCGACCACTATGCACTTGTGCACGAAGCAAGGCTTTCAGATAGCGGCATCGAGATTGTTCTGAATGGCGGCCACGCAGTGTTGTCTGGCGACGTCCGCGCGCTCAGATCGCCCATCGATACGGTTTAGCGGCTTAGATCTTTGTACCGATAACCACGCCAAGCGCCACAAGAGCACCACCAACTACCATCCAAAGCACCCGAAAGCCTGAATTCCCGCTCTTAGGCACATTCTGCGGCTGGCTCTGACGGATCAATGCGTCTTCCGCCATTTGTGGCAGGCGCGGCCCAAACCGACCGACGACTCGCGCGGTATTGGCAAGATCGCGGATCAGCGCCTTCGGCCCCACGTTGTCCGAAATGTAAGATTCCACGATCGGCCGGGCCACCGTCCAGATATTTACGTGTGGGCTAAGCGAGCGGGCCACCCCTTCGACGACGACCATTGTCCGCTGCAACAAGATCAACTCGGTGCGCGTCTCCATCCCAAAACGCTCGGTCACTTCAAATAGATAGCTCAGCAGTCGGCCCATCGAAATTCGGCTGGCTTCCATTCCAAAAATTGGTTCGCCAACTGCACGAAGCGCGCGTGCGAATTCGTCGACGTCACGGTCCGCAGGCACATAGCCCGCTTCAAAATGCACCTCAGCAACCCGGCGATAATCTTTGCGGATAAATCCGAACAGGATCTCGGCATATACACGACGGGTATACTCATCGATCCGTCCCATAATGCCAAAATCAAGCGCCACAAGCGTGCCGTCGTCCGCAATCTTCAGGTTCCCTTGATGCATGTCGGCATGGAAGAACCCGTCACGCAACGCATGGCTCAGAAACATCGTGAGTATGCGTTCGCCAATGGCATCTGCATCATGTCCGGCAGTTTTGATCGCCTCGGTTTCTCCGGCCGGTATACCTTCCACCCATTCGAGCGTCATCACGCGGCGCGAAGAGAGTTCCCATTTTACGCCAGGGACATGGAATCCGTTGTCGCCGCCAGTGTTCGCCGCGAATTCGGCGGCGGATGCAGTTTCCAGCCGCAGGTCCAACTCGCCCATAACGACGCCTTCGAAATGGGAAACTACGTCCAGGGGGTGAAGTCGTCGCGTCGCAGGCGCCAGTGTTTCGATGAATCGAGCGGCGAAATAGAATGCATCGATATCGCGCCGAAAAGCCTGCTCGATCCGAGGCCTCAACACTTTAACTGCGACTTCTTCGCCGGTTTCCACCAGACGCGCCTTGTGAACCTGCGCTATTGACGCCGCCGCGACCGAGTCCGAGAAATTGTCGAAAACTACGTCGAATTCTACACCCAGTTCGCGCGCGACGGTGTCCTTAGCCACAGTGGTTGAAAAGGGCGGTAACTTGTCCTGCAAAACGCGCAACTGTAGTGCAAGTTCCTCACCGACAACGTCGGGTCGAGTCGATAAAATTTGTCCAAACTTGATATAAGCTGGCCCCAATGCCGTCAGCGCTCTGGTCGCTGGCGGAAGCTCCGGATCACCTTTGTAGCCAAGCCATTTGAACGGCCAGCCGAGGACCCGTGCTGCGATGCGCAAAGATGGCGGTGCCTCGAACGCTTCCAGCACCACCCGCATCGCGCCCGTTCGTTCGAACGTGGCACCAGTGCGGATCAAGCGCAGGATATTATGTGGCCCGCGCATCTAAATCCTCCACCCGGAATGAAGCGCTGCAATGCCCATCGACAGATTTCGATATTTTACATTGCCGAACCCGGCATTGCCGATCATCTCGGCAAAAGTCTCTTGGTCGGGAAAGTTACGGATAGATTCGACCAGATACTGATAGCTGTCGCGGTCGTTCGCGATCACCTTTCCCATTCGCGGAATCACATTGAACGAATAAAGATCATAAAGCTTTTGCAACCCGTCGTTCGGCAATTGCGAAAACTCCAGCACCATGATCCGCCCGCCCGGTCGAAGCACACGCAGCGCTTCGGAAAGAGCATCAGCGATCCGCGTGACATTCCTGATACCAAAAGAGATCGTGTAAACGTCAAAGCTGTTGTCCTCGAACGGCAACGCCATCGCGTCACCAGTCACCCAGCTCAGGCGATCTGCCATGGCTTCGGCCTCGGCCCGTTTCCGTCCTTCGACCAGCATTGGTTCCGTCATGTCCAGAACTACGGCCTCGGCTTCTGATGCGCGCTTCAAGAAGCGGAATGCGATATCACCGGTGCCACCTGCCACGTCCAAAAGCCGTTGCCCGGCTCGTGGTGCCAGCCAGTCCATCATCGCGTCTTTCCAAAGCCGATGAACGCCCACCGACATTACGTCGTTCATCACATCGTATTTCGACGCGACACTGGCAAAGACGCCGTGCACCAGCCCGGCCTTTTCGACCTCAGGCACGCTTCGTCCACCAAAGTGGGTGATTTTTTCGTCGCTGTTATCCGTCACGCACACGCGCCCAATTTTTATCACACATCCGATATAACCTGCCCGCCTGAGACACAAACGCGTTGAATGGACGCGTCTTATGCGAATCTTCAGTGTGACATGCGGAACTTGAACCCAACGACGGCTCCCAGATGAGACAATTGCTGATCGCTGGTGCTTTGCTTTTGGTCCTTGTCGGCGCCTTTTTCGTGTTGCCGTTTAGGGGCGCACTGGCCGGCCTGGATCTTATGGTATGGGGTCAGAAACCCGAGGCGCCATTGGCCCGTGGCACCATCAAGTTGATCGCAACGATACTGATCTGTGCTCCGGTTGCACTTGGGTTTTGGGGCATTGCAGCGCTGGGATCGGATCAGGCGGGCAGCGATGTGCATGGGTATACCTTGATGCGGTTCCGCGCCGGCGTTCGCATTTTCTTTTCGCTTGCAGCCTTTGCGCTGGGCGTGTTGCTTCTTTTCGGCGTTTCTGATGACGGCGATGCGTTGGTCTTTCGAATCGTTATGGTCGGGTTTGGCTGCGGCTCTATTTTTGTCAGCGTTTGGATTCTGATATCGAAGGTCCGCTACGACAACACTGCGGTTTACGCCACTGAATACACAGGGGCTACCCGTCGTCACGACTGGGTGGATCTTGAATCTATCGACGTCAGAAAAGAAGGCCAAATGACTCATCTTCGGTTTCGGACCGGCCGAAAAGCGCATATCTCAGTCTTCTATCAGGGCGCAAATGAGCTGACCGCGCTTGCCGAGGATAAACTGCAAACAAATGCCCGAACTTCCTGAAGTTGAAACCGTTCGTCGCGGGCTTTTTCCGGTCATGGAGGGCAGCGTCATATCACGGGCGGAAATTCGTCGTCCCGATCTTCGCTGGCCATTTCCCAAAGGCATGGCGGATCGTCTGAACGGTCAGCGAGTTAGGGGGCTTCGTCGAAGATCAAAGTATATCCTTGTCGATCTGGCGTCCGGCGAGACTCTAATCATCCATCTTGGCATGTCCGGCCGAATTCTGATTTCCGGAGAACAGGTCGGTGACTTTCACCACGACCACCCGGCGCCCGAAAAGCATGATCATGTGGTTTTCGAAATTGACAATGGCGCCCGCGTTACTTTCAACGATGCCCGTCGGTTTGGTGCGATGGATTTGTCGCGGACTGAAGCTGTGGAAAATCACTGGCTTCTAAAGGACCTTGGCCCCGAGCCTCTAGGGAATGCGTTCAACGAAGACTATCTCGTCAAAGCACTTTCTGGGCGACGAGCGCCAATGAAGGCCGCACTTCTTGACCAGAAAGTCGTCGCAGGCCTTGGTAATATTTATGTTTGCGAAGCCCTGCATCGCGCCCGGATTTCGCCTCAAGTAAAAGCCGGCAATCTGTCACCGACAAAAATCGCCAGACTGGTCCCGGTTATTCGCAAAGTTCTGCAGGACGCCATAAATGCTGGCGGTTCATCGCTTCGCGATTATCGCGGAACCGACGGCGAACTGGGGTATTTTCAGCACGATTTCCAAGTCTACGATCGCACTGGACAGACTTGTCAATCTATTGATTGTGAAGCAAAAATAAAGAGAATCGTGCAATCTGGTCGGTCCACTTTTTACTGCCCTCGCTGCCAAAGATAACTTGATCCTATAGCGCAGGCTGTTAAGCCTTGCCTTTGATCACAGGCCACCAAAGCGGGGATCAATGGCTTACAACACCATCATTGTCGATGTCGAAGAACAAGTCGCGACCATCCGCTTGAACCGGCCCGAAGCGCTAAATGCCTTGAATGCAGAGCTTTTGTCCGAATTGGCAGCTGCCGTCGATGAGGCAGAGGCAAATGACAAAATCAGATGCCTGATCTTGACGGGCTCAGAGAAAGCCTTCGCAGCCGGCGCCGACGTAACCGAAATGGCAGAGAAATCATTCGTCGATGTATTTACGAGTGATATGTTTAACGCGGAGATCGAAGCGATCGCACGATGCCGCAAGCCAATTATCGCCGCCGTTTCGGGTTACGCACTGGGTGGAGGCTGCGAAATTGCAATGATGTGCGATTTCATTATTGCATCAGACACCGCGAAATTCGGCCAACCCGAAATTAACCTCGGAGTCGTCGCTGGAATTGGTGGCTCACAGCGCCTGACTCGATTTGTCGGAAAATCAAAGTCGATGGAAATGCATTTGACGGGCCGATTCATGGACGCCGAAGAAGCCGAAAGCTCTGGCCTGGTCAGCCGGGTTGTCCCGGCTAAGAAGCTTCTGGACGAGGCCCACGCCGCAGCCCGAAAAATCGCCGAGAAATCCACGCTGGCGACTATGGCCGTCAAAGAAGCCGTTAACCGTTCCTACGAAACCACGCTCCGCGAGGGCCTGCTCTTCGAGCGCCGTCTTTTCCATTCGCTCTTTGCAACCGAAGACCAGGCCGAAGGCATGACCGCCTTTGTCGAGAAGCGAGAACCGCAGTTCCGCGATAAATAGCACTGCCGCCAACTTTGGACTTCCCTTTCTTCTAATTCTCGCTTATGCGGCGCGCCAGACATGCGCGTGCGGCCCGCTTCGGCCAGATACGACCGGTATCACAAACCCGGTGTTGGGCGTTTACGCGAACTGAAATGTTAACGACCCGACGAAGGGAAAGAAGTCATGGCAAATTCGCCGCAGTCCAAGAAACGCGCCCGTCAGAACGACCGGCGCAACGCTGTCAACAAAGCCCGCCGCTCGCGGATCCGCACCTATCTTCGTCAAGTCGAAGAAGCGATCGCATCGGGCGACAAGGATGCCGCGGCCGCCGCGCTCCGTCAGGCTCAGCCCGAACTAATGCGCGGTGTGACCAAGGGTGTTTTTCACAAGAACACCGCATCACGAAAGGTGTCGCGCCTCACCTCCCGGGTAAAAGCCCTCGGTTGACCTTCACGACCAAAAAAAAATTTGCGCGCCCTCGAGGCGCGTTTTTTTGTTTGGTGATTTTGGCATAGACGAATGCGCAATAGGTGCCAGCATGAGATTCGCATCCACAATCATCGAGTCAAGCGCAAAGGTCTGTTGCGAGGACGCCGTCTGAGCGTTTAGCGTGACCAAGCGATTCACATCGTCCTTGGGGGGACATGGTTAATGAGCGGGGCGGCTTGCCCACGCGTCGAAGAGGTAAATCCCGACGATGCGTGGCGGATTTTGGTAGAGCAATCTGCCTCCCAGCTTATTGATGTCAGGACACGCGCTGAGTGGGGATTTGTTGGCGTGCCTGATCTTGCGGAAGTTGGTCGATCACCAGTCTTGATCGAATGGGCCGGCTTCCCGGACATGTCTGTCAATCCGCGTTTCGCGGCTGAGGTGATGGAAGCGATCGGGAATGAACAAGTTCCCGAGACACTTCTGTTTCTTTGCCGGTCCGGAGCACGGTCCTTGCGCGCGGCATTCGCGGTGGCTGATCATCTGGGGCAACTCGGCATGTCGGTAACCTGCCTGAATGTCGCGGAGGGCTTCGAGGGTGATCTGGATCCAGAGGGACACCGGGGCGACCTCAATGGTTGGAAGGCCCGGGGGCTGGCATGGCGTCAGTCTTGATAATAACAACGAGCGCACGGGTCGAAGGCAAATGCATGACGAAATATGGGGCACAATTCGCGATGAACTTCTTAAATCGGTCGGCAAAAACAACTACGTAAACTGGATTGAACCGCTCGAGTTTTCGGGCCTCGTCGATGGTGTCGTGAATTTCCTGGTCCCGACCCAGTTCATGGGCAACTGGGTGTCCAGAAATTTTGGCGAACAAATCCTCCAGCAGTGGAAAAATGCAGGGATCGAGGTTTTGCGCGTCAAGTTTTCGGTTCCGGAAACCGGCTTGGAACAGAAGAAAAAGAACGGTGCTGCAAAACTGGGGCGAACGGCCGGTTTCGGAGATCAGCCCGGTGCGCCGCTTGATGCTCGTTTTACATTCGATTCCTTCGTCGTTGGCAAACCCAACGAACTTGCCCACGCCGCTGCACGCCGTGTCGCGGAAGGTGGAACCGTTACGTTCAATCCGCTGTTCCTTTACGGTGGCGTCGGGCTCGGCAAAACACATCTAATGCACGCAATCGCCTGGGAGCTCCGAAAACGCGACCCCGATCTGCGCATCGTATACCTTTCTGCCGAACAGTTCATGTACCGCTTCGTTCAGGCGCTACGCGACAAGGACATGATTTCTTTCAAGCAGCTTTTTCGCTCCGTCGATGTTCTCATGATCGACGATGTCCAGTTCATTGCTGGAAAAGACGCGACGCAAGAAGAGTTCTTCCACACATTCAATGCGCTGGTTGATCAAAGAAAACAGATCATCGTGTCGTCCGACCGCGCGCCAACAGAAATCTCCGGCATCGAGGACCGTATCGTTAGTCGCCTGCAATCGGGGCTTGTGGTGGATCTGCATCCGACCAACTACGAGCTGCGCTTGGGCATTCTTCAGCAAAAAGTTGAACAACACAGCGCCCAGTTTCCAAACCTTGAAATCGCGGACGGCGTGCTTGAGTTTCTTGCCCACCGTATCTCGACGAATGTCCGTGTTTTGGAAGGCGCGATGATGCGTCTGTTTGCTTTCGGCGCTCTGGTTGGGCGCGAAATCACACTAGAACTTACCCAGGATTGTCTGGCCGATATCCTGCGCGCTTCGGATCGTAAGATTACCGTTGAAGAGATTCAGCGAAAGGTAAGCGACCACTTTAATATCCGTCTCAGTGATCTGATCGGTCCGAAACGGGTACGGACATTCGCCCGACCGCGTCAGATCGCAATGTACCTTTCAAAACGGCTGACATCGCGTTCATTGCCGGAGATCGGTCGCAGATTTGGCGGTCGCGACCACACCACAGTCATGCATGGCGTCCGAAAAATTGAAGAGTTGAAACAGAAAGACAGCCAGATCGCCGATGATCTGGAATTGTTGCGCCGCTCACTCGAAGCCTGACATAAAGCATCGTTAGATACGTCTCGCGACGGCAATTGCACCTCAATTGTCGGTCGCTTTGACATCTTTCCAGAACTTCATACCGAACCTTGTCGTCGACGCCGTGGAAGGGCGCGCATTGCCGAGCATTTCTGGTTAGAAAAACTGCCACATTAAAGCCAATTCATTCCGACTCTTGACGCCCTCGGCTGGATCGACTCAAAGTTTCGGAAAACCATTTGCGGTCGCGCTGAAAAACGATAGGTTGGCGGTCCCCGATTAGGACGGAGCGAGGGATATGAAATTCTCGATCGAGCGCAGCGAATTGCTGAAAGCAGTCGGACAGGCGCAGTCGGTTGTTGAGCGTCGGAACACGATTCCGATCCTTGCAAATGTGCTGATCGAAGCCGAAGGCGATCAAGTCAGTTTCCGTGCCACAGATCTGGATATCGAGGTCGTGGATCAGGCGCCTGCAAAAGTTGAGCGTGCTGGCGCTACAACGGTTAGCGCCCTGACCTTGCACGAAATCGTTCGGAAATTGCCTGATGGTGCGTTGGTTACGCTAACCGACGATGGGGCAGCAGGTCGATTGGCCGTGGAAGCCGGACGGTCGAATTTTTCTCTCGCAACACTTCCACGCGAAGACTTTCCGGTTATGGCGTCATCGGAGTACGAGGCGAATTTTGTTGCCTCGGCGCCGACGCTCCGACGCCTGTTCGACAAATCAAAGTTTGCGATTTCTACTGAAGAAACAAGGTATTACCTGAACGGCGTTTTTATGCATGTTGCCGACTCAAATGGCGCCCAGGTGCTACGTTGCGTTGCGACTGACGGACATCGTCTTGCGCGGATTGATGCGGATCTTCCAGAAGGAGCCGACAACCTACCCGGCGTGATTGTTCCGCGTAAGACTGTGGGGGAGTTGCGCAAACTGCTCGACGATGACGAAGCTGAGATTGCGGTCAGCGTCAGCGAAACCAAAGTGCGGTTTGCGGCCCCGGGCATCACACTGACGTCAAAAGTAATCGACGGCACGTTCCCCGACTACACGCGGGTTATTCCCAGCGGCAACACGCGCCGGTTAGAAGTCGATGCTGCTGAATTCGCCCAAGCTGTTGACAGGGTGGCGACGGTGTCGTCCGAACGCTCGCGCGCCGTAAAGTTGTCGCTGGACGAAGATCGGCTGGTTCTTTCAGTGAACGCGCCGGACAGCGGTGCGGCAGAGGAAGAACTGGCTGTCGCCTATGCCGACGATGCGCTGGAAATTGGATTCAATGCAAAATACTTGCTTGAAATTGCCAGCCAGGTTGATCGCGAAAACGCGGTCTTCTTGTTCAATTCAGCGGGCGATCCGACGTTGATGCGTGAAGGAAACGACGACTCCGCGGTTTATGTCGTGATGCCGATGCGTGTCTGAACCCCGGTTGTCGGCAAGAATTTTTCTTCCAGTAAGAAAGGCATGAAATGCCTGCCCTTGCCGTCACAGCGCTGACGCTTTCGCATTTCCGGTCGCATTTGTTATCGCGTCTTGTGCTGGATGGCCGTCCGGTTGCCATCCACGGGCCAAACGGGGCTGGCAAGACCAACATCCTGGAAGCCGTATCGCTTTTATCCCCGGGGCGCGGGTTGCGGCGTGGGACCGCCGACGAGTTGATCCGCCGACCCGAAGCGATTGGGTGGAAGATCACGGCGGAAGTTCGGACCTCAGAACAAGTCTACGAAATTGAAACCAGTGCTGATCCGGATCAACCCCGGCAAGTGCGGGTCGACGGCAAGCCGCAGCCGCAAATCGCACTTGGCAAGATCGCGCGTATCGTCTGGCTTGTCCCAGCAATGGACCGGCTATGGATCGAAGGCGCGGACGGTCGGCGAAGGTTTTTGGATCGCATCGCGATGAGTTTTGAGCCCGGCCACGCGAGTGCTGTCCTGGCCTATGAGAAAGCCATGCGCGAAAGGAACCGGCTCTTAAAGGACATGGTGCGTGACGCGCACTGGTATACGGTATTGGAACGCCACATGGCCGAAGCGGGCGCACAGATAATGCGCCAGCGTCGCGATGCGTTGACCAGGCTCGAAGCCGCACAAAGGGGTGCCGAGACGGCCTTTCCAAATGCCGATCTATCGTTGAGTCACCCGGACCAGGATCTGCCCGACAGCGCCGATGATTTGCTCCAGGCGTTAAGCGACAATCGGTCGATCGACCTGCGGGCCGGGCGAACATTGATAGGGCCTCATCGTGTTGATCTCAATGCTGTTTACGCGGCCAAGGGCGTTCCAGCCGGGCAATGCTCAACTGGCGAACAGAAGGCTCTGCTGATTTCGCTGGTCCTGACAAGCGCACGCGCGTTGGCCGAAGACACTGGCGCGCCGCCATTGATCCTCCTGGATGAGGTTGCGGCGCATCTTGATGCCGAAAGGCGCACCGCACTTTATGAAGAAATCTGTGTGCTTGGCGCTCAGGCATGGATGACCAGCACCGGGCCGGAACTTTTTGATGATTTGGGCGACCGGGCGCAGTTCCTTGCGGTGACGGAAAACGGCGGCGCGAGCGAGGTCCGACCATGACCATCACAATATTCGACGCCGCACTTTATGCCGGAGCACTTTTTGTTCTTTTCCTGACGCCGGGCCCGGTCTGGGTTGCGTTGATTGCGCGCGCAGTGTCAGGCGGGTTTCAGGCCGCATGGCCGCTGGCACTGGGAGTTGTGGTCGGCGACGTAATTTGGCCGCTTCTTGCAATTCTGGGGGTGGCATGGGTCGTTTCGGTGTTCGCCGGTTTTATGACGGTACTTCGTTGGGTGGCCTGCTTGACATTCCTGACTATGGGAGCGCTGTTGATTAAGAACGCCGGCAGGTCAGTTCACGGCGACAGTCGGCTGACGCAGCCAGGCATGTGGGCCGGATTCGTCGCCGGAATTGCGGTAATTCTGAGCAATCCCAAGGCAATCCTCTTCTACATGGGTGTTTTGCCGGGGTTCTTCGATCTAACACGCCTCACGGTATCGGACATCGCAGTGATATGCGTACTGTCTATGGTCGTGCCTTTGATCGGGAACTTGTCGCTCGCGGTTTTCCTTGATCGGGCGCGGCGTCTTTTGACGTCACCCGCGGCCCTGAGACGGACGAATATCGTCTCTGGTGTCCTATTGATCTGTGTTGGCCTGATTATTCCGATTACATAAGAGCAGCATGCCAGTGGATCACAAACAGTTTCTTGCATCGCTTCCGAACGACGTGAAGGCGGTTCTCACCGGCCGGTCCGACACGCCGGGTCTTACGCATCTCGCCGGGCACTTTGGTGCCATCCTGATCGTCGGCTGCCTGATCCTTTGGCGCGTACCGTTTTGGCCAGTTTTGCTGCCGATCCAGGGCATATTGATTATGTTCCTTTTTACCCTCGAACACGAAGCCACCCATAAAACACCCTTTCGGACAGAATGGATCAACGAATTGGTCGGCCGCTTGTGTGGCGTGCTGATCATTCTGCCGTTTACATGGTTTAGGTATTTCCACCTTGCACACCATCGCTACACCAATATCCCCGGCAAAGACCCGGAGTTGCTGGCCGGTGCCAAGCCCGAAAGCTGGCCCGCGTTCGTCTGGCACGTCACCGGGATTCCGTATTGGCGAAGTATGATACAAATGCTGGTCTCGAGCGCGTTGGGAAAAGACACGAGCGATTTTGTGCCAGCGTCGGCCACCGCGCGCGTCCGCAGGGAAGCCCGGTGGATGCTAGCGCTCTATGCGGCCCTGACGCTCGTTGTGGCCGCAGGTGCGGGCGGTTTAGTCTGGGCCTGGATCATTCCCCTTATCATCGGCCAGCCCTTCTTGCGCATCTACTTGTTGGCCGAGCACGGTCGCTGTCCATTTGTCGCAAATATGTTTGAAAACACGCGAACAACATTCACGAACCGCATCGTGCGCTTTTTCGCTTGGAATATGCCCTATCACATCGAACACCATACCTATCCGAATGTGCCGTTTCACAAGTTGCCCGATCTGCACATTCTGGCGGCTGAGCACCTGGTTGAAACCGAATGTGGATACGTCCGATTTGCCGGTCGATACGTTGCCGGATTTTCTGCAAAATAGCCCGCGCGACACGCGCTATGCCGAAGTTGCCTAAATCCACAATATCTAGGGGGTAATCCGTGACATCCCCCCCAAAAACCGCTATATCTTAGGCTGTAAAATCAAGGATAGACGGCATGGCAGAGGCCGCTGAGGCACAAGGCGATTACGACGCCGATTCCATTAAAGTTCTCAAAGGGTTAGAAGCAGTCAGAAAGCGTCCCGGAATGTATATCGGGGACACCGACGATGGCTCTGGCCTGCACCACATGGTGTACGAAGTCGTTGATAACGGCATCGACGAAGCGCTGGCCGGTCACGCTGACCTTGTAACCGTGACAATTCACGCCGACAGCTCGGTTTCCGTCACCGACAATGGGCGCGGAATCCCGGTCGATATGCACCCCGAAGAAGGCATTTCTGCTGCAGAAGTGATCATGACCCAGCTGCACGCTGGCGGGAAATTCGACCAAAATTCTTACAAGGTTTCCGGCGGCCTTCACGGCGTCGGTGTTTCTGTTGTGAACGCGCTTTCAGAATGGCTCGAACTTCGGATTTGGCGGAATGGCAAAGAACATCTTGCCCGGT
>JBPCWO010000104.1:0-3033 GCA_051009475.1 Boseongicola sp.
GGATTTCCACGCCCATTGTATCGAACATCTCATTCAGAAGACTCACCAATTCGGTCGCCGACATCGACTCGCTGATGGGCGTAAAGTCGCGGATATCAGCGAACATGACCGTGATCTCCTGGGTCTCGCCTCCCAGTTTCAGGTCCTGCCCGGTCCTCTCGATCTCATCGAGGATTTCCGGGGCCACATAGTGCGACAATGAAGTTCGGATTGCCCTTTTGTCGCGATCAGCGACGATAAACTGAAAACTTGCCAGCGCTCCGAATGTCATCAATCCGCCCAGCAACGGGAATGTGGCATCAAACAGAGTTGAGTGGCTCTGAAAAGCATACCAACTGATCGCCAAAACAACCGCAGCTCCGACGGCGCCGGAAACCAACGATAAGATTGCGCCCGAGATCAACATGACTGACATCAGAAGGAGCCCGAGGGAAAAGAATGCCAGCAATTCCAGTGCCGCGGTAATGTCGCTGCGTGCCAGAACCTCGTTCAGCAAGATCTGTTCGATGATCTGGGCATGAATCGAAACGCCGGGCACCGAGTCGCCTAGCGCCGTTTCGCGTATATCCAGAAGTCCGGCTGCAGAAGTCCCTATCAGAATGATGCGGCCTTCGACCTGAGCGCGCAGCTCCATTTCGTCGGTGCCGGTCATGACCTCGTGGGCAGACACATAAAGGTCTGGGTGATCGCGACGGAACCGGACCCAGATCTGTCCGTTTTCGGTCGTCGGTATGGTGAATGATCCCAGACCGACACTCAGCACGATGCCGGGATCATCCAGCGCCCCTTCAACAAAGATATTGTTCTCCTGCATCGCGATGCGAAGCGCCTCGATGCTAAGACTGGGCATCACGCCAGTGGGCCCACTCCAGACCAATGGAACCTGCCTCACCACCCCAGCCCCTACGCTGGGCGACACATTGATGGCGCCAATACCAGATACGTAATCCCCAAGCGGTTCGGCCAGCCCGGTCCAAACAGGCGCATTAACCAGACCCGACGCAGGCTGTTCGCCGATCTCGATTACGCCGGCGCGGGGCAAAGGCTGATTGATAGGTTCGCCCGAGCGCACAGCGACGCCAAGCACCGTCGGCATTTGACTGATGGCCGCGGCCAGACGCTGGTCATTGTCTATGCCGGCAAAGCTTTCAGGATCGCCAAGAAGCTCGGCAAACACTGGATCTTCGGCCAGCCTTGCCGGCGAATACCGGTCCGGCTCCGCAAAAATCGTGTCAAACACCAGTACCGCCGCACCGAGTTCGCCTAGACGGTCCACCAATTGTGCGACCATTGTCCGAGGCCACGGCCACTGACCCAATTCAGCCAGAGAAGCTTCGTCAATATCCACCACCTTGACCGGCAAGTCCGCGGTGTATTCACGAGGCGACATCCGTTGGAGGTAGTCAAAATAGACTAGCCGAGCGGACTGCACCGGGAATGGATCGGACACGCGCAGGATCAATCCAAAAGCGATCAAGATCACCCCGACTGCCCGGAAAGACCAGCGACGACCGCTGCTGACGATCAGGCGTGACATGACAGTTCACGTCCAAGTGCCGGACCTGCATGAATTAGCGTTTTGGCATTACCGCTCATGATGCGGCAACTCATCGACAACCGGACCACCGTTGGGCAGTTTCAAACGCCCGAGCAGCACGATGACTCTTGCTACTGCTGTTCGTGCTTTCGCCGGCCGCGAGCGCGTCGCCATTATTGTTGAGCCGGATTGGTTTTTTCAGGCGGCTCCGGATCTGGTTTTTCTTCCAAAGCAAGCAAAGTAACAGCGCGGTCGCAGCCGGCGGAATCGGCCCAAAGCTGTTTTTTCAGCTTTCGTTGGGATAGAATAAATGGAAATCCAGCCACTAGGATTTGGGCGACGGGTTTCACTTTGGTTTGCCGGGTAATCGCTCTGCCCTGGACCGCCGTCGCTAAAGAACATCGGCCGCTGATTACGGCGCAGCCACCACCGGATTCACACATTCTGACCTGACCTTCGAGCATAGCAACTGCCGTCTGGCTGTTGCCATCAACCCAGAAATCGAACGCTGTTCCGCGAATACCCATCGTCGCATTCGGAGTTTTGATTGAATAAGCCGCACTATCGCTTTTGCCCGAGATGAACCGAAAGCTGCCACCCAAAGCCTTGACGGCAAAATTTCGCGCGCGATTGCTTCCCCGCATCATTGAGGCATCGACGATCATGCGCGCATTCGGACCAACTGCTATTTTGGTCTCGTCTTTGAAAACCAATTGAACAATTCCCTTGGCGTCCGTCACAATAACGTCGCCAGAGTCAATCTTCATTCCTGCGCTTATCTTTTTAGTAGATCCCCCTGCAGTCAACGTTGCACCGGGACGAACATCTACGACCTTACCAATCGATGCCAGGACCGGGCCCGCGCCAAGAAAAAACACCAATGCGATAGACAGCACTTTGCTGAAGCGATTTGCACACATCCCAACCCCCAAATCAGATATGTCAGCGCGGCCAATGATACCCAGCCGCCACTGAGACCCTGATCAAATCCCGTCAGTTCGTGCCCGTATGAGAGATTGCAGCTCAATTCCCTTCCCAAAATATGACCCTTTCCAGAAAATAAATGCAAGTGCGCTAATAACTTACGCTCAGAAACGACTTTCTGATCGACGGTTTTAGCACCGCATATGCCTTTTACTTAAGGTGAAAGGTGCCGCCAGCGGGCAATTATCCGAGACATTCGTCGGTTGCCTTGCAATCACGGGGTCTGGCGCGCCAATTCACGTCAGTTTAGTGGGCTATCATATTGTTAACAAACAAGTAGAGTTGATGCAGATGGCATAGTACCACTCGTTGCACCCCACAAAATCGGCCTCAATGAAATATGGTGCTAAAATCAGGCTTTCCACTATCCAAACCAAGACCGCAAATTTTAATCCGGCATTAAGGGCCAATGAAATTGGCCGAATGCAGACATTGGTTTGATGGTACGACTTGGATTGCTAGCGGCTGTTTTTGAAGGTGATTGAGCGGCAATCCATTCAAGCTGCAGCCCT
>JBPCWO010000105.1:0-3458 GCA_051009475.1 Boseongicola sp.
GGAGTGCAGCAATTGTCATTTGCTCGAAAAGGACGCAAAGCGCACTGGTGAAAGGCCCAGAAGACCGGGGCCGCGACTTTGGGGGGTTGTTGGCCGGAAGATCGCCAGTCAGGAATTTGCATATACCGAAGCGATGATTGAGCTATCTGGGTCTTGGACGTTTGAACAGCTGAACGCGTTTTTAGCGGATCCGGCAGGCACCGTGCCTGGAACTGAAATGTTTGATGGTTATGTCAAAAACAGGACAGAACGCATCGCACTGATTGCTTATCTAAGAACTATGGCTGACGACCCCATTCCGCTGCCGTAGTCCCAAAACTCGCAACGGCGTGAAGGCTTAGTCAGCTGGCGGTGCAGACACCATTCCGTGCACCAACATTCCATTCGGCCCGCGAATTCGCGGGTTCAGTCGCCCAACAGCGCCGTCGAAATTGGCGCAATTGTCACGCTCGCCGCGCGATTGCCGAGGGCCCATTCGGTAAGTGCCGCCAAAGTTTCTGGTCGGGTTCTACCCACGAGAATCACTGCTTCGTCCTGCCGCGCCCGAAATGCGGCCCGGTCCATTGCGCGGCGAATTTGTTCATTTGACTGAGCATCGCCGTCGATATCGCGAAAAATCAGCCCGGTCGGCACACCGGAGCGCTCAGCACGCTGATGCGCTGTATTCAGGCCGCGTGGGAAGGTGATCAAACCGTGTCCCGTCGTCGCGACAACATCCACAATTTGCGCAACCGCCGCACGGTCTGATTGAAAACTCTCGCCCGAACTGTCCATCACGGCAACTGCCTCGGGAACCGTTTCAAAGTTCACACGCAGGGCGACTTCGACATCTTGCGGCGTTGCGCCTTCGGGAAGTGACGGGATCAATACAACCTCGCGACCTGCGTCGCGATACTCTGCCGCTATCTGGCCGGCATCTTGCTGACCTGCGCTAATACCAAACGCTATCACTTCCGGAACACCGGCCAGTTCATCCGTAGATAATGCTCTGCCGCCTTCGTGCATCAGGACAATCGACATAAGCGGACGGTCCCCGGCGTTTTCAAAGGCGGTCCGCCATTTCAGCAATGCAGGCGCGTTCGCCGGCAAAGGATCATCATCTGAGGGAATAACAAGCGTCTCTTCCTCACTTGATGCGCCGGGCAATGCCCGAATGACAGGTAGCGAAGCCTGTTCGGTATTTGCGTCAGGTTCCGCTTCTTCCTGGGTTGTGTCGGGCTGCGGAAGTGCTGCCTCTTCGGTAGTTGGCGCATCACCAATTCGTGGAAGCCGGTCGGTTTCTACTTCCGGAGCACGATCTGTAATCTCTTCAACAGGTTGAAAAAATTCACTATCGCTGCCTTCGGGCCGGATAATTTCGTTCAAAGCATCTTCTGCTTCAGGGGCTTCAACCGAAGCCGGGGCAACCGGAGCCGCCGGCGCGTTCGCCGCCTCTGTCTCTACTGATTTCGGCACCAGCGCTTCAATCGAATCCGTCGCATCGGGCGCCTTGGGAGTTGTAATTTCAGTCGTGGCTTCTGGTGTCGGCGACACCATCGCTACATCTGTGTCGCTTTCGCCTTCGGCCTCGACAGCTGTAGGTGCTTCGGTGGTCGTTGCTGGCGCTCGCGCAGGCGCCTCAGGCGTAGGAAGCGCCGGTTCAACTGTAGTGACACCTACATCATTGCTCCCTGGTCCGGTGACGTCGATCTGGACATCTTCTGCAACTTCAGGAGTGTCACCAAGGCTCTGCGGACCATCGGTGCTTGGCTGCGGAACCTCCAGCGACGACGTGTCGAACGAAGGCGGAGTTTCAACAGCATCCTCAGGAGGATTTACACCGGCAACCGTCTCTGCCTCTGGTCTCGTCTCGGCCCCTGGCGCGACGGGCTCGGTTTCGGGTCGTGCCTGATCAAATTCGGTCCCCGCTGGCACTTCTACTGCCGCGGCCTCCGGTTTAGGAAAACTAAGTTCACGGCGATCCATAATCTGGCTGGACAAGAATAACAGTCCAAGCCCGACGATACCGCCCCAGAATATGCCTGCGAGAAAGCCGCGTCCCAAAAGCGCTCTCCTCCGATCTGCTCAAATGCCCTTGGATGCCTTGACGAATGCTGGCACCTCTGACCAAGTATACCGGCGCTTTTGCGCCCTGACACCCCATATCTGCACATATCCGCAGAAGAGACGCAAAATGCTGCTACTGATCGACAATTATGACAGCTTCACATTCAATCTTGTCCATTTCCTGGGCGAGCTTGGAGCTGAATGCGTGGTTCATCGCAATGATGCGTTGAACGTCCAGGAAGCTATGGCGCTGAATCCCGCTGGAATTGTATTATCGCCGGGGCCATGCGATCCGGATAAGGCAGGAATCTGCCTAGCCCTGACCGAAGCTGCGGCGGAAACCAACACACCCCTTCTAGGAGTATGTCTTGGGCACCAGGCAATCGGGCAAGCATTCGGTGGTAATATCGTCCGCGCCGAAGAAATCGTTCACGGCAAACTTGGCGAATTGCACCACGAAGGCGCAAGTGTATTCAAAGGTCTGCCTTCACCACTTTTTGCGACACGATATCATTCGTTGATCGTCGAGCGTGCGACGTTGCCGCCCGAACTTGAAGTTTCCGCCTGGCTGGACGATGGCACTGTTATGGGTTTGAAACACAAAGATAAACCGATCCACGGCGTGCAGTTTCACCCGGAATCGATCCGGTCCGAGCATGGCCACGCATTGCTGCAAAACTTCCTTGATGTAGTTCCGGTTCCGGCATGAGCGACGCGCTAAAGCCATTGATCGCAGCGGCCGTCGACCGCCCGCTTAGCCGTGCAGAAGCCGAGACCGCGTTTCGTGTTCTTTTCGAGGGCGAAGCAACGCCCAGCCAAATCGGCGGTCTTTTGATGACACTGCGCACGCGCGGCGAAACTGTGGAAGAATACGCAGCCGCAGCGGCGGTAATGCGTGCCAAGTGCAGGGCAGTTCGCGCGCCAGCCGGTGCTATGGATATCGTCGGTACCGGTGGTGACGGCAAGGGCACGCTCAATATCTCGACGGCAACAGCCTTTGTCGTGGCCGGCGCGGGCGTCATCGTTGCGAAGCACGGCAATCGCAATTTAAGTTCAAAAAGTGGTGCAGCGGACGCGCTCACCCAGATGGGCATCGATGTTATGGTTGGCCCCGAAACTGTCGAACGCGCCATCAGCGAAGTGGGAATCGGATTCATGATGGCGCCGATGCATCACCCCGCGATCGCGCATGTGATGCCAACACGGGCCGAACTTGGCACCCGAACGATCTTTAACATCCTTGGCCCGCTTACAAGTCCCGCTGGGGTGAAACGCCAACTTACGGGCGCTTTTTCAGAGGCGATGTTGCGCCCCATGGCGGAAACGCTGCAAACCCTTGGTTCGGAGGCTGCGTGGCTTGTTCATGGCTCGGACGGCACCGATGAAATATCGATATCAGGGCCTAGTAAGGT
>JBPCWO010000106.1:0-7335 GCA_051009475.1 Boseongicola sp.
CACCGGCCAAGAGCAAAAGCACCAAAAGAAGATTTGCCGCCGTCCGGTGCCTTGCAAAATATGACAGAATGCCTCCTGCAGCCCTGCCAATATCTCGTGTCATCAGCCGCCCATCCGTGATTCTATCCTTTCGACCACGCGGGCCGGGACTTTGTCTTTCTGAAGCTGCGCCAAGACCCTTGATTTCACATCTGCCGGCATGAACTGATTGGCTTCGACAAAGGCGACAAGCCGTGCACGGCGTTCGGGATCAAGCGACAACAATTCGGGCTCAGCCGGTATATCTTCGCTGTCAGGACGGATCGGGCGAATTCGAAGGCCTGCGCCGAGAAGCGGTGTGCGTTCTGCCACGGCTTCGCGCCCCGACAGCCCGCGGGCACGAATGATCACATCGTCGCCCTCGCGTCGCAGGAGTTCGATCTCTGCAACCTCCAAGCGGTCATCTGCACCCAAAACCAGCACAGTTCCGGCTGCATCGACGGCCGTCGCCGGCACACGAACCACACGTTGAATTGGTGGCTCTTCGATCTCAACCGACACGAAGTCCCCTGGCCTGAAGCCAATCGCATCCCGCAAACGCGCAAAAAGCAGACGGCCAGTCTGTCCGTCACCAACGGCGGCGCTTTCACGGCTAACAGTGCCGGAGGCCGTCAAGTCTACACCCAGAATGTCGATAGACGCCGTTACTTCGGCACCCACAAGGCGGCCGTTCTCTGACAATAGCCTTGCATATTGCGGCGTAGATACACGAAATGATACTTCCAGCGCTGTGGGGTCGATAAGTTCCGCAAGGCGCTCGTTTGATGCCACAAGCCCACCAACCACGGCGGAGACATTGCTCAAGACGCCGGAAAATTCCGCTTTTATTTCAGTATTTTGTAACCGTCTTTCGGCTTCGGCCAATGTTATCTTGCGACGCGCAAGCGCAGTTTTTGACTGATCTACGCGCGTTTCGGCGCTGGCGTGTGCCTGCTTTCGTGACAACACTGCCTGATTGGAAGACGAGACCGCGAGTTCGGCAATCTCGACCGCTGCCGCCGATCCGACACCCCGACTTACAAGAGCGAGTTGGCGAACCAGTGCGCTTTGGCGCAACCGCGCTTGTTCCTCCGCGGCGGAAATATCCTCAACGGCCAAGATCAACGCCCTTTCCGCATCTCGCAGGTCGGCTTCTGCCTCGGCGAGGTCCGTGCGAGCAGTATCCAGGGCGGATTGGGCGTCCGCAGGATCAATTCGTGCCAAAAGAGCACCGGATTCAATTGCGCCGCCTTCTTCGAACGCATCACTAAGCCAGATAACTTCACCTGGGGCCGCAGTGCGAATCTCAAGCGTTCTGCGAGAGCGCACTTCTCCAAATGACGACAAAACCGGCTGAATCGTCTCGGGTGTGATCATCACAACGTTCGCCGCGAATATCCGCTCGCGGGCGGCGCGTTGCTGTGGCTCGTTCGACCAGCGAGTCTGTAGCGCGCCATAGACAGTATCGCCCGCCCAAGCCAAAAGCCCGACGGTAACCGCCATTAGGAACATTCCGATCATAGACCGGCGCAGAAATCGCATCCTTGGGTCAATTCCTCAAATACCACGGACAAGCTATTATGTAGACGCCACCGCGTTTTGGCAAAGCCCTGACACTTAATCGTTATTTGCGGCTACTTCCGTCGCAAATGTTCATTTAGACGCGGCATAATCTCAACGAAGTTGCAGGGGCGGTGGCGAAAATCGAATTGTGGCGCCAAAATACCGTCCCAGGCGTCCTTGCAGGCACCAGGTGAACCAGGCAACGCAAACATATAGGTACCTTTCGCGACTCCGCCGCAGGCACGGCTTTGGACTGCTGACGTGCCGATCTTTGCCAAAGAGACAGTGGTGAAAACCGTGCCAAAGGCTTCGATTTCTTTCTCGTAGACGTCCCGATGCGCATCCACTGTTACGTCCCGTCCGGTTAAACCCGTGCCGCCGGTAGAAAGGATTACATCAATGGATTCGTCACTGCACCAATCACGAAGCTTCTCAGAAATTGCTGCCCTGTCGTCCGGCATTAGGTCTCGTGCAGCAAGTTTGTGTCCGGCCGATTCAATTCTAGCGACAAGGGTGGCGCCGGAAGTGTCGTTCTCATTAGTGCGGGTATCGCTAACAGTTAAGACCGCGATCCTAACAGGAATAAACTCGCGCTTGCCTTCGGTCCGGCTCATGATCTGCCTCCCGCAAACGCCAGCCTTAATGCGAGGGCGCCAAATATGGTGGCTGAGATCCAACGCAACGTGCGTTCGACAAATCGATTTCGCACTAGCAACCGCCCGAGGCCACCCGCCGACAGACCGACCCCGGATTTTACTAAGAAACCGAGCAACCCGATGGTGCCACCGAATATCAGAAACTGCGGCAGGATCGGCTGTGCAGGATCCACAAACTGAGGGATGAAAGCCAGAATGAAAAAAATCACCGATGGGTTCGACAGGTTCACGAACAGGCCATCACGAAAGGCCCGCGTGGGGTATATTTGCCGTGAATTTCCGCCGATTAGCGGCGTCGTGAGCGTATTCCATCCAAGCCAAAGTAGATAGCCAACACCAACCCATCGAACGACGC
Organism: Boseongicola sp.; assembly: GCA_051009475.1. Lineage (GTDB taxonomy): Bacteria > Pseudomonadota > Alphaproteobacteria > Rhodobacterales > Rhodobacteraceae > CAXMNX01. Next base: position 2,593 of record JBPCWO010000106.1, read on the forward strand.
CAAAAAGCCAAGGCGCGGTGTTGACGACAACATCCAGACCAAGACCGGCCAAGATCGAATTGACAAAGACGCCGGCTGATATTCCGGCAGCCGCCGCCAAAGCCGGCCGCGCACCCCCGCGCAGACCTTGGGCCATGGTGAACATCATGTCCGGGCCCGGGGTCAGAACCAGGGCCAGTGCGGCAGGCAGAAACGCCAGGTACAGGATCGGGTCAACCATCAGTCGCGCAACCTCGCATTTAGCGCCAACAAATCCGCCCACGCTTCGCGTTTGGCAGCCGGATTTCGCAGCAGATATGCCGGGTGGAACATCGGCAGCGCTGGTCGATTGATCGCATCTGTCCAGGTTCCACGCAAACGCGTGATGCCACGCCGTCCCAAAAGCGCCTGACACGCATGATTTCCCATGACCACAAGAACTTTTGGGGCGATGAGTTCCACGTGTCGTTCGAGGAATGGTCGCATCATCGCGATTTCGTCTTCGCGCGGGTCACGGTTCTGTGGCGGCCCCCACGGCAAGACATTTGTAATATATAGCGCGCGCTCAGCGTCGGGTGAACTGCGCGAAAGCCCAATATGGGAAAACATCAAGTCAAGAAACTGACCGGCACGCCCAACGAACGGCTTTCCCTGTATATCTTCATCGCGCCCAGGTGCCTCGCCGATTATCATTACTTGCGCATTGGGACTTCCATCTGCGAATACCAACTGCCGCGCGCCACGCTTTAGTTCGCAATGATCATAGGTTTCCATTGCCGCCCGAAGCCCAGAAAGGTCCCGAGTATCCGCTGCAGCTTCGACGGCTGCAGCCACAGGGTCGGCGCTGGTCGGTTCCTGCTCAACGGCGCCAGCGGCGGCGACGGCTGCCGCTCTTTCGCCCGCAGCATAGCGATCTATGGGCTCATCGCCGATGGCCTCGTCCGCACCCAGTGCAACTTGAAATTCAAGCGCGGCTTTTTGTTCCCAGAATCCCATACGCCGAAGCTAGGCTTCCTTAGCCTCGGGGTAAATCCCAACGGCCCGTGGCCCCAGAAGGCTTTTATGCGCCGTCGAATAGGGTCCACCGGGGCACGTTGCCCAAAACACCTGCCATTTCGTTAATTTGTTCCCGAACTGGTTTTCAGATGCGGCAGTGCGGCCTATACACCGGCGAATCGAAGGAGAAGGCCCATGGCATTTCGCGCTCGCCACCTTCTGGGGATCGAAAATCTCGCCCCCGACGAGATTACGTCTGTTCTTGATCTTGCTGAATCATACGTAGGTCTCAATCGCAGTGATATGAAGCACGACACAGCGCTTCAGGGCCTTACGCAAATCAACATGTTCTTCGAAAACTCGACTCGAACTCAAGCGAGTTTCGAACTGGCGGGAAAGCGGCTTGGCGCAGATGTCATGAATATGCATATGCAGGCCTCCAGTGTGAAAAAGGGTGAGACCTTAATCGATACAGCGCTGACGCTGAATGCAATGCATCCCGATCTGCTTGTAGTCCGACATCCACATTCCGGGGCCGTCAGTTTGCTGGCTCAGAAAGTAAATTGTGCCGTGTTGAACGCAGGCGACGGGCGACATGAGCACCCGACACAGGCGCTACTTGATGCGCTGACGATCCGACGGGCCAAGGGTCGGCTGCATCGGCTGACAGTCGCAATCTGCGGCGACATCGCCCATAGCCGAGTTGCGCGATCCAACATTTGGCTGCTCAGCAAAATGGAAAGCCGCATTCGCCTGGTTGGACCGCCAACGCTGATCCCGTCAGGTGCCGCCGAATGGGGTGTCGAAGTCTGTGGCGATATGGCTGACGGACTAAAAGACGCTGACGTCGTAATGATGCTGCGATTGCAGCGTGAACGTATGGATGGCGCATGCATTCCGTCAGAGAGAGAGTATTTTCACCGCTTCGGTCTTGATGCCCAAAAGCTCGACAAAGCAAAGCCCGATGCAATTGTTATGCATCCGGGTCCAATGAATCGCGGCGTCGAAATCGATGGAACGATTGCTGACGACATAAATCGCTCGGTCATTCAGGACCAAGTTGAGATGGGTGTGGCCGTCCGTATGGCCGCGATGAAGCTTTTGGCAGACAATCTGCGGACCGCCCGTTCCGCGACCAGTGTGATGGCATGACGGATCATTCGGGCTGGAAAGGAATACTTGACGAGGACGAACGGATCCTTTGGCAAGGTCGGCCAGACAGTCGCCTCGTGCTCAGCGCATTGCACCTTCCGCTTGTACTCTTCGGAATGGCTTTCGCGGGCTTTGCGCTATTTTGGATGATCATTGCCGCGTTATCGGGCGGATTCTTCTGGATGTTTGGATTGATTCACTTCTCCGTCGGCGCTGGATTGGTTGTGGGACCGCCGCTCTTTTCGGCGCACCGACGAAAACACACATGGTACACACTGACTGACCGCAGGGCGTTCATCGCCACCGACCTGCCGGTGACCGGTCGCAAATTCAAATCCTATCCGATCGAGGAAGACACAAGACTAGACTTTGTAGATGGAGATCCGTCCAGTGTTCATTTCGCTGAGACCGTACGTCGCGGTAAAAACAGAACATACCGCGTTCCGGTAGGTTTTGAGCGGATCGAAAACGGACGCGAGGTTTACCGGCTAATTCGCAAGGTTCAGTCCGGCGAAACGAGCGAACTGCCGTGAACTCGGATCCAAATTACGTATCCGCGACTGAATTCGGCATTGTTCGTTTGTTTTCGACCGAGCTTGAACCGCCTGTCGCCGCCGCCATCACCGCACAGAATGTTTATCGGCTGCTCGGGGAAGATATCAGCCTCGACACGACGAAAGTTGAAGTTATCAATTCGATGGTTCTCGACGGACTTGGTTTACGTAATTACTTGGTCCAAGGGTATGGCATCGCGGAGGCGGATCTTGTCGGCAAGGCAGCGGCACTTGATGCGCTGACCGGCCTAATCATTCTGATCCCCACATCTGCATTTCAGGGATTGGAGCAAACCCTGGACCCAAATCCGGCCATGCGATTTATTGGTGTCTTTCGCGAAGAAGCCGCAAAGGCACCTGCGCCAATGGCACAAAGCGAGGCGGCGACCGGATTCTCGCCATCGCCAACCACCAATACGCAAATGCAATTGATTGCTCATAAACGTTCCTGGATTGGCGCCCTGGGTGCGCTTCTTGTTGCCGCCGCTCTTGTCTTATTCTTTGTGCTCTGACAGGCCAGCTTCCATGACTTCGCTCTTATTCCAGAATGCTCGTCTGATTGACCCGGAGGCCGGAACAGATGCAATCGGTTCATTAGGCGTCCGCGACGGCGTTATTGTAATGCCATCGGGTATGGATGGCGCAAAAGTCATCGACTGCGAGGGCAAATGTCTTGCACCTGGTATCGTGGATATTGGGGTGAAGGTCAGCGAGCCAGGCGAGCGTCACAAAGAGAGTTTTCGATCGGCCGGATTGGCCGCCGCTGCTGGTGGTGTAACAACGATGGTCACTCGCCCCGACACATTGCCAGCGATTGACACGCCCGAAACGCTTGAATTTGTTCGCCGTCGCGCCAACGAAGCGACGCCAGTGCGAGTACTGCCGATGGCGGCAATTACTCGCGGTCGCGAGGGCCGCGAGATGGCTGAGATTGGATTTCTGAAGGATGCCGGCGCCGCCGCTTTTACCGATTGCGATGCAGTTGTTGCCAACACCACAGTTCTTGCGCGATGCATGACCTACGCCGCCTCACTTGGCGCGCTAATTATTGGACACCCGCAAGAACCGATCCTGAGCGCCGGCGCGGCTGCAACAAGCGGCAAATTCGCATCGATCAAGGGGCTGCCCGCGACATCAGCGATGGCAGAGCGAATGGGGTTAGATCGCGACGTTGCCATCGTTGAAATGACTGGCGCGCGGTACCACGCGGATCAGATCACAACGGCCCGGGCACTACGCAGGCTGGATCGCGCGAAAGATGCAGGACTTGATGTAACTGCCGGTGTATCTATCCACCATCTCACTTTGAATGAGCTGGATATTGGCGATTTTCGAACTTTCTTTAAGGTTAAGCCGCCGCTTCGTTCGGAGGATGATCGCATTGCCGTCGTTGATGCAGTCGCATCAGGTCTGATAGACGTCATTTCTTCGATGCACACTCCGCAGGACGAGGAATCAAAACGTCTTCCATTTGCCGAGGCGGCATCTGGGGCAGTAGGTCTGGAGACGCTTTTGCCGGCCGCAATGCGCCTTTATCATGCGGGGCATCTGGATTTGCCCACGCTTTGGCGCGCGCTTTCGCTGACGCCCTCACGTCGGCTTGGTCTGGAAACTGGCCGTATAGGTGCGGGCGCGCCAGCTGACCTAGTTCTTTTTGATCCTGACACACCCTTCGTTCTTGACAGATTCAAGCTAAAGTCAAAGTCCAAAAACACACCCTTTGACGAAGCGAAGATGGAAGGAAAAGTGATTGGCACGTGGGTTGCCGGTGCCCAGGTTTTTCAACTTTCGGGATAGAAATCGGCCTGAAGATACCGTTGCACGCGCGCCGCAACCAAGAAATCGCTAGAATCCAATTTGTTGTATGAACCTGCTCGCTGATTAATGTGAGATTCATTACTGATTAAAAGATTTGCTTACAGTGCCGACAATTGTGACATCATTGATAATCTTGTTGCCCACAGCGGTATCAGCATACCTTTTGGGGTCTGTACCATTTGGATTGGTTGTCGCGAAGATTTTTTCCCTACCCGACCCACGAACCATCGGATCAGGTAATATC
>JBPCWO010000107.1:0-4831 GCA_051009475.1 Boseongicola sp.
GATGTTCTGACGAATTTCCGGGTGCGCTTCGGAAGGGAGGGCCTTGCATAATGGACTTGTCATCAATTCAGATAGATTTCTTGCTTGCAACGCTGATGGTGTCGTCGACGCCGATCCTGTTAGCCGCAATCGGAGAGATGGTCGTCGAACGCTCAGGCGTTCTCAACCTTGGTGTCGAGGGCATGATGATCGTGGGCGCAATCTGTGGATTTGCGATTGCCGTTGAATCGGGATCGCCATTTCTGGGGTTCATTTCTGCTGCCATCGGCGGCGCGATTCTTTCGCTGCTGTTCGGTTTTTTGACCCAGTTCCTGCTTTCTAACCAGGTCGCCACCGGTCTCGCGCTGACGCTTTTTGGGCTTGGGCTTTCGAGCCTTATGGGACAGGGATATATTGGCATCAAGCCGCCAGCGACCGGGCAAATCTACTTACCCGTCTTATCCGATCTGCCCTATCTCGGCAGGATCCTCTTCAGTCACGATCTCATGGTCTATGTCTCGCTAGCGCTAGTTGCCGGGGTCTGGGCGTTCCTGAAATATACACGCGCTGGCCTGATCCTACGCGCCGTCGGTGAAAGCCACGACGCCGCTCATGCGCTGGGGTACAATGTCGTTGCTGTCCGGCTAATGGCGATTGCCTTTGGTGGCGCATGTGCAGGTCTGGGCGGCGCTTACCTCAGTCTCGTGCGAGTCCCGCAATGGACCGAAGGTATGACGGCAGGCGCGGGTTGGATCGCGCTGGCCATCGTTGTCTTTGCTTCATGGCGGGCTGGCCGTGTACTACTTGGCGCCTACCTGTTTGGCGGCATCACAGTTTTGCAACTAAACTTGCAAGCCGCGGGCGTGGCGATCCCGGTCGAACTCTTGTCCATGTCGCCATACCTGATAACAATTCTTGTGCTTGTTATTATCTCGTCCGATCGCAATCGTGCTGCACTTAGTGCACCGGCGTCGCTCGGGCGGGCCTTTCATGCCTCACACTGAGGCGCTCTGTAACACCATTGGGGAGAAACAAATGAAGAAACGTACATTCTTTGCCAGCGTCGCAGCAGCGATGTTCGCAACGGCCGCACTGGCCGGAAGCCACGGTGACGGGCCGGTCAAGGTCGGCTTTATCTACGTCGGTCCGGTCGGCGACGGCGGATGGACCTATGAGCATCATCAAGGCTTGCTCGCGGTTGAAAACCACTTCGGCGATAAAGTCGAAACGGTATTCCAGGAAAACGTGCCGGAAGGTGCAGATGCCGAACGCGCAATGACGCAAATGGCGCTTCAAGGTGCGGATATTATCTTCACAACGTCATTCGGATATATGGATCCTACTATCAACGTTGCGGCCAAGTTCCCGGATGTGAAGTTTGAACACGCGACCGGTTACAAGCGGGCGGACAATGTCTCGACCTACTCAGCGCGGTTCTATGAAGGCCGCGCCGTTCAGGGCCACATTGCCGGGAAGATGACGAAAACCAACAAGATCGGATATATTGCTTCGTTCCCGATCCCGGAAGTGATCCGTGGCATCAACTCAGCCTATATCCACGCCAAAAAGGTAAATCCCGACGTCGAGTTCTCTGTCGTCTGGGCTTATACGTGGTTTGATCCGGCAAAAGAGGCCGATGCTGCAAAGGCGCTGATCGAGAACGGTGCAGACGTTGTGCTTCAGCATACAGATTCAACAGCCCCACACGCGGCGGCCCAAGCTGCTGAAAACGTGATTGTTTTTGGCCAGGCTTCCGACATGTCGGAATATGCGCCGTTCCCACGCGTTTCGTCGATCATCGACAATTGGGCGCCCTATTATATCGACCGCGTTCAGGCCGTGATGGATGGATCTTGGGCAAGTGTTGATACATGGGACGGCATTGGACCGGGCATGGTTGGGATTGGCGAGATAACTGACGCCGTTCCAGCCGATGTTAAGGCCGAAGCCGAAGCGCTCCGCGACGCAATTGGCAGCGGCGAATACCACCCGTTTACAGGCCCAATTAACAAACAGGATGGTTCGGCATGGTTGGGAGATGGCGAAACGGCTGATGACGGCACATTGGCTGGAATGAGCTTCTACGTCGAGGGCATCACGGGCGATATCCCGAATTGATTCCACCAAGTTGACACGAAGGCCGCCGTTTTCGGCGGCCTTTTCATTTTGGCCGAGGCAAGTGAAACTTACGGGAAAAGTTAAGGAAGCATAATGCGCACAATCTCCGGAAAAGACGTTTCGGCCTTCAGTTTTGGCACAATGCAATTTGGCAAAAAGGCATCCGAAACTGATAGCGCAGAAATGTATACCGCTTGCAGGACTTCGGGGATTAACTTCTTTGACACTGCACACGCCTACACCGGTGGTGCCTCTGAAAATATACTTGGCCAACTTGCCGCAAGTGAACGTGAGGACGTGTTCATCGCAACAAAATGCGGTGAGGGCCAAAGCGTTGCACCTGATCTGATCCGGCGTGAATTTGACGAAAGCCGTCGGCGCCTGGGTATGGAATCAGTCGATCTGCTTTATTTCCACAGATGGGATAGTGAGACCCCGCTCGCTGACTCATTCGGCGTTCTTGCTGAATTTGTCCAACAGGGCTCGGTGCGCTTCATTGGCGTTTCCAACTATGCCGCTTGGCAAGTGATGAAAGCGCAAAGGGTCGCCGAAGAACTCGGCGTTGGCATTGCCTTTCTGCAACCGATGTACAACCTCGTGAAGCGTCAGGTAGAAGTCGAGATTCTGCCGATGGCGGTCTCTGAAGGGTTTGCCGTTGCGCCGTATTCGCCATTGGGTGGCGGGTTACTGACGGGAAAGTACCAAGATGGTTCCGGGGGTCGGTTGAAAGACGACCAGATGTACACAAGTCGCTATGCACCGGAGTGGATGCATAGCGCTGCACTTGGGTTAAAAAACTTGGCAGCAGAGGCCGGGGTTCACCCGGCGACCTTGGCTGTCGCTTGGGTGGCGCGGCACAACGGCGTCCACGGTCCAATCATTTCCGCCCGGTCGGCACAGCAACTCAAGCCGTCACTTGCGGCAATTGATTTTCAGCTTGATGATGACTTATATGCAGCGATTTCAAACCTTTCTCCCACACCGCCACCTGCAACAGATCGATTGGAAGAGATCTGAATTCTGACAATTGTATTGTCATATATCGAATTGACAATATACCTGTCAAATCAATTGATCAGGTGATATCAACGCCCCATGCCCGAAACCGATCCCCACAACACAGAATTATACCAGCTTCTGGCGATGACTCGCGACATTCACTCGCTATGGCAATCACAGAATGCGCGGCTCCCTGACGAAAAAGCGGTCACATACGCTGAACGCGGAGTGCTCGAGATATTGGTCAGCGAAGGCGCGCAACCCGTTCCGAGTATCGCGCGCGCGCGCTTTGTCTCGCGCCAGCACATCCAAAAGCTGGTCGACGACCTGGCTGGCAAGGGATTGGTCGAGCTTCAACCCAACCCTGCGCACAAGTCTTCGCCACTTGTTGAAGCGACAATCGCGGGCGAACGGGCCTACACCGTGGCAGCGTCTGGCGAAGCCGCAGTTCTCAATGCCGTTGCACCTGATCTCGCCCATACAGACTTGAGCACCGCTCTTGAGGCGTTGCGCTGTGTAGTCAAAGCACTCACGGCGACCCGATGAAGAAAGTGGCCATTATTGGTGGCGGAATAGCCGGTGTTTCCGCTGCGGCAGAACTGGCGCCCAATACCGAATGTACTCTTTTTGAACAGGAGCCGGTTCTTGGATATCACGCCAGCGGCCGTTCGGCCGCCATGTTTGAAGAAAACTACGGCAATACGGTCGTTCGGGCGCTGAATACAGCGTCGAAGGCCACGCACGTCTCGGCCGAAGTTCTCAGCCCGCGCGGCTTGATGATGGTTGCGCTAAAGGGCGAGGAAGCGATTTTCGAGAACGACTGCGCTCAAATGAACCTGCACTCGATACCTTTGTCAGAGGCACACGACAGAGTTCCGATCCTGCACAAAGACATTATTCTTGCGGCACTGCACGAGGGCGCATCGGATTTGGACACCGACAAATTGCTTCAAGGGTATGCGCGTGCAGCCCGAAGCGCAGGCGCAGAATTCAGGCTTGGCGAATTGGTATCGGTGCATCAAATCAAGGACGGCTGGGTTATGAAATCCAATACGTCTGAGAGTTTCTTTGACGTCGTCGTTAATGCCGCTGGCCCGTGGGCTGATAGCGTTGCCGAAAGTGCTGGTATCCGCCCTGTCGGGCTTGTGCCGCTTCGCCGGTCAATGGCGCGAATTCCTGCGCCGGGCGGGCACGATGTTCAAGGCTGGCCGATGCTGTTTGGCCCAGATGAATCCTGGTACGCAAAACCGGACGCAGGAGGTTGGGTCGTTTCCCCAGCGGAAGAACACCCGGTCGAGCCTATGGATGCATGGGCCGACGATTTGGTTCTTGCCGAAGGGATTGCGCGGTATGAAGCGCACGTGAGCGAACCAGTGACACGGGTCGAGACGTCGTGGGCCGGTTTGCGTACTTTTGCGCCGGACAGAACGCCCGTGATAGGTGAAGATCCTTCACATGGGGGGTTCTTCTGGCTCGCCGGGCAAGGTGGTTACGGGTTTCAGACGGCGCCCGCAGCTGCAAAACTCATTGCCGATCTTGTGCTCAATCGTAAACCCCAGATTGGCAATGCAATCGTCAGCGCGCTGTCACCGGCGCGATTGCTTGAATGAAAACTATCGAAGGTCCGGTGTTCGTTTAGGCGAAATCTGGATTGTAGGACACCCGCTCACGCAATTTGTACCTGGGTGCCGGATAATCGACAAACTTCGGTGCAAAATCGGGGAATGCCTTGGTT
>JBPCWO010000108.1:0-2550 GCA_051009475.1 Boseongicola sp.
GGTTGGTGGAACCGACTAGTGGCAAAGTCTATCTGGGCGATGTCGAACTGACGTCCCTGGGCTCGGGCGCACTGCGCCGCGAACGTCGTCGGATGGGGATGATATTTCAGGAATATGCACTGGTCGAACGGCTAACGGTTATGGAGAACGTTTTGTCGGGCCGGTTGGGGTATGTCGGTTTTTGGCGGTCTTTCCTGCGCAAATATCCGCAGTCAGACGTCGACGAAGCCTACCGCCTGCTCGACCGAGTTGGGCTGCTGGAGATGGCCGACAAGCGTGCTGACGAACTCAGCGGCGGGCAGCGACAGCGGGTAGGCATCTGCCGCGCGCTTATCCAGAACCCGGCTTTGTTGCTAGTGGACGAGCCGACCGCCTCGCTCGACCCCAAGACCAGCCGCCAGATTATGCGATTAATCTGCGAACTTTGCGCCGAACGCAAATTGGCGGCGATAATCAACATTCATGACGTGGCGCTTGCGCAAATGTTCGTGCAGCGGGTGATCGGCCTCCGGCTTGGCGCCACCGAATTCGACGGACCGCCAGAGGCGCTGACGCCGGACGTTCTGACCTCGATCTACGGCGAGGAGGACTGGGAAGCCACAATCGAGAAGGTCGAAGACGAAGACGGGAATGAGGCGGTAGCATGACTGCGTCAGCCGTTTCCGAGCTCGATATTCTGATCGGGACATCGTGGAAAAAGCCAAAGTTCATAAAGCGGACCTGGCTGCGCTGGGTGCTTTCGGTTGGCGCCGTGGCCTATCTGGTGGCTGCGGTGGCGTCGGTCGAGGTGAACTGGAACCGTGTCTACGAGGGGCTAGACCGAGGTGCTGCTTTCATCATGTCCTTTACCCGGCCGGATTTCGTCAGCCGCTGGTCCGATATCTGGGATGGGATGCTGGAGAGCATTATCATGACGGTGGCGGCTTCGGTCGTCGGCATTCTGATCTCGATCCCTATCGGACTTGGAGCCGCCCGCAACATCGCGCCCTTGCCAGTCTATATAGTCTGCCGCGGCATCGTCGCCATCAGCCGGGCACTGCAGGAGATCATCGTCGCGATCCTGCTTGTCGCCATATTCGGATTTGGACCTTTGGCCGGATTCCTGACGCTCAGTTTCGCAACGATCGGCTTTCTGTCAAAGCTTCTGGCCGAGGATATCGAGGCGATGGATCGCAGCCAAGCCGAGGCGATCAAGGCCTCGGGCGCACGCTGGATGCAGTGGATCAACTATGGCGTTCAGCCGCAAGTCATGCCGCGTCTGATCGGGCTTTCCATGTACCGTATTGATATCAATTTCCGTGAAAGCGCCATTCTTGGGTTGGTCGGCGCCGGCGGCATCGGTGCGACATTAAACACCGCGTTCGATCGGTATGAATTCGACACCGCTGCTGCGATTTTGATTCTGATTATTGGCCTGGTCATGGCGCTGGAATATCTTTCGGGAATAATTCGGGCGCGGGTGCAGTAATGGCGGTTAAAGTTCTTGCCGATGGTACCCGCAGATGGTCGCGGCTGACGCCGAGCGAAACCATAATGCGATGGTTCGGGTGGCTGGCGGGCGTCGCGGTGTTCGTCTGGTGCTGGAACCGCATTTCGGAGGTGACCACCTGGTTTTTCGTTTGGGATGCGCCACGCATTGCAAACGACATATTTACTCGCGCCACGCCGCCGCGTTGGTCCTATATCGACCAATTGTGGTGGCCAATTTGGGACACGTTGAACATTGCGACGCTGGGCACAATAGGCGCGTTGTTCATGGCAGTTCCAGTGGCATTTATGGCCGCACGCAACACCACACCATCACGGTATTTCATCCGGCCCATCGCATTACTCGTTATCGTCTCGACCCGTTCGATCAACTCCCTGATATGGGCGCTGCTTTTGATCGCGATCATCGGACCCGGCGTTTTTGCGGGTATTGTCGCGATCGCAATCCGGTCGATCGGGTTCTGCGCCAAACTCCTGTACGAGGCAATCGAGGAGATTGACCACACTCAGGTTGAGGCGATTACTGCGACCGGTGCTAGCCGATGGCAAATCATGGCTTATGGGATTGTTCCGCAGGTTATGCCAGCGTTTGCCGGGATCGCCATCTTCCGGTGGGATATCAACATTCGCGAAAGTACCGTGCTGGGTTTGGTTGGCGCTGGCGGCATCGGGTTGCAGCTTTCGGCGTCGCTGAACGTGCTGGCCTGGCCGCAAGTATCGCTGATCTTGATCGTAATACTTGCCGCTGTGGTTTTGGGTGAATGGGTGTCGGCCAAAGTGCGCGGGGCAATCATTTGACGGCATCGGCGGAGGACGCGGAGTGGGCATTTTCCGCATATGAAGCCGTGCGCCATCGACTGCCGTCGGTGGAATTTCCGCGCAACGCGAGGTTCGTCGAGACGCTCGACGATCTCGTCCCGCATTTTGACGTCTTCCTGCTCGACGCCTTCGGTGTTCTGAATGTCGGCGAAAGCGCTATCCCCGGCGCGCTGGATCGCGTTGACTCGTTGCGAAACGCCGGAAAACACGTCGTCGTTGTTAGCAACGCGGCCAGTTACCCTA
>JBPCWO010000109.1:0-8890 GCA_051009475.1 Boseongicola sp.
GTATCCGCCGAACGAAGGCACGCCCGAGCTGTTGCACGCAATTTCCGACTGGTTGCGCCGCAGATACAGCGTTGAGGTACCGCCAGCGCAGATAATGACGTTGAACGGCACTCGCGAAGGATTGTTCAACGCGGCGCTGGCACTGTGTCCCGATTCAAAAAACGGAAATTCCGCGATCGTCCTGACGCCCAACCCGTTTTATCAGGTTTACGCCCTCGGGGCCTTAGCCGTTGGCGCCGAGCCGGTGTATGTGCCGGCAACACACGAGACAGGCTTTCTTCCCGACTTTGCATCGCTGCCGCATGGCATTCTAGAGCGCACCGCGATCGCCTATGTTTGCTCGCCGTCGAACCCCCAGGGTGCTGTGGCCGATCGGGAGTACTGGGTTGAACTTCTGGATCTCGCTCAGCGTTATGATTTCCACATCTTCGCGGATGAATGTTATTCCGAGATTTGGCGTCGAGAAGCCCCGGTCGGTGCGCTCCAGATTGCCAAGGAAGTTGGCGCTGATCCGGAACGCGTACTGATCTTTCACTCGCTTTCGAAGCGCTCGAACTTACCGGGTCTGCGGTCGGGCTTTGTTGCGGGCGGTCCGGAATCTATTTCGCGCATTCGACAGCTACGCACCTACGCCGGCGCCCCACTGCCACTGCCGTTACAGCGAGCCGCCGAGGCCGCCTGGCAGGACGAGGCCCACGTCGAGGATAGCCGCGCGCGGTATCAGGGAAAATACGACATTGCTGACGAGGTATTCGCCGGTGTTGACGATTGCGCGGCGCCAGATGCTGGCTTTTTCCTTTGGTTGCCGGTGGATGATGGCGAGACAGCGGCGCTAAGGCTTTGGCGAGAAACCGGCGTGCGCGTTCTGCCGGGGGGATTTCTTGCGCGCGACGCAGACGGAACCAATCCGGGTCAGGGCTACATCCGCGTTGCGATGGTGGTTGAAGAACAGGAATTACAGCGCGGGCTGACCCAGCTTCGCGACTGTTTATTTACGTAAGGACAGGCAGGTATGGCGTATCAGGCAAGGCATCGCGACCCTCTATTCGATAGCGACACCCAAGCGATCATCGAACGAAGAGGCAAGGAGCTTATCGGTCTGACCCTTCTTGGTTTGGCGACACTGGTCGCGCTAATTCTAGGATCGTATTCGCCTGATGACCCGAACTGGCTGAACGCGACTGATGCACCTGCACTAAATATTCTTGGCCCGCTCGGAGCTGCAATTGCTTCGCCGCTTTATGTCATTGCGGGTTTTGGAAGCTGGGCGATTGCCGTGGTTCTTGCGGTTTGGGGGCTGCGTTTCCTGCTTCATCACGGCGAAGAGCGCGCGATGACGCGACTGATTTTCGCACCAATCTGCGTCGCGATGGTTTCGGTCTATGCTTCAACCCACATTCCCGGTGCAGCGTGGGCGCATTCCTTCGGATTAGGTGGTCTTTTTGGCGATACCGTCCTGGGCGCAATTCTGGGTGTGCTACCCGTCTCGGCCGGAACCGGTCTAAAAGTTATGGCGCTGGTGCTGTTCCTGGGCACGATTGTGATGGCGGGATTTGTCTTAGGCTGCGATCGCGAAGAACTTTGGAACTACACCCGGTATCTTTTGGGTGGAATTATTCTGCTTTATGCCACGCTGATGACGATACTGGGTCGCAGTGCAAGTGGCAGCTGGCGATTGGCGATGTATGCGCGGGCTCGCGCTTTGGAGCGTCGGACAACACCTGAGCAATTGCCCGAAGTTGAACCCAGCGACGTGAATGCAGCAGTGTTGCGGGCAACTCGCGCCTACCGCGACGCCGCACACACGCCGCAAAAGCCAGGCCTATTATCGCGACTTCCTTCGTTGCGGAAAAAGCAACCTGAAGAGCCAATCGAGCCACTTATAGACGACCCGGAATCCGATAGGATCGCGGCGCGGATCGCCAATGTGATCGAAAGCCGCGTTCGCCGTCCTGGGGAGTTATGGCGTGCGGAACCGCCCCTACAGGCGGATGGATTGCCGCATACAGCAGTGCTGGACGAATTTGGCGATGTTACCGATTTTGATGAATTGCAGCACGAGCCACTACCCGAGCCCGAAATTGTCGGAACACCAAATGAACCGGCTGGCGGCTTTCATTCAAGCAGGGTGCACAATCGCGATCCCCATCCCATGGTACAACATGGGGTGAAGAAGGCATCGCCGTCCAGTCGTGCAAAGCGTGAAGCACAACCGCAATTGAACTTTGAAGACCGGGCGGCGGAATACGAGATCCCGCCGCTCAGCCTACTTAGCGATCCGATAGCAGTGGAAAGGCATCATCTTTCTGATGAGGCGCTGGAAGAGAACGCGCGGATGCTGGAAAGCGTGTTGGATGACTATGGCGTCAAAGGCGACATCGTCAGCGTTCGTCCCGGACCTGTTGTGACAATGTATGAGCTTGAGCCTGCGCCGGGTTTAAAGGCGTCGCGGGTCATTGGCCTGGCAGATGATATTGCGCGATCTATGTCAGCGCTATCGGCGCGAGTATCTACCGTGCCAGGACGGTCGGTCATCGGGATCGAACTGCCAAATGAAAACCGTGAGAAAGTCGTTCTTCGAGAGCTTCTTTCCGGACGTGATTACGGTGACGGAAATCAAAGACTGCCGCTTGCACTGGGCAAGAATATCGGTGGCGATCCGGTGGTCGCAAATCTTGACAAGATGCCTCACTTGTTGATCGCAGGAACCACGGGTTCAGGAAAATCCGTCGCGATCAACACGATGATCCTAAGTCTGCTTTACAAGCTGACGCCAGAGGAATGCCGGTTGATCATGATCGACCCCAAAATGCTCGAGCTCAGCGTCTATGATGGAATACCCCATTTGCTTTCGCCTGTCGTCACCGACCCGAAGAAGGCGGTTGTCGCGCTAAAGTGGGTCGTAGGCGAAATGGAGGAACGCTATCGTCGCATGTCCAAAATGGGCGTCCGCAATATCGAAGGTTACAATGGCCGGGTGCGGGATGCTCTGAAAAAGGGTGAGCTTTTCTCGCGTACCGTTCAAACTGGTTTCGACGATCACACAGGCGATCCGATATTCGAAACCGAAGAATTCGCGCCAGAAACTTTGCCTTATATCGTCGTCATCGTCGACGAGATGGCCGATCTGATGATGGTCGCCGGTAAAGAAATCGAGGCCTGCATTCAGCGCCTTGCGCAGATGGCACGCGCGTCTGGCATTCATCTGATCATGGCCACGCAGCGTCCGTCAGTCGATGTGATAACCGGCACGATCAAAGCGAACTTCCCGACGCGAATTAGCTTCCAGGTGACCTCTAAAATCGACAGTCGCACGATCCTGGGCGAAATGGGTGCCGAGCAGCTCCTGGGTATGGGCGACATGCTTTATATGGCGGGTGGCGCGAAAATCACGCGCGTTCACGGGCCTTTCGTCAGCGACGAAGAAGTCGAAGAGATCGTAAATCACCTGAAGTCCTTTGGGGCGCCGGAATATGTTTCCGGTGTTCAGGAAGGACCGGCGGACGATTCCGAAACCGACATTGATATGGTGCTTGGACTTGGCGGCAATACTTCCGGCGAGGACGCACTTTATGACCAGGCTGTAGGCATCGTGATTAGGGACCGGAAATGTTCAACGTCCTACATCCAGCGAAAGCTCGCGATTGGCTACAACAAGGCCGCTCGTCTGGTTGAACAAATGGAAGACAGCGGCCTCGTCAGTGCCGCAAACCATGTTGGAAAACGCGAAATTTTGGTGCCGGAGCAGGGGTAAGCTTCACGCGCGTGCTGGCAGCCCTCACCGCCAGCACGCGCCGTTTTGCCGATGATTGCACCTAACTTGCCGGTGTTATTGCCTAACTGCCGCCGAATACCCCATATGCACATAGACGAGACGCATATTCCGTGTAGGTGATAGGTATGAACCGAAGAATATTCCTGATGGCAACTGGCGCGGCTCTCATTGCGCAGCCTGCGTTCGCGCAAAAATTGTCGTTGAATTCAATTTCGCGCTATTTGAATGGGATTCAGACCGCCGAGGCGGAGTTCACACAAGTCAACGACGATGGAACTCTGTCGACCGGCAAGCTTCTGTTGCACCGGCCCGGGCGAATGCGATTTGAATATAATCCGCCGGAGAAACTCTTGGTTATGGCAGGTGGCAGCCAGATTGCCATTTTCGACGGAAAATCAAATGTTCAACGGCCGGAAAAATATCCGCTGAAGCAAACGCCATTGAACTTAATTCTTGAACAGAACGTGAACCTTGCAGCGCGCAACATGGTTGTGGGTCATGATTACGACGGCACCTCTACGACCGTCGTGGCGCAAGATCCCGAACATCCTGAAATTGGCACACTCGCTTTGAAATTCACCGGTGACCCGGTTGAACTGCGCCAATGGATCGTAACTGACGGGCAAGGCGGTCAAACCACGGTCATCCTGGGCGAGTTAAACAAAGGAGTCCGTCTGCCCCCGCATCTTTTCAATATCGTCCACGAAGAAAGCAGTCGCGGACGAAACTAGCGCCATCCTTCAAATGTACCCGCAGGACCGAAGTTGCGTGTCGTACAAAACCGCGCGGTCTGCCACCTCGTGCGACACCTTCATGAGCCAGTCTTTTCTGCGATAACTCCCGCGAGAATAACCGGTGCGGCCCTCGTGATAGGCAAGATATTGGTGCCTGGCATCAGAGAGTGAAATTCCAAGTTCTTCCTGTGTTTCAGCGAAATACCAACCCATGAAATCAGTTGCATCGCGGATATCATCGCGCCGCGCACCACGACCACCTTCGTCGCGTTGGTACTCTTTCCAAGTGCCATCCAAAGCCTGACTATACCCGTAAGCCGATGATTGTCGGCCCATGGGTATAATTCCCATAGAATATTGAACCGGCGTCCTGGCGTTTCCGATAAATTTGGACTCTTGGTAAATCGTTGCCATTTGAACTGCCACAGGCACGCCCCATCGATTTTGGGTGCGTTGCATTGCCGAAAGATAACTTGGCCGCTGCTTCACAATGGAACATGCGTCATTCAGGTTTCTGGGCGCGGAGTAATTGCTGCTGCCGCAGGCTGTGACTAACAACATTAATATCAACGCGCGAAGGGGTCTGCTCATGCCTCAGTCGCTCTTCTTGTTTTGCTCAGTTTACCCCAAGGCGTGCAAACCTCAAATGGCGAATTTTCCCGTTCAGATCACAAATGCGAGGATCAGCGGCAGAATGCCAACGCTCATTAACGTTGAAATGACCACAAGTCCGGCAATCGCCTCGGCGTCGGCACCGTACTTTTCGGCCAAAAGATATGAAGTTATGGCTACGGGCGTTCCTACTTGAAGCACAAAAACCGCAAATGCGACGTCGTCCAGTTGGAACCAAAGGCCGACAGCAATCGCCAGCCCGATACAAACGGCCGCCTTCAAAAACGATAGTGCGGCGGTCAGCCCAAGTTTGGTGGGCTGCAGACGCGCCAGGGCGACCCCGAGCGTAATAAGCATCAATGGAATGGCAAGCTGGCCAATCAATGTCAGCGTATTTGTAAGGAACCTAGGCGTTTCCCAATCTTGCCAGAGAAATAACCCGCCCAAGATCGTTGCGCCGACAAGCGGCTCCTTGATAACCGCCACGAGAGAGCTGCCGCCTGACACAAGCCAAACGCCAAATGTAAATGCATAAATTCCCATGATCGTAAAAATAACTGCGGCATAGCCAAGGCCGAGATCGCCAAATGCAAACAACGCCAGCGGCAATCCTAAATTGCCGGTATTGCCAAATATGAGAGGCGCAAGATAGGTGCGGCTGTTCAGACCTCCGAGCTTGATGCAGGCCCAAAAAACGATCGTTATCAAAGCATAGACAACAATTGTCGCCAGAGAGATTGCCGAAAGCGAAGCGACATCAATTTCGGTCTGCATCAGCGTGGTAAAGACCAAACAGGGAACGCCGAGGCTCATCGCGAGCTGCGTTACAAAGCCGACACGATATTCGTAACCAAGTTTGACCCAGGCAAATCCAAGGGCCGCCAGCAAAAAAACTGGGGCCACGATTTCTGTTACTGTCAGGACGACGTTCACAGTCTGTTTCCCCGATTTTATCCCAATTTCATCGACATAGCCGCAATCGGGGCGTTATACCGTATCACAGGGGGTTTGGTTATGTTCAAGACGCGTGCAAAATACGCTCTGGGTCAAGTTGTACGACACCGCAAACATCCGTTTCGCGGAGTCGTATTCGACGTAGATGCCATGTTTTCAAATACTGACGAATGGTATGAAGCCATTCCCGAAGACAGCCGTCCGAAGAAAGACCAACCATTTTACCATTTGTTGGCCGAAAATGACCAAAGCTACTATGTAGCCTACGTGTCAGAACAAAATCTGGTGGCAGACTACTCTGGCGAACCCATTGAACATCCGGATCTACCTGAATTCTTTGGGGATTTTGACGATGGCCGCTATCCGCTTTATGTGCAGATGAACTAGCTGGCTAGCGGATTTTCCAGCAAAAGCTTTTTCAATATCCCAGTGCAATGCCATCTTTTCGAGGGTCCGATCCCCCGACGAGAACTCCGCGTTCATGGTCAATTTGAATTGCCTGTGCGCCTCCGATGGGGCGACCAGGAACAACGATGTCATGACCTAGGTCTTTTAGGGCCCTCACCGTATCGGTCGAGACGCCATTTTCGACCTGTAATCTGCCGGTAATCGGGTCGGCAAAGGCCCGAGGGGCATCAATCGCTTCTTGCACGTCCATCCCAAAATCATGGAGATTTGATAGCAAATGGGCGTGGCCCGTTGCCTGGTATTGTCCGCCCATGACACCAAATGTCATGTCGACACGGTTATTGTCGCGGGTCATTGCCGGGATGATAGTATGCATCGGTCGCTTCCCGGGGCCGGCTTCATTTGGGTGGCCGGGGATCAAGTTGAAACCCGAGCCCCGGTTGTGAAACAGGACGCCGAACTTTGGGCTAGCAACGCCCGCTCCGAATCTTGCAAAGATTGAATAAATCAGGCTGACGGCCATGCCGTCGCGATCGACCGTCGTGATCAAGACGGTGTCTTTGTGAACGGATTCGGTCAGCGGCGTTGGCGACTGCATGACATTTTTTGCATCAATCAATGAAGCAAGCGAACGTGCGGTGTCTTCCGACAGCATGTGCTCAAGACGCTGAACATGATCCGGATCCGCCAGGAAGCGATTTCTCGCATCGTATGCCAGTTTTGATGCCTCTGCTTCTAGGTGAAAGCGTTCGGCACCGCTGGGATCCATTGATGATAGATCGAATTGTGACAGTATTCGCGAAAGCAAAATCGCCGTCACACCTTGTCCGTTCGGGGGATGCTCCAAAAGTTCTACTGTTCGATAATCACCGCTTATCGGGATGCCCCAGGTCGCTTTTGTGGCTGCAAAGTCTTCGGCCGTGTGAGAAGCACCAATTTGGTCAAGGACGGCCAGCATGTCGTCAGCGATCTCGCCTTCGTAGAACGCCGCCCGACCGTTACGTGCAATCAAGCGCAGCGCGTCTGCCTGAGCAGGGCAGGAAAATTTGTCCCCTCTGGCATAAGCCCGACCGGCATTCATGTAGTAATCGCGGGCGTGATCTTTGAGATAGGCGTCGACAGGTCCGATATCAAAAGCAACTCTAGGTGCAATCGGCACGCCCTCGTCGAAATATCGGATCGCCGGGGCAAGACACCGTTCTAACCCCACACGCCCGAACCGTTCTGACATTTGGCAGAATGCATCAATGGCGCCCGGAACTGTAATTGAGGCGGGATGCCCCGGAGTGATCGCGGTCAACCCCTCGTTGCGCAAGGCATCTGCAGAAAGACCAGCGGGCGCGCGGCCCGAACCGTTGATGGCGACGACGTCATCCGTTCCGCCCGGTTTGACAAGTGCGAAACAGTCGCCGCCGATCCCCGTCATCTGCGGTTCGCAAGCGCCAAGCAAGACCGCGCCAGCGATTGCCGCGTCCACCGCGTTACCACCTTCGCGCAGAACCGACAGAGCTTCGCTCGCTGCAAGTGGATGCGATGTCGCAACCATCCCATTGCTCGCAATTACAGGTGAACGACCAGGTTGGTGAAAATTTCTCATGCTGCCTCGAAACAAGCTAGACGAGGCAGGACCCTAGTTCGATTGGGGCTATTTGCAATCGTAGATGATGAATGGAAGGAACCTCGACGCCACGCACTGGGTGGGGGCTGTAAGACAGCGCAGCGCCGAGGGAAGCTCTAGTCAGCTACGATATCGGAATGACTCCGGCTAGCGGCGGCATTGCGGTGCGAATGTGTCAAAAAGGTGTTTCTGTTTCCAAGATTGCAGCAGTCGCCCAAGTCGCACAGCCATTGTTGCGCGAAATATTCCTCGCGGCGCGATGCCTTGCAACCCGCGACGAGCTTTCACCAGAAGTCATCGGATTTGGCGATGCGAATTCCAGTTCGCGTATCTGCACTCAATTGCATTTTGGCCAAACAGAATGTTAGCTAAAATCGCGAAATCGCTTGAATAATAGCGGCGAACGCGGCTGAGGACCGGTCAGCAATCCGGACTTTGACGATCGCCTAGCGGCATCCGGAATATCAGAAAGTTTTCGCCATTTTCGCGATCATAAACCATATCGCGTGCCAGTTGCTTGATCAAATACCAGCCATATCCGCCTTCTGGCATGCCGGCTTGCGGCGCAGCGTCTGCAGGGTGTTCGCCAACCGGCGTTCGTCCGTTGGGCATCGGTTTGCCGCTGTCTCGGATCTCGATCAGCAGACCGGCGCCGGCAATGGCGGCGTCAACGGCGTTGCCGCCTTCGCGAAGAACCGTCAACGCTTCGTTGGCAGCAAGCGGATGCGATGTCGCTACCATCCCATTGCTCGCAATTCCAGGTGAACGAACAGGTAGGTGAAAATTTCT
>JBPCWO010000110.1:0-2935 GCA_051009475.1 Boseongicola sp.
CACCAGCGGCGAGCGCGACTGGCAAGATGTGTTGGCGCGGTTTTGGCGGGATTTCAAAGCCTCTGTTGAGGAGACCTCTGAACTTCGCATCACCGACGTGCTGGAAAAGATCAACGAGGTTCTTGAACCGCATATCTTCCCCCCAAATGAAGAGGGAACCGACCCGCGGCTGTGCCCGAATTGCGGCGAAGGCCGGCTAAGCATGCGGACTGCACGTGCGGGTGGCGCATTCATAGGGTGCTCGAACTATCCCGAGTGCCGCTATACAAGACCTTTCGGCCCACCGGGGATGGATGACGGTTCCGAAATAGGTCCGGACGGCAAGATCTTAGGCGAAGATGCGGGCGATACCATCCGAGTCATGAAGGGCCGGTTTGGCCCCTATATTCAAAGGGGCGAACCGACTGACGATCAGCCCAAACCACCGCGTGCGAGCCTGCCCAAAGGATGGGACCCGGTTGAAATTGACCTTGAGAAAGCGCTGCTGCTGCTGAGCCTGCCGCGCGAGGTTGGACCGCATCCAGATGACGGTGAGATGATCGAGGCGGGGATCGGTCGATATGGACCCTATGTGAAGCACGGGCGACTTTACGCGAACCTCGCCGAAGTCGAAGAGGTGTTCACGATCGGCATGAACCGCGCCGTCGAGGAACTCGCCAAAAAAGCCGCGAAACGCGGGGGCGGCCGTGCGGCTGCGACACCTTTGAAGGAATTGGGCGAGCATCCGGACAACGGAGGCGCCGTCAACGTCATGGACGGGCGCTATGGGCCTTACGTCAAATGGGACAAGGTCAATGCGACATTGCCCAAGGACACCGAACCCACCGATGTCACGATGGAAATGGCCATCGAACTGATTGCCGCAAGGCAAGCAAAGGGCGGCAAAAAAGGCGGGCGTCGGAAGAAGGCGTCATAGTTCGGCGGGTCTCGCAGCAAATTCGCGCGGATCAGCACCGTCCCATGTGCCCCGGCTCACAAGCAAACGCAGGCGTGTGAAAGAACTTCGGTCAAACATTGGCTTCGACAGGTGCCGCTTTAGATTGTCAGCATGGACCCCGGATCTGTATGCCGATGCCATCATTGCCTTGTCAGACGTCCAGATCGAGAAGGTCATACCCTCGTTGGCTTCAACGGAATTAAAAAGACAGCTGGCGGCATTTTCTTCAAGCGTTCCATAGAATTTGAGCACATCGTCGACGCGTTTTATGAAGTCCTTAATTCGGGGGAACTGTGTTTCGTCTGCATTGACGTAACCGGCCGACGTGATAACCGCCAATACACCGCCGGGATCAGTTTCGACTGGCCGAAGCGACGGGTGAGGCTCGGATGGAGTTGACCAATCCACTTCGCCACGGTGCGTGATCACGCAAGCCAGCGCATGCCAGTCTTCAGTGGTTTCCTTCAGAAAATCCAGATTGTCCTTGGGATTTCGTGCAACAGCTTCTGCCGTTTATCTGCTGTCATAAAAGCCAACGCCGCCCCACTCTTCAGATACTCCAGTGAGAGATCCGTCTTTGCCTAAAGGTGCGTTAGGGCCAAACCGCTAGGCCGAAGCGCTTGGCGGACCGTTTGGGGAACCATTTGTCTTTGCATCGCGAGATTCTTTGAATTTCACGCGGTGGACGGTCAACCAAGAATAACTCATTCGTTCCCTTCAACTTTTCCCTGTAACCCGTGGATAGCGAGATTACTCATCATTAGATTATTCCACACTCTTGAATTCACGCCGCGGTGCAGCGATTGACTCTGCACCGGGTCCGCGTCAAAACCATCGCCATCACCTAAAGAGGGCGTTTCCATGAAGAAAGTCTATGCAAACGCAACCGAGGCTCTTGATGGAATCCTCGAAGACGGGATGCTGATTGCATCCGGTGGTTTCGGTCTTTGCGGTATTCCGGAACTGTTGTTGCTGGCGATCAGGGAAAGCGGCGTAAAGGACCTGACCTTTGCCTCGAACAACGCAGGCGTTGATGATTTTGGCATCGGCATTCTGCTGCAGTCACGCCAGGTGAAGAAGATGATGTCGTCCTATGTTGGCGAAAACGCCGAATTCATGCGGCAATACCTATCGGGCGAACTGGAGCTTGAATTCAATCCGCAGGGCACGTTGGCCGAACGGATGCGCGCGGCAGGCTGCGGTATTCCCGGATTTTACACCAAGACCGGTGTGGGGACGGTGATTGCCGAGGGTAAAGAGCACAAAGATTTTGGTGGCGAGACCTATATCCTTGAGGAAGGCATCTTTGCCGATCTTTCGATCGTGAAGGCCTGGAAAGCCGATGAAACCGGCAATCTGGTGTTCCGCAAGACAGCGCGCAACTTTAACCCACCGGCCGCTATGTGTGGCAAGATTTGCGTTGCCGAGGTCGAAGAGATCGTTCCGATCGGCAGCCTTGATGCGGACGCGATCCACTTGCCAGGTATTTATGTTCACCGATTGATCCAAGGCGAGCACGAAAAACGGATCGAGCAACTGACAGTTCGCCAGAGGGAGGACGCCTGATGCCCTGGGATCGCAATCAGATGGCCGCCCGCGCGGCCGAAGAGCTTGAAGACGGCATGTATGTGAACCTTGGCATCGGTATCCCGACGCTGGTTGCGAACTATGTCGGCGACAAGGATATCACGCTGCAATCCGAAAACGGCATGCTGGGCATGGGCCCATTTCCTTACGAGGGTGAAGAAGACCCAGATCTGATCAACGCCGGCAAGCAAACCATCACCGAGCTTAGGCGCACCGCCTATTTCGACAGTGCCCAATCGTTTGGGATGATCCGCGGCGGTAAAATCGCGGCGGCAATTCTGGGTGCGATGGAAGTTAGCGAAAAAGGCGACCTTGCGAACTGGATGATCCCCGGCAAGCTGGTCAAAGGTATGGGGGGTGCCATGGATCTGGTCGCAGGCGTCGGTCGCGTTGTCGTCGTCATGGACCACA
>JBPCWO010000111.1:0-15238 GCA_051009475.1 Boseongicola sp.
CGTCGTGATGTTTGTGTTCCGCGAAGAGTATTACAAAGAGCGGGAGAAACCCGGCGATCACGACTTGGAGGCCATGGCAAAGTGGCAGGAGGAGATGGAAAAACTCCACGGCCGCGCTGAAGTTATTATCGGCAAGCAACGCCATGGCCCCATCGGCACAGTGGAACTCAGCTTCGAAGGTCGCTTCACGCGATTTGGCAATTTGGTAAAGCCCTGGCAGCAAAACGTCAGCGAATTCTAAGCCGAACAAGTTTTGCTGTCTCGCCGCGCTGCGGCCAGTACAGATTACATAGCCATCCGCGAAGCGCAGGACACACGCTCAATTCGGAAACCGCTTGACGGCCCCCACCCCTTTAACGGAAACCCGAACCATGGGTGCCGCAGTTCTGACGATCGACCTTGACGCTATTGCCGCCAACTGGCGTGCTCTCAACGCGATGTCGGCGGAAAACGTTGAAACAGCCGCGGTTGTCAAGGCTGATGCTTACGGCCTTGATGCGGGCCGAGTCACAAGAAAGCTTGCTCAAAAAGGCGTCAAAAGTTTCTTTGTCGCGCTCGCGGAAGAAGGATATGCGGTTCGCCGCGCCGCGGGCGATGACGCAGATATCTATGTCTTTTCTGGCCACATGCCAGGGGATACCGACCTCCTTCAAAGTGCCGATCTGATCCCACTGTTGAATTCGCCTGAACAGGTCACGAGGCACCTGTCGGAAAGCCCGGCATCTGCCTTTGGCGTGCAGTTAGACAGTGGCATGAACAGGTTGGGAATTGAGCCTTCGGACTGGGACGCTCTAAAAGACCAGATCATGACTGTTGGCCCCCGACTTGTCACCAGCCATCTTGCTTGCTCCGACCAGCCAGATCATCCGATGAACGAACAGCAGCTGCGTGCATTTCGCGGGATGACTGACGGCGTCGCTCATCGCCGCTCGCTAGCGGCGACGGGCGGTATCTTTCTCGGGCCCGATTACCATTTCGATCTAGTTCGCCCTGGCATCGGTCTCTACGGAGGGCTGCCCTTTGGCGACGCCAAGGCGGTCGTACATCTTGCCGCCCCGGTCATTCAAACGCGTTTGATCAGACCATTTGAAACGGTCGGCTATGGCAACACCTACACTGCCGACGTTGAGCGGCAGGTTGCAACAATTTCAGCAGGATATGCGGATGGATTGATGCGTGCAATTGGCGAAAATGGGCGCCTCTACGCTGGCGATACGCCCTGCAGCATTGTCGGCCGAGTATCCATGGATTTAATAACCGTTGACGTGAGCCATCTTGAAGTGCTGCCGGAAACTCTGTCGGTTCTGACGGATCACCAAAGTGTCGACGACATCGCGGAAATGGCGGGAACGATTGGGTACGAAATATTGACGTCGCTTGGCGGACGCTACTTAAGACACTACGAGGGCGCAGCGTGAGTTTCATTGCTGCCATAGGCGCCGCGGTCTTGGGGCTGCTGGCTGCAATCGGCCGGGTCACGCACTTCGCCGTCGAAACGATCAGTCATCTCGCTCGACCGCCCTGGTATCCGCGTGAATTCGGCAACCAAATTCTACATATCGGCTACTTTTCACTGCCGGTCGTTGGCTTGACGACGATTTTCACCGGCGGTGCACTGGCGCTTCAGATCTTTGCCGGAGGTTCGCGTTTCTCAGCAGAGGCAGTCGTGCCCCAAATCGTCGCTATCGGGATGGTTCGGGAACTGGGCCCGGTTCTCGTGGGGTTGATGATTGCGGCGCGCGTCACGTCGTCCGTTGCGGCCGAGATCGCGACCATGAAAGTAACCGAACAAATCGACGCGCTGGTAACGCTTTCGACAAATCCAATGAAGTATTTGACTCTGCCGCGTGTTTTGGCGGCGACTCTGGTGATGCCGGCCTTGGTCGCTGTGGGCGACGTAATCGGCATCATGGGCGGTTATCTTGTCGGCGTAAACAGGCTGGGCTTCAATGCCGCCACCTACATCAAAAACACAGTCGACTTTCTTGAACCGCTCGACATCGTGTCCTCGCTTACCAAAGGTGCCGTCTTCGGCTTCATTGCCGCACTGATGGGGTGTTACTTTGGCATGCAAAGCGGGCGCGGCGCTCAAGGCGTTGGTCGTGCCACAAAAGGTGCGGTGGTTGCGGCAAGCGTATTGATCCTCGCCGCGAACTTTATCCTCACAGAACTCTTTTTTGCCGCATGATTGAACTCAAGGATGTCCATAAGGCCTTTGGGCAAAACCAAGTTTTGCGCGGGGTCGAGCTTGAAGTCGCCAGCGGCGAAAGCATGGTGATCATAGGGGGGTCGGGCACCGGTAAATCCGTAGCGATTAAATGTGTCCTTGGCCTAATCACACCAGACAGCGGCAAGGTAACCGTCGAAGGCGAAGACGTAACGCAACTGAAACAAGGATCAGCCGAACGGGATGCTTTTTTGGCCCGATTTGGAATGCTGTTTCAGGGCGGTGCACTTTTTGACAGCCTGCCGGTCTGGCAAAACGTTGCATTTCGGCTGCTGCGTGGATCACTCAAGCGCCCATGGGACGAAGCACGCGAGATCGCCATTGAAAAATTGCGGCGCGTCGGACTGACGCCGGAAGTCGCCGACCGATTTCCCGCTGAACTGTCCGGCGGAATGCAAAAGCGCGTCGGCCTTGCGCGTGCCATCGCCGCTGAACCCGAAATCATATTTTTCGACGAACCGACGACCGGCCTTGACCCGATTATGGCGGGCGTCATCAACGATCTGATCCGCGAAATCGTGGTCGAGATGGGT
The DNA here is from genome assembly GCA_051009475.1 of Boseongicola sp. GTDB lineage: Bacteria > Pseudomonadota > Alphaproteobacteria > Rhodobacterales > Rhodobacteraceae > CAXMNX01. The sequence goes on from JBPCWO010000111.1 coordinate 2,761, forward strand.
GCAACTGCGATAACTATCACCCACGATATGACCAGTGTCAGGGCAATTGCCGACAAGGTGGCGATGCTTCATGGCGGCAAGATCCGTTGGACCGGACCTGTGGCCGATTTGGATAACAGCGGTGACCCTTACGTTGAACAATTCATCACAGGCAGCGCCAAAGGGCCCATTGAAACTGTAAGATAGATCAAAGGATACTCAATGTATGAAGATCCTCCTCTGCTGACCATCAAGCGTCCCTCAAGGCGTCCCTCGGCGGCACAGATTGCAGCGTTTCACTCGATTCCTTCGGCGGTGGCATCTGATGCAATGGACGGATGCGGCGCATTATCGAGTTCTATTCGCCGCCTGCTTGGCAGCGAAGACCAGCCGGCAATTGTCGCCGGACCTGCGTTAAGCGTCTGGACAGGTGCGGCCGATCTACTGGCGCTTCATGCCTGCAAGGATGTTCTGAAACCCGGCGACATAGTGGTGACCGCATTTGATGGCCACCAAGGATGCGCTGCATTTGGCGATAGTCTGGGCGGGATGATAAGAAATGCCAGGGCGGCCGGTATTGTTACAGACGGCCCGGTTCGGGATGTTGATGGGTTAATCGCGTTGGACTTACCAGTATGGTGCACCGGATCAATCTCGTCGACGCCCTATGAAAATGGGCCGGGAACAGTTGGGCTACCCGTTCAAATCGGTGGCCAACAAGTCAAAACCGGAGACATGATCGTTGCAGATCGCGATGGCGTCGTAGTTGTTCCATATGTGCAAATCGAAGCCGTTATCGCGCGTTCGAAGAAAATCTTGAAGCTCGAAAGCGACGGCGAAAAAAAAGTGAATGATGGGCTGGTAATGCCTGATTCCTACCAAAACTTGCTGGCCAGCGACCGTATTCGTTGGATTGATTGATCCTCTTGACCATTTGCAGCATCGCAACAGTTGGGTTCCAAATTGGAAACAGAGTGGGACTCACAAGACTTTTTTAACCAAGATCGCGTCTCGTGCCGCTGAGGTGGCTGTTTGGAGGCTCGTATGGACGCCTTAACACTGATCGTTCAACTTGTTGCCAGGACGTTTTTTTTGGCAATTCCATTCGGTGTCGCTTGGCTGGCCTTTCGCCGTTTGGCTTTGTCAGAAACGTCTAATGCATGGATCTATGCCTTAACCGGCCTGTTCGCCGCATTCACGGCAGCCGGCCTCGCGCCCTGGGCCCTGGGACTTGGGGCCGTTGGCTGGCTGTATTTCGTTTTTGCAGCCCTCTGCCCCGTAGTTTGGGTCAGCGTCGTTACTATTTGTAGCATCGGGCGACCGCCGTCATATGAATCGTCGCTTGACGATGAACCCGAAGATCGCGTTGCGCCATTACGAGCGACCGCACCAAAATCGCGACCATTGATTTTGGAGGGCCCGCAATGGCCCGATGCACCGAAGCCAACGTTTCGGCACCGTGACGACGCTGTCAGCCCAGCCAATGAAAACTTGCCAATGGATGACGCTGAACCAGATAGAGGCATCTCATCAGATAGATGCGTGCTCGATGTAGCCCGAAATATGCGTGGCAATACAACAAGCGCTGCCCGAAGATTTAAGCCGCTTTTGCCGGCACCTGACGCAATGAGCGAACTTAAGAAATTGCCGTTCTTGAAACGAACTCTCTGAACTGGTTGGCAAGCGCCCAGACGCGAGCTAGGAACGCGGAATGGGTCTGAAACTCGCCAATCTGACGCTTTTATTGCTTTTTCCGATTGCATGGTTTGCACCGCTTTTGCGCGCCGGGCTGCTACCGCTGTTCTCACTTGACGAAATATCCGTCATATCGGGACTGCAGGCACTTTGGGGAAGCGACGTGGTTTTGGCACTGCTCGTCACCTTTTTTGCGATATTCGCGCCCTATCTAAAGGTAATTGGAATAGCACTGATCCAGTTCCGATTGGCCAGCCCGCGAATACTCCCAGCACTCCACATCCTGGGAAAACTTGCGATGGCCGACGTTTTCCTGGTCGCTTTGTATATCGTTGTTGTCAAAGGAATTGGACTTGGGCGTGTCGAAACCGGCTGGGGCCTATATCTGTTTAGTGCATGTGTGCTGGCGCAAATTGCAATCGGAATTGCATATGAACGTCGGCGTGCTGCCGCACGAGTGGCCTGAGGGCCGGATGGCAAAAGGCGCAACATTCTCCTGCTCAAATTGCGGCGCGATACATTCCAAATGGTCTGGCCGCTGTGATGATTGTGGTGCGTGGAACTCAATTTCAGAGGATGCGCCGTTGTCCACCGGCCCTTCCGCGAAGGGGCTTGGAGCCACAAGGGGCAAGGCAATCGCGCTAACTGATCTTGCATCCGAAGACACGCCGCCGCCGCGGGCTACTTCGGGCATGGCCGAATTGGACCGCGTGCTCGGCGGCGGATTGGTGCCCGCGTCCGCTGTTCTGGTTGGCGGTGACCCCGGGATCGGCAAGTCGACGGTGCTTCTGCAAGCAGCAGCAGCGTTTGCAGCGAAAGGGTTGAAGGCAGTCTATGTGTCCGGCGAAGAAGCAGCCGACCAGGTCAGAATGCGTGCGCGTCGCCTCGGTCTAGGTGACGCTCCCGTAAAACTCGCTGCCGAAACAAATCTGCGAAACATTATGACGACGTTGGAAGCAGAGGCTCCCGACGTCGCAATCATTGATTCAATTCAGACGATGTGGCTGGACACGGTCGAAAGTGCCCCCGGGTCAGTAAGTCAGGTTCGCGCCACAGCACACGAATTGACGACTTTCGCAAAACGTAAGGGCATTAGTGTTATCCTAGTCGGTCATGTCACAAAGGAGGGGCAGATTGCAGGACCACGCGTGGTCGAACATATGGTCGACACCGTTCTCTATTTCGAAGGCGAGCGTGGTCATCAATTCCGCATCCTGCGTGCCGTCAAGAACCGGTTCGGCCCTGCCGACGAAATAGGTGTATTCGAAATGACTGGGGCCGGATTGGCCGAAGTTGCCAATCCATCAGCACTTTTTTTGAGCGATCGCGATGAACCCACCGCGGGCAGCGTGGTTTTTGCGGGGATCGAAGGCACTCGCCCATTGCTTTGTGAATTTCAAGCCCTGGTCGCACCTGCGCCTGCCGGACAAGCCCGCAGATCAGTTGTGGGCTGGGACGGAACGCGGCTCGCGATGATACTGGCAGTTCTTGAATCCCGATGTGGCATCCCGTTTGCGGGGATGGATGTTTACCTAAATGTGGCGGGCGGGCTTCGCATTAGCGAACCCGCCGCAGATCTTGCTGTGGCAGCGGCGCTACTTTCAGCGCGTGAAGATGTAGCTTTGCCGTCGAGTACTGTCGTTTTTGGCGAAATCAGCCTATCAGGGAGCCTGCGACCGGTCGGGCAAACTGAAACACGGCTAAAAGAGGCGCAAAAGCTTGGATTCACGGGCGCTATTCTTCCCGATCGAAGCGAAACAGGCGCGGCAAAGGGTTTCAGTGTGCAAAAAATGCCCGATTTGGCGGCTCTGGTTGGTAATGTATTCGGTGCGGGCTAGCACGGCAGAGGCAAAAAGCAGTACGAGGCAATAATGGAAAACTTCACTATCCTTGACGGTATTGTCGCCGTCATAATTATCCTATCCGCGGTTTTAGCCTATTCACGCGGTTTCGTCCGCGAGGCACTGGCGATTGGCGGCTGGATACTGGCGGCAATCGTGGCATACGTTTTTGCGCCAATGGCCGAACCACTGATGAAAGAAGTTCCGATCCTCAGGGATTTCATTGGTGGATCGTGTGATTTGGCGATGATCGCCGCATTTGCTGCTGTTTTTGCAGCGGCCCTAATCCTTGTGTCGGTCTTCACACCACTCTTTGCCGGTGCAGTGCAGCGATCGGCACTTGGAGGTATTGATCAGGGCTTTGGATTCCTATTTGGCGTTGCTCGTGGACTACTGCTCGTTGTCATCGGCATGATTATTTACGAGCAAGTTATCGTTAATGATCCAATTGCCTGGGTTGACGACAGCCGCACAGCGATCGTCTACAGTCAGGTATCGGACGTGATCATGGAACAGATACCCGAAGACCCTCAATCCTGGATCGTCGGTCGGTATGATGAACTGATGGGCAAGTGTTCGACCGGGTCCGAGACTTAATTCGGTACACCAATTCAAGACAACAATAGTAAACGCGGCCCGAATCGAGGCCGCGTTTCGCAATTTCTAAGACCGATTTTATGCTTTCTGGCAAAGAAATTCGCAGTTTCACATTCGAAACATACCGTTTCCAATTTAGATATCGGCCAATTAGGGCAATTCTAGCCATTTTCTTAAACGTATGAATCCGTCTCTTTGTTGATGCAAATAGCACAATCTCGCACCTTCCATCGGGATTGTTCATCCTTCGCAGGATATCCGGGCAAGATTGGTACAGCCGGTTCGAAGTAAGTCCGCGCCTGCCCAATTGTCTGGGCAGCCCAATTCACGAGAATGCCCAGAAACTGAACATTTACGCCCAACTGATGCCTACCCCATTTGGCATAACAGGTCTTGTAAGCGGGACTGAGGAAGTTCCAACGTCCCGCGTAACGAGTGATTGAGTTGGGCGCCGGCCAGGCCGCAAGGCCACCGGCGCCTCCGTAGGACAGGCGGATTGTTAGGTGTTGTGAGTTGTGAGTTTCCGCCAGTATGAGTGTCACCTGTCCGGTGCAATAAAATAACCGCCTGTAGAAGGCCCGTGGCGTACCGCCGCGGGCCTTCGCATTTTTGCGTCGAAAATTCGCCAAGACTGCGTGACACTCTAACAGTGACGTTCTATGTAAGGCCGTAGCTGCCCCAACCGGACTCGCGTTCGCCCAAATGGCCGATCTTCCGCTGACGACCGACCCGTTCGACGACGATAAGTTGCGCGAAGAATGTGGTATTTTCGGCGTTACCGGCGTGACAAGTGCCGCGAACTTTGTTGCTCTGGGATTGCATGCACTTCAGCACCGTGGACAAGAAGCCGGCGGTATCGTCACGCATGATCCGGAGACCGGATTCAACTCAGCCCGGCGTTTTGGTCTTGTACGCGACAAGTTCACCAGCCAATCGGTAATGGACACGCTCCCCGGACCAATTGGTATCGGGCATGTGCGGTATTCAACCGCAGGCTCCAAAGGCAGTACCCAGATCAGGGATGTGCAGCCGTTTTTTGGCGAGTTTTCCATGGGCGGTGCTGCAATCGCACATAATGGCAACATTACAAACGCAGATGCACTGCGGCGCGAATTGATCGAGCGCGGCTCGATTTTCCAGTCGGGCTCGGACAGCGAATGCATTATCCACCTGATGGCGCGTTCAATTCAGCGCAACATTCCAGATCGGATGAAAGACGCGCTTCGTCGGGTTGAGGGTGCCTTTTCGATCGTTGCAATGACCCGAACAAAGCTCATCGGTGTTCGTGACCCACTTGGTGTTCGCCCGTTGGTGCTTGGCCAGATCGGTGACGGTTGGGCGCTGGCCTCCGAAACATGCGCGCTTGACATAATTGGCGCTGAATTCGTGCGCGAAATTGACCCTGGTGAAATGGTCGTCATCGCGGATGGTAAGGTCGTCAGCCACCAACCATTTGAACAGAAGAAATCCCGGTTCTGCATTTTTGAACACGTATATTTCTCACGGCCGGATTCGACCCTTGGCGGCCGGTCGGTTTACGAGACGCGCTCGTCGATTGGCGTTGAGCTTGCCAAAGAAGCGCCAGTCGACGCGGATTTGGTCTGTCCGGTACCCGACAGCGGTACACCCGCCGCAATTGGTTACTCGCTCCAGTCAGGCATTCCGTACGCAATGGGCATTATCCGTAATCAGTATGTGGGTCGGACTTTTATTGAACCGACCGAGCATATTCGAAACATGGGCGTCCGCCTAAAACTGAACGTCAACCGTGCGTTAATCCGTGGCAAACGGGTCATTCTGGTTGATGATAGCGTTGTCCGCGGCACAACCAGTCGTAAGATCAAGGAAATGATCCTGGACGCGGGCGCCGCCGAAGTCCATTTTCGTATCGCTTCGCCTCCCACCTCCTGGCCCTGTTTTTACGGCGTTGATACGCCACATCGCGAAAAGCTGCTTGCCGCAACGATGAGCGAAGCGGAAATGCAGCAGCATCTTGGCGTCGACAGCCTAAAGTTCATATCGCTCGACGGCCTCTACCGCGCAGTTGGCGAAGGCCAAGGCCGAAATGCAGATGGCCCGCAGTACTGTGATGCCTGTTTTTCCGGGGAATACCCGGTGGAACCAAGCGATCAGATCCAAAAAGGCTTTATGCTCAAGGCAGCGGAGTAAAATTCGCGCGTTACCGATGATTTCGCGCCCGTTGCCACTCGCTTTGGAAAACCAAAACCACACTCGACGACTTAACTTAATGATGCCGCCGTCGCTATTCGACTCTTCTGGCAGCGTCCATCTGACGAGCGGAGCTTGACCTCACCATTGGTGCAGTCCACACCCGCGCCCATGACCAAGATCGCCTTAATCACCGGCGCCTCGCGCGGCCTAGGCGCGGCGTTGGCCGAAGCACTTGCCCCGACTCACCATATCGTCGCCGTGGCAAAAACCGTCGGCGCGCTCGAAGAACTGGACGATCGCATCCGAGCGGTCAACGGTTCCACGACACTGGCACCCATGGACATCACCAAACCCGATGCGATGGCTCAGCTCTGCCGCGGCATCTATGACCGATGGGGCCACATTGATCTTTGGGCGCACGCCGCCATCCACGCGCCTCCCCTTGCGCCCGCCGCCCATGTGGACAGCAAAGACTTGGCGAAATCCATTGCGGTTAACATCACTGCCACGGCGTCGCTCCTTCCAATGATCACACCACTTCTTGAAGCAGCCGACGCGGGCCAGGCCCTTTTCTTTGATGATCCACAAGCTGGAAACAAATTCTTCGGTGCCTACGGCGCTACAAAGGCAGCGCAGATTGCTTTGGTGCGAAGTTGGCAGGCCGAAACAGTTCGCACTGGACCGCGTGTTCTGATTCTCACACCACCACCTATGCCGACCGGCACCCGCGCCCGTTTCTTCCCCGGCGAAGATGGCTCCAACCTTACTCCAACATCCAAAGCAGCCGAAAAGCTCCTCTCGTCTCTCTAATCTCGCTAAATCGGAAAAAATTAACTTCCCGGACACCCACCGTGACCACTGCGCTTGCCCGTCCTCGAACTCTTCCTTAAGCAGAACCAAATGGCACACGAGGCAACAGTCTTTGCGCATTCTTATTACAAATGACGACGGAATAAACGCGCCCGGACTGCGGGTGATGGAGGCAATTGCCTCCGAAATTGCGGGCGAAGACGGCGAGGTTTGGGTCGTCGCACCGGCATTCGAACAATCCGGCGTTGGTCATTGCATCAGTTACACACATCCGACGATGCTAATCCAACTTGGCCCGCGTCGCTTCGCCGCCGAAGGTTCGCCTGCCGATTGCGTGCTGGCCGGCATCTACCAGGTAATGAAGGATGCGCCCCCGGACCTCGTGCTTTCAGGCGTTAATCGCGGCAACAACGCCGCCGAAAACGTGCTTTATTCAGGCACAATCGGCGCCTCGATCGAGGCCGCTCTTCAGGGCCTTCCATCAATTGCCCTTAGCCAGTTTTATGGACCCGACAATTCACAGCTCGAAAACCCGTTCGAAGCCGCCGCCGCTCACGGCGTTGACACAGTTAGAAAACTCCTTCGGCATGGTATTTGGGACGACCGCGACTACCGGTTATTTTATAATGTGAATTTTCCTCCAATCGCCGCCAGCGCGGTCAAGGGCATCAAGGTGGCTTCCCAAGGCCATCGCAAAGACACCAAACACAGTGTCGAACCTCACCTTTCGCCCTCGGGGCGAATGTTCATGTGGGTGCATGGCGGACCTCAGGCCGTAAAAACAGGGCCCGGCACAGATGTAACTGCAAATCTTGAAGATTTCATCTCTGTGACTCCACTTCACGCCGACCTCACCGCGCACGATTCGCTTGCTACGCTGAAAGAGCGTCTTGAATGACTGTGGACGAGGCAGAACGCCAGATGCAGTTCCTGTTCGCGCTTCGAAGTCGCGGCGTTATGGATGCGCGAGTTCTTGGTGCCATGGAAAAGGTCGACCGTGGCGAGTTTGTAAAGGGTGTGTTTTTCGAGCGTGCCTACGAAGACATGCCTCTCCCAATTGCCTGTGGTCAGACCATAAGCCAGCCATCGGTTGTCGGAATTATGACCCAGGCGCTGAATGTTCAGCCGCGCGACAAAGTGCTCGAAGTTGGAACCGGGTCCGGCTACCAGGCCGCCGTGCTGAGCCATCTCGCACGCCGCGTATACACAGTTGATCGACACAAGCGCCTGGTGAACGAAGCTCAGGAGATCTTTAACCGCCTGGGGCTAACAAATATCACCTGTCTAACCGCCGATGGATCGCGCGGATATCCCGAACAAGCACCGTTTGACCGCATACTTGTGACCGCCGCTGCCGAAGATCCCCCCGGCCCGTTATTGGCAGAGCTGAAAACTGGCGGTATCATGGTCCTGCCGGTGGGTCAGTCGGACCAGGTGCAAAGTCTGATCAAGGTCACGCGCACAGAAACGGGATACGACTATGAAGAACTGCTGCCGGTAAGGTTCGTTCCCCTGATCGAGGGGATGGGTCAAGACTGACCCGATAGGTTTGGCCAGATTTCAAAAAGAAAATCGGTCACGTTGTGAGGAAAGAGCAATGGCGAAAACAGGAACAACTCTCAAAATCACACTGCTAACATCCGCGGCACTGGCCATATCGGGTTGCAGCAGTATGGGAGATCTCGATTTTGATTTGCGCGGCGGCGCCGGACAATTCGATACCACCGATGCCGCACGAAATGCCGTTCGCGAGGTGCCGCAGCCGGATGCCCGTGGTGTAGTTTCCTACCCTAGCTATCAAGTTGCGATCGCGCGTCGCGGAGATACCATTGGCACAATTGCCACGCGGGTCGGATTGCCAGCCTCTGATTTGGCAAAATATAACGCGATACCCGAAAACGTAACTCTTCGCGAAGGTGAAATCGTCGCGCTGCCGGTTCGTATCGCAGAGCCCGGAAGCGGGACTCTGGATGGCGGCTCCGTCGACGTTGCAACCATTGCCGGAACCGCTATTGACCGGGCCGAGGGCGCGCCAGGCTTACCCCCAGGCGATCAACCTACCCGCCACCGCGTGGCGACAGGTGAAACAGCATTTTCCATTGCACGCCTTTATGACGTTCCCGTCGCGGCATTAGCCGAATGGAACGGTCTCGGCGCCGACCTCGCCCTTCGCGAAGGCCAGTATCTTCTAATTCCGGTCAAAACACCTGAAGTAGAAGTTGCTGCTGTTGCGCCAATTGCGCGGCCCGGCGACGGCACTGAAACGCCGCTACCGCCATCTGCGTCAACACCGCTTCCGCAAGAAGAAGCGAAACCTGCAGTAACGCCTGCGCCAGCCGATCTTTCCGCTCAGCAGACCGGGGCTTCCGACACGTCACGGCTCAGGATGCCGGTTCAGGGAAGTATCATACGGCCTTACAAAAAAGGCGAAAACGAAGGAATCGGGATCGCAGCTGCCGCTGGAACGCCAATTGCCGCAGCTGACGACGGAAGCGTTGCCGCGATCACCCGCGACACCGACCAGGTTCCGATTTTGGTCATTCGGCATGAAGGAAATCTGCTCACAGTTTATGCCGGTGTCGACGACATCACCGTTTCGAAAGGTGACAAGATCAAACGTGGTCAAAAAATAGCCGTCGTCCGAGACGGCAGCCCTGCGTTTTTGCACTTTGAAGTGCGCGAGGGTTTCGACAGCGTCGATCCCATTCCCTATCTGAACTAACGCCGCAGTGATTTTTTTGGAAAAAAACGGGAGGTCATGCCGACTGACATCCTAGGCACAATGATGGGCCCAGGATTAAATGACGACGCCGTTCCGTCCCGCCAGATCAACAAAGAACTGCCATGCGACTCGACCGGATCGCGCGCCCCGCGTGGCCTGCCATTCGATCGCCTCAGCCCGAAGTGTCTCTGCATTCACCGCCACGCCAAACGCAGCGCAATAGCCGTCAATCATCGCTAGATACTCATCTTGATTGCAGGGATGAAACCCAAGCCAAAGTCCAAACCGGTCCGACAGCGACACCTTTTCTTCTACGGCTTCTGATGGGCTGATCGCGCTTGACCGCTCGTTTTCGATCATATCGCGCGGCATCAGGTGACGCCGATTTGAAGTGGCATAGAATATTACGTTGTCAGGGCGGCCCTCGATCCCGCCGTCCAAAACAGCCTTCAAAGATTTGTAATGCTGATCGTCATGGCTAAATGACAAGTCATCGCAATAAAGCACGAACTGGGCATCTGCGGCGCGCAGAATGTTAAGCAGCCGCCCGACAGACTGCAGGTCCTCGCGCTGCACTTCGACAATCTTTATCATTTGGCCTTCGGCACGAACTGCGGCATGCACAGCTTTGACAAGACTGGATTTTCCCATCCCTCGGGCGCCCCAGAGAAGAGCGTTGTTTGCTGGAAGTCCCTTGGCGAACTGCCTCGTGTTTTCCGTGAGAATGTCCCTTGCGCGGTCGATCCCGACCAATAACGAGATGTCGATGCGGTTTACCTTTTCGACCAGGTCCAGCCGGTCGGGGCTAACATGCCAGACAAACGCGTCCGCTGCGGTGAAATCCGGAGCCTCAAGCGGCGCGGGCGCCAACCGCTCTAGGGCCTTGGCGATCCTTTCCATTGGATCGCTCACGCCTTCGCGTCCTCTTCTTCATCGTCGCTATCATCGCCGTAAAGGTCCTCATCCTCGTCCAAAATGCCTTCGGCGCGAAGCTCTTCGACCTTTTTCTTTTCGACCCATTTCACCAGCTGGATCGAAATCTCGTAAAGGCCATACACAGCAGTGAACAAAATCAGCTGCGTTACCGGATCGGGCGGCGTCACAACCGCTGCGAGGGCCAGGATGCCAACAATCGCGTATTTGCGAACATCCGCCAGACCTTTGGCGGAAACCAATCCAGCCTTACCCATCAGAGTCAGCAATACGGGCAACTGAAAACACAGCCCAAAGGCCATGATAAACTTCAGCGTAATGTCGAGCGACTCGTTAACTTTACCAAAGAACGTCACCTTCAAGCCGTCGTTGGTCTCAGGAACAATTGCGGCGTCTGATGGAATGTTATCGGCAACAGGTGCCAGCAGGTTCGCGAAAATCGAACTCACATCGGCAAATCCCAAGAAGAATTTCATAGCAAGCGGCGTCACTACAAACTGGGCAAAGCCAGCGCCAAGAAAAAACATGAAAGGCGAGGCCAGGACAAAGGGTAAAAACGCTGCCTTTTCAGTACGATACAGCCCCGGCGCCACAAACCGCCACATCTGGTGAGAGATGACCGGAAAGGCCAGGGCAAATCCGAAAACAAACGAAATCCGGAAAAGCGTAAATAGATACTCTTGCGGAGAAGTGTACTGCAAAGTGGGTGCGGGGTCGCCGAGTTCGCGTAAGGTGGCCTCGATGGGTTGCAATAAAAACTGCAAGATCGGCTCGGCCACGGTGAAGGCCAGAACAATTCCAATAATCAGCGCGATCACAGAACGGATCAGACGGTTCCGCAATTCGGTCAAATGTTCGATCAAAGGTGCCGAGCTATCTTCAATCTGATCTTCGTCAGCGTCGCTCATGCGTTGTTCTCAGGCTCTGGGGTCTCGGGTGTCTCAGTAGTTTCCGGAGCCGACTCAGTTTTGGACACCTTATTTTTTCTCACTGACGCCCCGGCGCTATCGCGAGCCTTTTGCGCCACTTCGGCGCGTTCTTCTGCGAGTTTTGCAGTTTCCGACCCGATCGACTTGGCACGATCCGATGCCTTCGTGGGATCCCACTTGTCGAACTTTTCGGCCGCCTGGTTGAGTTTATCCAGGCCCACTTTCGATGGCGACGTCATCTTCTTCAGATCGCTCGCGGCTTCTTTGACGCCTGCTTCATCAGCCGCATCTTCCATTGCGCGCTGAAACTCACGCGCCATGCGCCTGATTTTGGTAGTATACTTGCCAAGTGTTCTGAACATTCCCGGCAGATCTTTGGGGCCAACGACGATCAACGCCACGACCCCGATAACCAGCAGTTCGCCCCAACCGATATCCATTTTTTAGGCCGGCCCGACGTTCAGACCTTGTCCTTTTCTTCTTCTTCCGGTGTCACGTCTTTGGCGACTGCCGCAGCTTCGTCCTCGATCTCTTTCTTTCCGTCATCGACACCCTTCTTGAAGGCGGTAATGCCCTTTCCGACTTCGCCCATCAGCGACGATATTTTGCCACGCCCAAAAAGCACGAGGACAACAACGGCGATTAATAGAAGGCCCGGAAGACCGATATTGTTAAGCATGGGTCTCTCTCCCTGAATTTCGATGGTTACTTAGGTCCGCGATGACCAAAGGAAAAGAACCAAACGTTCGACCGCGTCGTTTTTCCAATGAATTTGGAGAAATTATCGCATGCAAAAAGCC
>JBPCWO010000112.1:0-15509 GCA_051009475.1 Boseongicola sp.
ACGACGCGCTAAAACGCCGGAATGCGGCGATAGAAGCGCAGTTCCCCGACCTGAAGCGCAAAGATTCGCCATCTGATCATGTCGGCGCAGGGCCATCAGAAGGATTTCAGAAAGTCGAACACTCGGTACCAATGCTTTCGCTGGGCAATGCGTTTGACGAAACCGATGTTCGTGACTTTGACACCTCAGTGCGAAAATACCTTGGTCTTTCGGCCGAAGCCTCGCTGGACTACACGGCCGAACCAAAAATCGACGGCCTGTCATTGTCACTACGGTACGAGGCCGGGACCTTAATCCATGCAGCCACTCGAGGCGATGGATCGACGGGCGAAAATGTTACTGCAAATGCGCGAACCATTGCAGATATACCGGAGCAACTAACCGGTGCGCCTGACATTTTAGAAGTCCGCGGCGAAGTTTATATGAGCCACGATGACTTCGCCGAATTGAATGCCCGGCAAGAATCTGCAGGTGACAAGGTTTACGTAAATCCTCGAAACACCGCTGCTGGATCGCTTCGTCAGCTGGACGCAAGCGTTACTGCAGCGCGGCCACTTCAGTTCTTTGCTTATGCTTGGGGAAGTTTAAGTGCGCCGCTTTCGAAAACCCAAATGGGGGCGATCGAAAAGCTTTCAGCACTTGGGTTTCAGACCAATCCGCACACTCGCCTTTGCGACGGGCCAAATGAAATGCTGGCTCACTATCGCGACATCGAAACGGCAAGGGCCACGCTTGAGTATGATATCGACGGCGTTGTCTACAAGGTTAATGATCTTGGACTGCAATCACGTCTTGGTTTCCGGTCAACAACGCCAAGATGGGCGATCGCGCATAAATTCCCGGCGGAACTTGCGTGGACCCTCCTTGAGGCGATTGATATTCAGGTTGGCCGGACCGGTGCACTTAGTCCTGTCGCGCGGCTTCACCCGGTCACAGTCGGTGGCGTTGTTGTCTCAAACGCTACGCTTCACAACGAAGACTACATTGCCGGTAGGGACGCCAATGGGGCACCAATCCGGGATGGAAAGGATATCAGGGAAGGCGACTGGGTTCAGGTTTATCGTGCTGGCGACGTGATCCCCAAAGTCGCGGACGTTGATTTGGCAAAGCGTCCGTCAAGCGCGAAGCCTTATCAATTTCCTGCGGCCTGCCCGGAGTGCCAATCGGATGCAATTCGTGAACCCGGTGATGCCGTTCGGCGGTGCACTGGCGGAGTCATTTGCCCGGCGCAAACTGTTGAAAAACTGAAGCATTTCGTCTCTCGCTCGGCGTTCGACATTGAGGGATTGGGCGCCAAGCAAGTTGAGTTATTTTTTGATGATGGCTGGATCCGCGAACCGGCTGATATTTTCACGCTGGAAGATCGGTATGGGAGCGAGCCGGACGCATTGTCTAAACGCGAAGGCTGGGGCGAGAAATCAGCGCAAAACCTGTTTGACGCGATTGGTGAAAAGCGCCGCATTCCGCTGAACCGGTTAATATTCGGACTGGGCATACGCCATGTTGGCGAAAGTGCAGCGTCGTTGTTGGCTGGTCACTATGGAACCTGGGAAGCCTTTGAAGCCAACATGACTGCGGCAACACCCGGCGAAGGTGATGAGTGGGAGACTCTTTTGGCAATCGACGGCGTCGGTCATGTCATGGCCACGTCAATCGTGACGGCCATGCAGCAAGACGCCGAGCGCGCGTCGATAGATCGATTGGTGGCGCTTCTTGACATTGAAGAGGCAAAACCACGAGGCGATGTCGATAGTCCTGTCGCCGGCAAGACTGTTGTATTCACGGGCACCTTGGAGCAAATGACCCGTGCCGAGGCGAAGGCGCGTGCCGAGGCATTGGGCGCAAAGGTTTCGGGATCGGTTTCCGCAAAAACCGACCTAGTTGTTGCCGGACCCGGCGCGGGGTCAAAAGCGAAAAAGGCTGAGGATCTGGGTGTTGAAACTATCGACGAGGCCGCCTGGATCGCGCTGATTGGATCGGCATGACTGGGCGGCCAGAAGAGCTGTTTTCGCTGTTTTCGCAGCTTGAAACCCTTCCGGGTGTCGGACCCAAGACAGCGAAACTGTTCGCCAATATGGACGTTCACTCGCCGCGCGATCTTCTAATGACATTGCCGACCTCGGGGATTGATCGTCGATTGCGAGATAGCGTAACGGATGTGGTTCCACCGCAAACGGTTACCGTTGAAGTCGCTGTCGAGCGACATATTCCTGCGCGCCAGAAAGGACGACCATACCGCGTTGATGTTTCTGACGCGCAGTCGACTTTCCAGCTGGTGTTTTTCCATGCCCGCCCAGATTTCTTGCTTCGCCAACTGCCGGAAGGAGCGCGTCGTATCGTTTCCGGCCGGATCGAACTGTTTGATGGCATTTTGCAGATGGTTCATCCGGATCATATTCTAAAAACAGAAGATGCCGGATCGCTGCCAAAGTTCGAGCCGGTGTATCCACTGACCCACGGCGTCACGCTCAAAACGATTACACGCGCGATTGCTGGAACGTTGGAAGGATTGACCGATCTTTCGGAGTGGATCGACCCCGACCTTTTGGTGCGCGAAGGCTGGGGATCCTGGGCGACTGCCGCGAAGGCGGCACACGCACCAAAGGAAACAAAAGACCTTTTACCGACGGCGCCAGCGCGCACACGTTTGGCTTACGACGAACTTTTTGCGCATCAAGTAACGCTGGCGATTGCCCGTGGGCAAAGGCGACGCCAACCAGGGGTCGCGTCTGTTGCGAACGGGAAACATCAGCAACCAGTGCTCGAAAAATTACCGTATCGCCCAACCGACGCGCAAATGCGCGCGATCGACGAAGTGCAAAGCGACATGGCCGCTGGCGTGCGTATGAACCGATTGCTACAGGGCGACGTCGGTTCGGGAAAAACACTGGTGGCAGTTATGGCTCTGCTGACCGCCGCCGAAGCAGGCGGGCAGGGCGTTATGATGGCGCCGACCGAGATTTTGGCGCGCCAGCATTTTGCGTCGTTGCAGGCGCTTTGCGATCCCGCTGAAGTCGTGGTCGAGATATTGACCGGACGTGACAAGGGCGCTGAACGCGCTGCAAAACTGAGTGCGCTGAAATCGGGTGACATTCAGATTTTGCTTGGTACTCACGCTGTGTTCCAAAAAGATGTTGAATTTCAGGATCTTCGTATAGCCGTGATTGACGAACAGCACCGATTTGGCGTGGCTCAGCGGATGGAGATTGGACAAAAGGGCCGCGCCGCGGACGTGCTGGTGATGACCGCAACGCCAATTCCACGATCTTTGAGCCTGGCCCAGTACGGCGATCTGGACGTGTCGATTCTTGATGAAAAACCGCCTGGCCGGACGCCTGTGACAACGGCGCTTATTTCTGCGGGCCGGATCGAAGAGGTTGTCGAACATTTGAAAACAGCGGTCGCGGAGGGGCGTCAGGCCTACTGGGTTTGCCCGTTGGTTGAAGAAAGCGAAGTCAGTGATCTTGCGGCCGCCGAAGCACGATTTGCCGCACTTCGGGCATTGGTCGGCGATGATGCCGTCGGGCTTGTGCACGGTCAGCTGCCGGTGCGTGAAAAAGACGCGGCCATGGACCGTTTCGTGAAGGGCGAGACCAATGTGCTGGTAGCGACCACGGTCATTGAAGTTGGCGTTGACGTGCCAAACGCGTCGATCATGGTTGTCGAACGCGCAGAAAGTTTCGGGCTCGCGCAGCTTCATCAGCTTCGCGGGCGAGTAGGGCGTGGCAGCAAAAAATCAACCTGTTTGCTGATGTATCAGCCGCCGTTGACCGAGACCGGCCGTCGCAGACTGGAAGTGCTGCGTGAAACAGAGGATGGCTTTCGCATTGCCGAGGAAGATCTAGCGATACGCGGAGCGGGTGATGTTTTGGGAACGGCGCAATCGGGTTTGCCGCGTTTTCGTGTTGCCGATCTTGAACGTCAGTCGGCACTGATGGCCGTAGCACAACGAGACGCGCGTCGGCTGGTGGACGCAGATCCGAAGCTAGAAAGTGAGCGAGGAAACGCGGTTCGCGCGCTTCTCTGGCTCATGCAGCAAGATCGGGCGATCCGCATGATTTCAGTGGGTTAGCAGAGTAATTCCACAAAAGTTCACTTTTGTTCTCAAAAAGTTCTTTACAATGAATCTCAAATTTGAGAACAAAGAGGCAACACAGCCCGCCCGCTGTCTGACCCGATAAGAAGGAATTTTGAGATGTTCGAGCTAAAAGATTTGATTTCGCGAAATGCGCCGACGCTTATTCTGGACTTTGCTGGTGCTGCGGCGCTCGTTTCAGTATTTATTGTTGTTTTGACGCTGCCGGGACTTTCCTAAATTCGTACTGCCTGCGGTCTGGAATGCCGGCCACGCATCCTGTCCCCAAATTGAGATGCGTTGACACTGTCCCGTCGTAAGCGACCCTGTCCCGGGTCTTGGCCGGACCCTGAACCAGATACGCCCCTGACGCCGCCGTTCGCAAGAATGTGCGGCGTCTTTTTTTTTGTTGTGACTTCTGTTTAGAGGTCTTGCGGAAGCAACTTCAGGCGCAATCCGATGTAGTTTCCGCGATCGCAATAGCTTCCGCTGTGGCGTTGAGTGCGAGCATAATCGACGCATGACGGTTTCGGAAATCGCGAGCTGGTTCCAAAACCGAAAAATCGCCAAATGGAGGGTCGGGCACCGGGCCATTCTCTGTCATCATTGCAAGAAGCGAGTCACGCGCCAATTCAATCTCTTGTCGTGTTCGACCAATCACATTTCTTGCAAGGATGGACGCGGCAGCCTGACCAAGTGCGCAGGCCTTCACATCTTGTCCGTAGGCCGAAATGCGCCCGTCTTCCACTGTCAGGTCAATGGTGATTGTCGAGCCACAAAGCGGCGCGCGTTTCTTGACGGTTGCCTGCGGTGCTTCAAGTCGTTCGGTTAGCGGTATATCCGCAGCCAGCGCGAGAATTCGCTCTGAATAAAGCTTGATAAGATCGGTGTCGGCCATGGGTTTCCATCGATGTTACAGCCCCTTAGATAGGAGGACTATGTTCATTTGGAAAGGATTGGTTGATGTCCTTTGATCCTGCAAGTCTGGAATACAACGATCAGGGACTTGTCCCCGCCATTGCCCAAGAGGTTGGCACCGGTGATGTCTTGATGATGGCCTGGATGAACGCCGGGGCGGTATCTCGCACGTTGGAAAGCCGCCGCGCAACGTATTGGTCGCGGTCGCGGCAAATGTATTGGGCTAAGGGCGAGACGTCGGGGCATACTCAGGAGCTCGTGGAGATGCGCGTCGATTGCGACAGAGACTGTCTGTTGCTGGTCGTTAGACAGACCGGCCCGGCATGTCACACCAATCGCAAGAGCTGTTTTTATACGGCCGTTCGCGATGGTGAAGAAGTTGAAGTCTTGGAGCCCGTGCCGACGGACTGACCGGTGACGACACAAGACTTCGTCGAACATTTCCGAAATTTAGTCAGAGGCCGATCATGCGGCGGATGTCGGCCGGAGTGGCGCCAGCATCGCGATAAGTGCGGATCGAACGTGCATCGTCGCGTTTGGCAAGGCGCTTGCCATCGTCGTCGCGGATAAGCCTGTGATGGTGATAAATGGGCGTCCGTAGTCCAAGCAATCTTTGCAGAACAACATGGATTTTCGTCGCCTCAAACAAATCCTCGCCGCGGACAATGTGAGTTATTCCTTGCTTGGCGTCGTCGAGGACAACCGCGAGGTGGTAGGACGTCCCAATATCACGGCGCGCAAGAACGACGTCGCCAATAGTTTCAATGATGGAATGGCTGTCACCGCAGACCGCGCCGGTTTCACCGTTCGGGCCGTGACCAGTTTCCTCGAAAAACGTCAAAATTTTCTGTTCATGGGGATATTCGGTGTTGCTAGCATTGTTCATGGCTTTAAGCGCGGCGGTCATATCAAGCCTAAGCGCCACATCCTTTGGGATCGAACCGCTTCGGGGTCGTTCTCGACAGGTCCCGGGGTAAATTAGCCCATCCGGCCCGCTGGCGGGCGTGCCTTCATTTGGCGCGGAGGCGGCTTCCAGAATGTCGCGCCGGTTACAGATGCAAGCAAAAACCAATCGACGGTCCCAAAGCGTTGCAAGTGCATTTTGATATGAAGCTTGACGGGTTGATTGCCTGAGGACCGGTTCATTCCAGGTCAGGCCCAGCCAGCGCAGATCTTCAAGTATCAAGTATTCCCATTCGGAACGGGCGCGGCTTTGGTCGATGTCTTCGATCCGAAGAAGGAATTCACCGCCAGCTTTGCGGGCCAAGTCATGGGCCAAGATAGCTGAATAGGCGTGGCCAAGGTGCAGCGGCCCTGTAGGCGAAGGCGCAAAGCGCGTTTTCACGTTTTTCGAAGGACGTAGACGGTAGAGCTCATGTTTTTTGCCGGCAAATGTGGGCCATCTTCTTCGAAAACCAATTCGACGTCCGGAGCCAAAACCGCAATATCGAGCTGGTCGGTATAGGCGCGGTCGGCGAGAGTGGCTTCGTTATAACTGAAGGCCAACAGGCCGCCAGGCCCTATGGCGTCGACCAACATGTCCAGCGTTTCAGGCGGTGCCGCCCCAAGACTAACAACACCTGTGGCCGAGATGATTGAATAATCGCCGCGCTTGATATGGCCCAATGTGGCAGGCTCGCCTTTCCATACTTGCCGGTATACGCCACGTGCCTCCGCCTGTTCGAGCATTTCAGGCGATATGTCGGTTCCGTCGATCATATCAAATCCAACGGTCTTCAGCGCCATACCCGAGAGACCAGTTCCACAACCAAAGTCGAGCACCGGCTTGCTGACATTTGCTCCGCACCGGCGAAGCGCCAAAGCAATCCGCGCCGGTGTCGCATATCCCCATTCAGCGACATCCGTGTCATATCTGTCTGCCCACTCAGCGTAGAGCTTTTGGGTTTCCTCCACCGTGCGGGGAGTCCAGAGGCCGGATGGCGTATTGTCGTCGTCGCTCATGCGACCCAGATTAAGGGAGCGATTTGTCAGCGTCCAGCGGAGTTGAGTGCGCGAGCGAATACGACACCGTACTACTCGGCGGCCTTGGAATTAAGATTTGCTGCCGACAACCAAGTCATCCAATCGGTCTTGGCGCGATCGGTATAGGCTTTGTAGCGTTCTCTTCGGCCTCGGCGCCCGCCTTTTGCATCAACGGGCGGAAAGAGTCCAAAATTCACGTTCATCGGTTGGAAGGTTTTTGCGTCCGCTCCGCCGGTAATGTGGGTCAGAAGTGCGCCAGTTGCCGTTGTGGGTGGAGCGAGAGGAAGGTCAGTGCCAACAAGTTCCGCCGCTGCCAAGCGTCCGGCAAAGAGCCCCATGGCAGCACTTTCGACGTAACCTTCGACGCCCGTTATTTGCCCGGTAAAACGGATATTCGGTTTTGATTTCAAACGTAATCCCGCATCAAGAAGGCGCGGTGAGTTCAGAAACGTGTTTCGATGAATGCCGCCCAGGCGAGCAAAGCTAGCATTCTCAAAACCCGGAATCATTTGAAACACTTCGACCTGTGCGCCGTATTTCATTTTGGTTTGAAAGCCGACGATATTGTAGAGCGTGCCGAGTTGGTTATCGCGCCGAAGTTGTACGACGGCATAGGGTTTGGTGTCGGGATCGTGTGTATTCGTTAATCCCACTGGTTTCATCGGACCGAAGCGGAGTGTTTCGCGACCTCGTTCGGCCATGACTTCGATCGGAAGACAGCCGTCAAAATAGCCCGCTGTCTCTCCTTCCTTAAATTTGGTTTTTTCCGCTGCGAGGAGCGCGTCGAGAAACGCCTCGTACTGTACTTTGGACATCGGGCAGTTGAGGTACGCGGTACGTTCTTCTTCAGTTTCGCCTTTATCGTAGCGCGATTGACGCCATGCCACGTTCATGTCGATCGTATCGGCGTAGACGATAGGTGCGATGGCGTCGAAAAATGCCAACGACTGTTCGCCAGTTTCTGAGCGAATTGCATCGGCCAGTGCGCTGCTGGTGAGGGGGCCGGTTGCGATGATCCAGTGGCCGTCTTCAGGCAACGCCGAAATTTCACCTGGAACAATTGTGACGTTCGGGTGCTTGTTCAGTCGCTCGGTCACAGCAATAGCGAATGCGTCGCGGTCCACGGCCAATGCCCCGCCCGCTGGAAGGCGATGGTTGTCGCCCATCGCCATGATCAATCCGCCGGCCTGGCGCATTTCCCAATGAAGGAGGCCGACCGCATTTTGTTCGTCATCGTCCGAGCGAAACGAGTTTGAACATACCATCTCAGCCAGATGGCCTGTTTTGTGGGCAAAAGTTTCAACTTCGGGTCGCATTTCGTACAATACGACTTGCACGCCGCTGTTGGCGGCCTGCCAGGCGGCTTCGCTTCCGGCAAGTCCGCCGCCGACTATATGAAGTTTTTCGCCCATCAAGGGCGATGTAGCGCTGAGGTGGCAGATTGAAAAGGTGTCAGGACGCTCGGACGTGATTTAAGTCTTCGATGAACTGGTCCTTACTGGTAACCCGTTCCGTCTTGCGCCCAACGTCTGCAAACGTAACTGACTCCAAAAGACTGCGCGAATTTTTGGATGGTTTACCGTTCTCCGGTCCGTTCTGCGGCAAGTAGTTAAAGACTGCGGCGGCATCGTTTTGAGTCTCATTTTCGGTATCGGCATAAGTAAGGATGAGTGCGCCAATAAGCGCCAGATCGCGCCAAAATCCGCCTATGTTTTGTGCACCGTTGGCTGAAAGCATTGTTACATAGCTTGCCCAGAACAACACTATCGCAAGCAAAAGGGCTGCGGCGCGGCGTTGAAAGCCGACAAGAATCAGGCTTGCAAGAATGAACACTGTAGTGCCGGTTAATACCCGCGCTGCGACCGGAGACATAAAGGGATCAGCCAATACGGTAACGTCGGTTCCGGGTATCAGACCAATCGCGAACGCCATAAAATATGAGACTATGAGAAGTCTGACCAACGAATGGCCAGAAGAAAATTTCGTCGAAGTGCGAGCGGCAGCCTTCGGCATGTCGAGGTCCCCATTGATATTCGGGCAACATTGCCCGGAAGAACTCGACACCCAGATTACGAAGTCCACGGAGCGATATGTGGACCTTGGCACTCTTTTGGGAGAATAAGGCGGCATCCCGACAAAACTGTGGCAGGAAAAGGGCGGCGAATTTACGCGTCTTTTTTACCATAGTCCGCGTCTGATGAGCGGTTCGACCGGGTCCGAGCTCCTAAATTGCCGCGTGGTCGGGTCGGTCCCTCTGGATGCGCCAAATTCGATCGTAAAGCCAACGCCCAGGCGAGTGTCGCCACTTGTCCCATCACGACCGGTAAGATCGCTGTGAGTTAAGCTGGCATAGAGACCCCAAGGTACGTCTTCGGGGCTGTAATGTGCCGCAATGCCAACTTCGTAAGAAATTGCCTGCAAAGCGGGCTCGTCAAACTCTGCAATGTCCAGAAACGATTCAACTTCAAGTGTCGAAGTTACTTTGTGAGCGATGGATACCCCGGCGAAGATGAAATCCAGCCCGGCTTCGTCAGCCACGCCCAGCCCTGTGCGCCCCTCAATAACGGTGTCGAGGCCCAACGCCATCATACCTTCGACACCCAGTGTCCCCCAAGTCATCGATCGATCGTCGACATCGGAAAGCGTGGCGAATACTCCGTATTTCCGGCCTGAATTAGGGGTCATGTAAAGATGAGCGCCTAACTGTCCAATCATACCATTTGCTGTGTCCGAGAACTGGAGGTTGCCCTGAAGACCGTGGTACGACGTTATCGCAACATCGACGCCGATGCCTGCTTCGGCCTGAAAATCCTGGGCTTCGTCCTGTGCGCCCCCAAGTTCGATCCTGGCGCTTTGAATGCCCAGGCTTGACTGGGCGTAAGACTGAGTGGCGGCGAATACTGCAGCAGCAAATACCATAATTTTAATCATTAACTCTCTCCGAACTGCGCTTGGCAGTGCCGCCACCCGCTAGCGTTGTCGCAAAGATTCAATTTGAAGAAAAGTTCAATCTTAATAACTGGTTAACAAGACATCCTGTTAACAATTATTAACGGTTCCGGTTCCATGAAGCCGCGGATAAGGGCGTAGAATTGTGAAGCAGTTGAATGCGCTACTTATTCTTCGGTCGCGTCTTCTACTTCTTCGTCGTCCTGTTCGGCTATCCAGGCCACTGAGACGACTTCTTCGTCGTCAGATGTGTTAAAGACCCGGACCCCCCCCGCCGCGCGTGAGCGGAATGAAATGCCTTCAACGGGCACTCGAATAGACTGGCCTGTCGATGTTGCAAGCATGATCTGATCTGTGATTTCGACGGGAAAACTCGCGATCAAGTCGCCGCCGCGCATCGGCGCATCCATCGCGCGAACGCCTTGTCCGCCGCGACCGCGAACCGGGTAGTCATGGCTGGAACTGAGTTTGCCAGACCCCTTTGCGCTGATCGTTAGGATTAAATCTTCTGCGGCGGACATTTCTGCGTATCGCTCCTGCGGTAGAGCAAGATCTGACGAGGCCTCTTCTTCGTCGGCTTCCGGTTCTTCGGTCACACCTTCTACTGCGCGCCGCATTTTCAGATAAGCAGCCCTTTCGTCCGGGGTGGCTACGAAGTGGCGGATCACTGACATCGAAACCACTGAATCCCCCTTCGCAATCTTGATGCCGCGCACGCCAATTGAGGCGCGTCCTTTGAACACACGTACAGCCGTGGTTGAGAACCGAATGGCGCGCCCTTTTGCGGTTATCAACATCACGTCATCGTCTTCGGAAGCTATCCGCGCATTCACGAGGCTCACGCCCTCGGGCAGCTTCATCGCGATCTTTCCGTTCGATTTCACATTGGTAAAATCGCTGAGCGCGTTTCGGCGGACTTCCCCGGTCGATGTTGCAAACACGATTTGCAGCTCGTCCCATTCATCTTCGTCACGATCAACGGGCATCATGGCGGCGATGGAAACACCGGTTGGTATTGGCAGGATATTGACGATGGCTTTGCCTTTGGACGTGCGGCCGCCAAGTGGCAGGCGCCAAGTCTTCAATTTGTAGGCCATCCCGTCCGTTGTGAAGAACAATAGCTGCGTGTGGGTGTTTGCGACGAACAGGTTCGTAACCACGTCGTCGTCCTTCAGGGTGCCGCCTGACAAACCTTTGCCGCCGCGTTTCTGCGAACGGAAATCAGCGAGTGCGCTGCGTTTGATGTAACCTGATTGCGTGACCGTCACGACCATGTCTTCACGCTCGATCAGGTCTTCGTCTTCCATGTCGCCCGACCAGTCAACGATCTCTGTGCGGCGGGGAACGGCGAACTGTTCCTTCACTTCCTTCAACTCGGCCGAGATGATGGCCATGATCCGCTCTCTCGAACCGAGAATTTCGAGGAAATCTTTGATTTTTGCTGCAAGTTCTTCCAGCTCGTCGGTGACTTCCTTGACACCAATCTGGGTTAGGCGCTGAAGTCGGAGCTCGAGAATTGCGCGGGCCTGGGCTTCGCTGAGGTTGTATGTCCCGTCATCGTTCATCGTATGCGACGGATCGTCGATTAATCGGATGTAGTCGGCGATGTCGCTGGCTGGCCATCGTCGCGACATGAGTTTCTCTCGTGCCTCGGCCGCGTCCGCACTGGACCTAATGGTCGCCACAACTTCATCGACGTTTGAAACCGCCACGGCCAATCCGCAAAGGATGTGACTGCGTTCGCGGGCTTTGCGAAGTTCAAATGCCGTTCTGCGGGCCACTACTTCTTCGCGGAATGTGAGGAAGTGGGTTAGAAAATCGCGCAGAGTTAAGACCTCTGGCCGACCGCCGTTGAGTGCGAGCATATTACAACCAAACGATGTCTGCATCTGGCTGAAACGATGAAGCTGATTGAGGACGACATCTGGGGTCGCGTCGCGCTTCAATTCGATCACAACGCGCACGCCGACCCGATCGGATTCATCCTGTATGCCGCTGATGCCTTCGAGGCGTTTTTCACGAACAAGTTCCGCGATCTTTTCGATCATTGCAGCCTTGTTCACCTGATACGGAATCTCGTCGAGGACAATCGCGTAGCGATCTTTGCGAATTTCCTCAAATCGGGACTTGGCGCGGATAATGACGCTGCCGCGGCCTTCGAGATATGCCTTTCGTGCGCCCGAACGGCCAAGAATAATGCCACCTGTCGGAAAGTCCGGGGCGGGGACATACTCGATCAATTGTTCTGATGTCAGATCCGGGTCGTCAATCAACGCAAGCGTGCCGTCGATGACCTCGCCCAGATTGTGCGGCGGGATGTTTGTGGCCATGCCGACGGCAATACCGCCGGCACCGTTGACCAACATGTTTGGATAGCGCGCAGGAAGAACGGCCGGTTCCTGATCCTTGCCGTCGTAGTTGTCCTGAAAATCGACCGTGTCTTTTTCGATGTCCGACAAAAGGTAGGAAGCGGGCTTGTCCATCCGCACTTCTGTGTAGCGCATTGCGGCCGGGTTATCGCCATCCATCGAGCCAAAATTACCTTGACCGTCAAGCAGCGGCAGCGACATTGAAAACGGCTGTGCCATCCGAACAAGTGCGTCGTAGATCGCGCCGTCACCGTGCGGATGATACTTACCCATGGTGTCGCCGACAGGGCGTGCGGATTTACGGTAGGATTTGTCGCTGGTGTTGCCGGATTCGTGCATAGAATAGAGAATGCGCCGATGGACAGGCTTAAGGCCGTCGCGAAGATCTGGGATCGCGCGGCTAACAATGACCGACATCGCATAGTCGAGATAACTCGAGCGCATTTCGTCAGCGATCGAGATCGTCGGGCCGTCGTAACGGGGCGGCTCTGGCGTGGTTTCGTCGGTGGTTTCAGGTGGTTCCGGGGTATCGGTCACGTGCTGCTCGCTTGATTTTGAGACCGGCTAGATATGGTTTATATACTTCTATCAGACCGCTAGACCTAGGTGCAATGGCCCTTTGCACGAAGGTTTGGCAGCCAGAGGGTCACATTGATAACACATTGTTTTCATTGAAAAGTAACAAATGCTGTGGCTCAATTTCAGGGGGCAGCAGTATGTGAGGCAAGAATGAGTGTTTCAGAAACTGAATTGATGCTGAAAGGATACGGCCTGACGACGGCGGAATTCTTCTATCGGATGCCGGATTTCCAGAACGTTTTGAACACGTTTGTCTGGCAGGATTACGATCTTGCACCAGACCATCCCAAGCTATTCAAGTTCATTGAATATTGGCAGGACGAAATCGAAGGTCCATTGCATTCGGTTCGGTTCACGCATCGAAAAATGTTGGCGCCGGGTGAATGGCGAAACGTAACCGGCGAGTTCACGGTACATTAGAATGTCGCGATGGTAGGGGGATTTAGACGCGTCGCAGCGCTGCAATCCAAATGCCGGCAAGCGCGATTGACAGGATTGCGTTCCAAGACGCCATGCTAACGCCTGCAAACGCCCAGGCAACTTCGTCGCAGAGCACGATGTCGACGGGCGCATCCAGCGATAAGAGCTGATCCCCGGAAAGCCCGCCCAGTGCATTTCCGCTGCCTGTGCAGGACGTGGGGCCTTCCCACACGCCCATTTCAACGCCCGAGTGATAAACACCGATGGCTGCTGTTGTGAGGGCTGATAGGGCGCCGACAATTCCCCAAATTGCTAATGGACCACTAAGGACGACAAGAACGCCTGCGCCGATTGCAACGCCGTGTGGCCAGCGCTGCCATAGACAAAGTTTGCACGGAGCGTAGCCCAATGTCTGAAACACAAACGCACCCAACAACAGTGCCAGCGATCCAGCCGCGGCAATTAGCATCAGATTTCGACGCGTCATAGATACCTCAGAGCGTAGAAGCCGCCGATAAGAAGAATGACGAAAAGCGTGAACAGCAATCCAAGATACTTCTCTATGAATGTGCGAATTGGTGGCCCAAATTTCCAGAGCAACCCGGCAAGAACAAAGAACCTTAATCCGCGCGCTACGATCGAGCTTATTATAAATACTGGCAACGACAGTCCGGTCCAGCCCGACATGATCGTAATGACTTTGTATGGAAATGGCGTGATGCCAGCGATCAGAACCGCCCAAGCGCCATAAGCGTTGAACCTGGTGTTGAAACTCTCAACGGCTTCGGATTTTCCATAAAAGTCGAAGATTGACTGGCCAACACTGTCAAAAAGTACTGCGCCGATGAAATAGCCAAAAAGCCCGCCAACGACGGATGCGAGCGTGGCGACCAATGCTATGATCCAGGCCCGTGAAGGACGCGCAAGGATCATCGGAATCATCAGGATGTCGGGGGGTATCGGAAAGAACGAACTTTCGACAAAGGCAATGATCGCCAACGCCCAAAGTGCGTGGGGATGCGCGGACAGCGAAAGCGTCCAGTCATAAAGTCGCCTGATCATGCGCTCTGCCTCGTTTTGCGAAACCTAGGCCACACCGGGGCCGTTGCCGTCAAGAGTTTGGCGTGCGAAACATGGCGCGAATTGACTTGGGAGTTTGTTTGATGAAGTGGCGCGGGCGTCGAGGAAGTAGCAATATAGAAGATCGGCGCCGGATGTCGGCTCGTGGCGGCGGACAAATCGGAATCGTCGGACTGCTGGTCGTTCTGGGAATCGGGTATTTCCTTGGCGTTGACGTAACTCCGTTACTGCAAGGCGGCGGCGGGACAGTCCAGGAAAGTGCTTCGGCTGAATTAACCGAGGCCGACGAACGCGCTGGCCAATTCGTTTCAGTCACTTTGGCGGACACCGAGGAAGTCTGGACGGAGATCTTCCAACGCCAGGTTGGCGAAACCTATGATCCGGCGACGCTTGTTCTGTTCAAAGGTGTCACGCAATCGCCATGCGGTGGCGCGAGCGGTGCAACGGGCCCGTTTTATTGTCCGGGTGACCAAAAGGCATATTTGGACACGGCCTTTTTTACCGCTCTTGAAAAGCGCATGGGGGCAGGGGGTGACTTTGCGGCGGCCTATGTGATCGCCCACGAAATCGCCCATCATGTTCAGAACGAGCTTGGGATTCTAGGCCAGGCTAATCGCATCCGTGGGCAGGTCAGCCAGGCAGAATCGAATGCAATCTCTGTCCGGATCGAGTTGCAGGCAGATTGCCTGTCCGGCATCTGGGCCCGGGCGGTGCAAGCGAAATTTGGCTCGCTCGAACGCGGCGATATTGCCGAGGCAATGAATGCGGCAAAGCAAATCGGCGACGACACGTTGCAAAGAAATGCCGGTCGTGTGCCACAACCACACACATTTACGCATGGTACATCTGAGCAACGCCAGAGCTGGTTTGCAACCGGCTACGAGTCTGGCGACATTCGTGACTGTGATACCTTTGGCAGAGATAACCTTTAGGCTTCAACTCTTCGGATGCGCGCGCTAATAGACCGTTGGTGTGCCCGAGTGGCGGAATGGTAGACGCAGCGGATTCAAAATCCGCCGATGGTAACATCGTGGGGGTTCGACTCCCCCCTCGGGCACCAAAGACCAATGGTCGAGTGTTTCGTTTACCCTTAGTTGCTTGCAAATCCGGCGTTCCCGTGGCCAAGAGAGCGGATG
>JBPCWO010000113.1:0-23267 GCA_051009475.1 Boseongicola sp.
GAATCTGCGCGCATATTTGCCGGCGTCGACCTAACGAAGGAACCGATCCCAGTTCTACCGACAGTTCACTATAATATGGGCGGTGTGCCGACGAACTATTGGGGAGAGGTTCTGAACCCGACCGCAGATGACCCGGACCGCATAGCGCCAGGAATGATGGCTGTGGGCGAAGCGGGATGTGCCAGTGTTCATGGCGCCAATCGTCTTGGTTCGAATAGTCTTATTGACCTCGTTGTCTTTGGTCGCGCTGCGGGATTGCGCGCCGGTCAGATCGTCGATCGGACCAGTCGAAATCCTGCATTGAACACGGCCAGCGTTGACGCATCGCTAGACCGGTTCGACGGTCTTCGCCACGCCGACGGCGCTATCCCCACTGCCGATTTGCGCGATGAAATGCAACGCGCAATGCAGGCCGACGCTGCCGTTTTCCGCACTGACAAGACGCTCTCGGACGGTGTCGAAAAAATGTATGGAGTCGCTGGTAGATTTAACGACATCAAGGTTACGGACCGTTCAATGATTTGGAATTCCGATTTGATGGAAACGCTCGAGCTTGCCAATCTAATGCCAAATGCACTCGCGACCATTGTCGGCGCCGAAGCACGCAAGGAAAGCCGTGGTGCGCACGCCCACGAAGACTATCCCGACCGCGACGATGATAATTGGCGGAAACACTCGCTTGCATGGGTCGAAGAGAAGGTGAAACTCGCCTATCGACCGGTCCACGTTGATCCTTTGACAACGGCCACCGATGGCGGCATCGATTTGAAGAAAATCGCGCCCAAAGCACGGGTTTATTGATGCGTATCCCGCTTTTCCTGGCTGCAACCGCCAGTTTGTCGGCTTGCGGTCCCCTGTCTCCGGAACGTGCAGCAGATTATTGCGAAGATCGTGCGCGCGACGCCACTGGGCCAATCGGTGGAGTGCATATCGGCCTCGACACTGACGGACACATGCATACCGGACTCGCGATTGGAGTGACGTCTGACTACCTAAGAGGCTCCGACCCTGAGGTAGTTTACGAGGATTGCGTTCGGCAGAAGACAGGGCAGGGGCCGATCCGGCCTTTGGTGCTTTGATGCGCTGGACCGGGATCTTTTTCGCAATTGGCTTGGCTGCCTGTTCACCCGCCGCGCAGGATGCGCTGGCCCGAGATGCCGCGCGACAGGCGGTTCGTCCCGTACTTGCCGAGCGTTTTCCCGGTGTTCCGCTGGAGCCCGCCACCGATTGCATTATCGACAACGCTTCAAGTTCGGAAATATTTGCACTGGCTGCCGATGCGGTAACAGGACCCACGGCTTCAACAGTCCAGATCGTCTCGGACATAGTTTCGCGGCCCGACACGACTACATGCCTTGCGACAGAAGGGCTTCCCGTCCTTCTGGGTGGCCTCTGATTATGCGGAGAAATCCATGGTTCAACTGACCCTCCCGAAAAACTCCACGATCCGAACTGGAAAAACTTGGCCAATGCCCGAGGGAGCGGCGAATACTCGCAAGTTCCAAATCTACCGATGGTCGCCTGATGATGGCGAAAACCCCAGCGTCGACACTTATTTCGTTGACATGGACACCTGCGGGCCAATGGTTCTGGATGCGCTCATAAAGATCAAAAACGAAATTGACCCGACTCTGACTTTCCGTCGTTCATGCCGAGAAGGAATTTGCGGTTCCTGTGCAATGAACATCGACGGCATAAACACACTCGCCTGCATCTACGGCATGGATGAAATCCAAACGGATACGGTAAAAATCTACCCGTTACCCCACATGCCCGTTGTCAAAGACCTTATCCCGGACCTCACGCATTTTTATGCCCAGCACGCGTCGATCATGCCATGGCTTGAAACCAAAACGAACCGACCGCAAAAGGAATGGCGGCAATCGATCGAAGACCGGAAAAAACTGGACGGTCTTTATGAATGCGTGATGTGCGCCTCATGTTCGACCTCTTGCCCGTCCTATTGGTGGAATGGCGATCGTTACCTTGGCCCGGCCGCGCTATTACACGCTTACCGTTGGATCATCGACAGCCGCGACGAAGCAACGGGCGAACGACTTGATGACTTGGAAGATCCTTTCAAGCTCTATCGGTGCCACACGATAATGAATTGCACCAAGACCTGCCCGAAAGGTCTGAATCCGGCGAAAGCGATCGCCGAGATTAAAAAGATGATGGTGGAGCGGATTGTCTGAGATTTTCGTAACACCAAAGCCGTAACGAACGTGGGCGGGCAGGAAACTAAAGAACTACCTGCCCAATCAATGCACAACCGCTCCTCAATCTGACTGCAACCTTTGCATCTGAGAAAACTAATCACGAAGCAATTCTGAATTCGTGAAAGGGAATCCTATGTTTCGATCCGCTGGCCTGCGTTTTATCGCTGTGGGCTTTCTCGTCCTTGTTATGTTTATCCCGTTGAATCTGGTCTCCGGGATCATCAATGATCGCGCCAGCTACAGTCGTCAGACAATTGCCGACATCAGTCGAGAATGGGGCGGGCACCAGCGCTTAAGTGGCCCGTTAATGGTCATTCCGGTTAGTGAAGACGTGACTTACGACCGCCGAAAAGAAGCCGTTGATGCCGTATCCGGGCTGTCCCTGCGCGACGAAAAAGGTAACGTTATCTATGAGCATTATCAGGAAACGCTGACCGAACGCCGCGCGCCAGTCTTTGTCTATCCCGACACGCTCGATATCTTGCTTTCGACTGAAACCCAGACCCGCCATCGTGGGATTTTCGACGTTCCGGTTTATACAGCAGACGCCGAAATCACCTTTGACTTCAACTTTGAGAAGGCCGAGGGCACGCTGCGCGGCGAAGAAGTCCTTCATTGGGATGATGCGCGACTAGACGTGTTCCTCTCGTCCAATCGTGCGCTCAGGGGCGAAGCCCGGTTGGCAGAAGGCGAGAACGAGTTGGCGCTTGAACCGATCGCCACGTCTAACGACCAGCAGACCGGAATTACCACTGCGCTGGGTGATCCGCGTGACACCGGAACTTTTTTGCTGAAGTTGACGATGAACGGAGCGCAGCATCTCGCAGCAGCCGCCACCGGACGAACGACGCGACTTCGGATCACCAGCGATTGGCCTGACCCCAGTTTTTTTGGCGACTTTCTGCCCGACAATTCGGAGATAACAGAAGGCGGGTTTACCGCCGAATGGACTGTCCCGCATCTGGCGCGGTCGTTGCCACAGATCGCCCGCGAGAACTCCGATCACGTGGCACGATCTTCGGCCTCGATGGGCGTTCGGTTCATTACGCCCAACGATTTCTATCAAAAAGCCTATCGCTCCGCGCGTTATGGCATCCTGTTCATTGCGCTCACGTTCTTGACGATACTCCTGCTGGACCGGACCGGCGACAAACCAACCCACCCGGTGCAATATCTGATGGTCGGATTGGCGCAGTCGATCTTTGTTCTCCTCATGGTTTCCTACGCCGAGCAAATGGGATTTGGCCGTGCGTATGCGCTGGCGGCATCCGCCACGATCGGGCTCTTGGTGCTGTTTGGTGCAACCGCGTTAAAGTTCGGACGAAAATCCATCCTCCTCGCGGCCATGCTGATCACTGTCTACGCGGTACTTTATCTGATCTTGCGCAGCGCCGACTTTGCGCTTCTTGCCGGCTCCACACTGGCTTTTATCGCCCTTGCCGGCACAATGTTCCTGACCCGGAACGAAGATTGGCACGGGCCCGAACGCGAACGCCGCAATTGGTTTCGCCGAAAAACACCGGTTGTCGAAACCCCCTCTTAAACAGGCTTCCGGAAGATGAGGCTCGTCGTCCGGTCGTAACCCGGATGGCGGGCCTCACCTGTCTCTCTGAACCCCAGGGCTTTGAATGTCGCGTGGTTTTCAGTCAGTTCAATGCGGGTCTGCAATAACAGCGCGGGCAGTCCACAAACTCTTGCAGCGTCCGTAAACCGTTCGATTATTCCGCCTAACACGCCACGCCTTCGATACCGCGGTCGCACAGCTAGTTTTGACAGGTGAAGCGCGTCGGCTTTTGGCGCGCCAAATCCGCATCCGATCAATTCTTCGCCAGAAAATGCCAGCAAAAGGATTTCGGAATTCGCCTTCTCGGCAAGCGTCTCGGGCGTCATTCGCGTCAAAGAGGATGGCGGGTCAATTCGCCCTCCCGTTTCATCAAATGCCTCGACGAGAAGCGCGTGCAGGGCCGACCAGTCGGCAAATCCAGGCGGCCCGGGGCCGATGCGGATCGCGTCAGTCAAAGGCGGCTTCAAGTGCAATTTCGACCATGTCGCCAAAGCTCCGCTCGCGATCTTCGCTTGGCAGCGCGTCTCCGGTTAGTAGATGATCGCTAACAGTTAGAACGGCCAACGCCCGCCGTCCATGGCGGGCCGCGAGTGTATAAAGCTCGGCGGCCTCCATCTCGACGCCCAGAATTCCGTGGCGCGTCATCTGCTCGTTTAGATCGGCCCGTTCGTCATAAAACGTGTCCGAAGAGTATATCCCGCCCACATGTGTGTTAACGTCCCGAGTTTCTGCTGCCGCGGCGGCGGCACGCAACAGGTTCCAGTCGGCACACGGCGCGAATTGCAATTCTTTGAAAATCCCGCGCGACGGTGTTGAAAGTGTCGATGACGTCATCGCCAGGATTACGTCGCGCACCTTCACTTTTTCCTGCATGGCGCCACAACTGCCAATTCTGATCAGTGACTGTGCACCATATTCCGTAATCAGCTCGTTGACGTAAATTGACAGCGACGGCATCCCCATGCCAGAGCCATGAATTGTTACCGGATTGCCCTTCCAGGTTCCGGTGAATGCCAGCATCCCCCTGACTTCGTTCACCAATTTCGAATCATCTAGAAATGTCTCCGCGGCCCATTTCGCTCGATACGGATCTCCCGGCAGCAACACAGTTTCGGCAATTTCGCCCGGTTTTGCGCCGAGATGAATGGTCATTGGGGCCTCCGATCTTGGGTATTGACTTCAAAAAAAATTCCATGCCACGTTAGGGACACAAACGCGAAATAGGCAATCACCGAATTGCAAGATTAAAGGCGATCTCCGTTCATGTTCAGCATATTCAAAAAGAAAACTCCCGAAGGTCCGACGTTCGAGCATCTGATCGTGGCGCGACTCAATGCGCGCGTTCAACCGATTGACCGTGGCGAGTATTTTGAAGACCCGTTAGATGAGGTTCTGAAATCCAGTGGCGTTGGCGAAGTTACCGGCGGCGGCACCCAATTGGCGGACGAACCCGATGGTATCGAATTTGTCGACGTTGAGATCTATGCGAAGGACACCTCCGACGAAGTCAAATCAACGGTTATTACTGCTCTGGAAGGATTTGGTGCACCAAAGGGTTCGAGGCTGGTGATTGAAGGGCAAGAAGACACGCCATTCGGCTTACTCGAAGGGATGGGTTTGTTTCTGAATGGCACCGACCTACCGGACGAGGTCTATGCTAACAGCGATGTCAACGATACCATCGACAAGCTAGGGAATTTGCTGAATGGCAAGGGCGAGTTTCGAGGTCATTGGGAAGGCTCTCGCGAAACAGCACTCTACTTCTATGGCAGATCATTTGAAGCGATGGTGTCGTGCGTGCAGGATTATCTGGATTCAGAACCCTCGTGCGACAAAACACGCGTGGTGCAAATTGCCTGACTATTGCGCGGCGACTGCCTCGGGATCGGCCAGCGTCACAATATCGAACATGATCCGATTCAGTTCGAAGTCCTTCGGTGTGTAAACCCGGGCAACCCCCATCGCGCGCAAGCCGATAGCATCGTCCTCGGGTATGATCCCGCCGACCACGACTGGTATTTCGCCAAGACCAGCGGCGCGCATTTCGTCCAGCAATTCCTTTATTAGCGGCATATGGCTTCCTGACAGGATCGAAAGCCCAACGACATGAGCGCCGCTGGCCTGTGCGACGGCAGTAATCTCAGACGGCGTCAGACGAATGCCATCATAGGTAATGTCCATGCCGATGTCGCGCGCGCGGCTTGCGATCTGTTCTGCGCCGTTGGAATGGCCGTCCAGCCCCGGTTTCCCGACAAGAAATTTCAACCGCTCGCCTAGACGCGTCGATACGTCATCAACGGCAGAGCGGAGTTCATCCAGACCTTCGGTCCGGTTTGACGGTGCAGCTGACACACCTGTGGGCGCCCGATATTGACCGAAAACGCCACGCACGACTTCGCCCCATTCACCGGTTGTGGCGCCTGCTTTCGCCGCAACCACTGACGCTGGCATGATATTGCGCCCCTCTTTCGCAGCGGCCCGCAATTCGTCCAGCGCCGCACGAACCTTCTCCAGGTCGCGACCATTGCGCCAGGTTTCAAGTCGCGCGATCTGGTCTGATTCCGCCTCCGGATCGGCCAGCATGATAGCTTCCGGCCCACTGGTCAAAGGCGATGACTCACCTTTTTCAAAGCGATTTACGCCGACAACTGTGGTTTCACCGGCCTCAATTCGGCCGATACGCTCGGCATTTGCTTCAACAAGCCGACGTTTCATATACTCGATCGCTTCGACCGCGCCGCCCATTGCGTCGATGTGGGCAAGTTCTGAACGAGCGCCATCTTTCAACGCCTCAACCTTTTCGGCCACCGCCGGGTTCCCATCAAAAAGATCACCGTATTCCAGAAGGTCGGTCTCAAATGCCAGGATCTGCTGCATCCGAAGCGACCATTGCTGATCCCAGGGGCGTGGCAAACCAAGTGCTTCGTTCCATGCCGGCAGTTGTACAGCGCGCGCTCGCGCATTTTTTGAAAGCGTCACCGCCAGCATTTCCAAAAGAATACGGTAGACGTTGTTTTCTGGCTGCTGCTCGGTCAGCCCGAGACTGTTCACCTGGACCCCATAGCGAAATCGGCGGAATTTCTCATCCGCCACGTTATACCGATCCCTGCAGATCTCGTCCCAGAGCTCGGTAAAGGCACGCATTTTGCACATCTCAGTGACGAAGCGGATGCCAGCATTCACAAAGAAGCTGATTCGCCCGACCATCTCTGGGAAATGCTCCTCCGACACCTTGCCTTTCAAATCGTCCAGCACAGCGACAGCGGTCGCCAGAGCAAAGGCCAGTTCTTGCTCAGGCGTCGCACCCGCTTCTTGCAGGTGATACGAACACACGTTCATCGGGTTCCACTTTGGCAAATGTTCCCGCGTCCATGCAGCGACGTCGGTGATCATGCGCAACGACGGGGCAGGCGGGCAGACATAAGTTCCCCGGCTCAGGTACTCCTTGATGATGTCGTTTTGGACGGTACCTTGCAGCTTGGCGATATTGGCGCCCTGATCCTCGGCCATCGCGACGTAAAGCGCCAACAGCCACGGCGCCGTCGCATTAATTGTCATCGACGTGTTCATTTGTTCGATCGGAATTTGATCGAACAGCGCCGTCATATCTCCAAGATGCGCGATCGGTACTCCAACTTTGCCAACTTCGCCGCGTGCGAGCTGGTGATCACTGTCATAGCCAGTCTGAGTCGGCAGATCGAAGGCCACTGAAAGCCCGGTCTGGCCCTTTTTAAGATTGCCGCGATAAAGCGCATTCGATGCGTTCGCCGTCGAATGTCCGGCATAGGTGCGAAACAGCCAGGGCCGATCTTTCTGCACTTGCGACATAAGCAGACCTCTGTTGAGCCTAAGAGTAATATTATTTCACCAAATGCGTGGATATCGAAAGGATATGGCGCTGTCAATTCGCTGCGCTGCGGCAATTCTCGAGTATTGAACACTCTTGTGCGGACCATTTCACAGGTGCCAGACTGCAAGAAAATAATGAATAACTTCAACTGGGGATGAAATGGCGATGGCAGACGACCTTTTGGTGGCCTTACACTTTCTTGGACTGTTCATGGGTGGCGCGGCTGGACTGGGATTGCCGGTCATCGGTGCAATTATGCCTGCGGCCCCGGTTGAACATCGGCCTTCGATCGGAATGGCGGCGCGACCGCTCAGATTAATTGGGCAAAGCGGCGTGGGATTGTTGATTCTGACAGGTCTGATTTTGATTGTGACCAGCAGGTCAGTTGGCAGCATGCCACCGCTTTTCTGGATTAAGATGCTGCTTGTTACGGGCCTCGTAGTCAGCATTTACCTGGCGACAAAGGCCGGTGCCCGAGCCATGGCGGGCGACACCGCGGCCGCGGGTCATGCGCGGCTATTAGGCAAGATAAACATCGCACTTGTCGTTGCAATTGTGGTTACAGCCGCGCTGATATTCAACTAGCTCTGCGGCGGATAGATTTGAAACGCTCAATCGAGCTGATCACTACTGCGGGCCCTGTTTCCAGACTGTGTAACGGAATTCGAATTCCAATCTTTCCAAGCAGCCAGGCTTCGGCCTTTTTGGGGCCCATGAACCGATACGCAGGTAAGACTCCTGGAAGTGGATCAACAACCAGCCAAGCCTGTTTTCCGGTCAAATAACCGGATTCACCCAGATATCGGATGCGATGAATGTCGTGCCAAGTAAGAGGAGCAGTGAACCCGCCGGGCAAATCCAGCCCCTCCGGACCAACGCGCAATAGAACGGGCGCCCGGCAAGCGAGAAAAATGAATAGGAAAAAGGTAGCGCTCAGCACCAATATCGCAAAGACAGCTGCAAAGATCCCCCAATTACTGCTAAACTCTGCGCCAAATATCACGCCGACTATGGCCGCAACCAGAAGGCCTCCTGCGGCAATTGCTCCTAGCCAAGCCGAGTTTCGGCGGTACCTGAATTCATGCACATCGGTACCTGCATTCGGCCCGTTCTTGCTCCTCATGATTTAGATCTAACTGTCGAACCACTGATCAGCAAATTCTGGCCCTTCCCTTCGCAGTCTGATGCGGCAAAGCTGTGCGTATGATGAAATCCGTCGAATTGCCGGTCTGGCTTCTCGTTCTGATCCTGCTCTTCGCGGCGGTGACTGCTTCGACTCATCTTTTGTTTCCTTCAGTCCGTTGGTTTTTTCGTCGGCGCGCCGAGCGACTTGTGGCCGAGTTGAACAAACGTCTCGACCGCCCGATCCAACCATTCAAGCTATTGCGGCGCCAGGATATGATTCAGCGGGTAATCTATGACCCTGAAGTAGTACGGGCAGTTGCGGACTATGCGGCAGAAAATGGAGTGCGCGAGGACGTTGCGTTCGAAAAGGCGCGGGACTATGCGCGCGAGATCGTTCCCTCTTTCAGCGCATCCGCATACTTTGGAATCGCGATAAAAGTCGCGCGCTGGGTGGCGACCAAGCTTTTCGATGTGCGCCTGCACCATGTTGACGAAGAAGCAATTTCAAAAATCGACCCTGAAGCAACTGTCGTCTTCGTGATGAATCACAGATCGAATTTTGACTACGTACTCGTCACATATCTTGCTGCTACACAGTCTGCATTAAGTTATGCCGTTGGCGAATGGGCGCGCGTATGGCCGCTGCGAAGTCTGATCAGGGCGATGGGCGCGTACTTTATTCGGCGCAGGTCCCGGACCGTGCTCTACCGCAAAGTGCTATCTACCTATGTTCAGCGCGCCACCGAAGCAGGCGTGACTCAAGCCGTGTTTCCTGAAGGCGGGCTCTCGCGCGATGGTCTGATCGGCGAACCAAAACTGGGAATTCTGAGTTACATCGTTGAAGGCTGGAAACTTGACGGGCGCGACGTAGTGTTTGTGCCTATCGCACTCAATTATGACCGCGTGGTCGAGGACCGTGTGCTCATCGCCGCGGGTCGTAGTGGCCGCCGCCGCTTTCGTGCATCAGTCCCCGAAGGCATCCACTTTACTCTGCGTTATATTCGCAGACGAATAATGAAAAAGGTCGGGCGCTTTGGAGCCGCGGCCGTCACATTCGGACATCCTGTTTCGCTAAAGGTTATGGCTAAACAGAACCCATCTGATCTGGTTAATACGTTGGCAGAGCGATTGAATAGCGAAATCCGAGCGGCGGTGCCGATTGTTTCAGTTCCGTTAATTCTCGCAGCGATTGTACAGCGCCCCGATGGAGCAACTGTCGACGATATCGCCGAGGCGATGGGCGACATCCGCCCCAATCAGCCAGGCGACGCGCCGGATTTTGCGCTGTCTTCAGAAGACAAGGTCAAAATAAAACGCGAGCTCGACATTCTGGTCTTGCGGCAAATCCTGCAATGCGAAGAAGATTTCTATTCACCCGCCGAAGCGGATCTGGTCGCATATTATGCCAACTCGATTTCCCAACATCTTTCTGCGGATGCAGCCAAGGCCATTCCGATGATCAATGCTGTCGCCACTCCGCCAAAGACATAAAATTTCAAAAACTCGAATATTTCGTTTGCATTGTTACTTTGTGAATATTAATTCCACTTGGAACTCAGCTGTAATTCTGCAATGCAGCGTAATATAATTGAGGAAAAGGAAATGGCCTTGGATACTAACGCGGACACAGTAAACTTTGATGCGCCCGTGAAGGATCTTTACGGCGTTGGCGAGATGCCGCCTCTCGGTCATTTGCCTGAAAATATGCACGCATGGGCTATCCGTCGCGAAAGGCATGGCGAACCGGACAAGTCTTTTCTTCAAGAAGTTGTTCCGGTGAAGAAGCCCGACAGCCACGAAGTTGTCGTGCTGGTGATGGCGGCTGGCGTAAACTACAACGGCGTCTGGGCCGGCCTCGGTATCCCGATCAGCCCCTTCGACGTACACAAGGCGGATTATCACATTGCGGGCTCTGACGCGTCAGGCATCGTCTGGGCCGTCGGCGAAAAAGTTACCCGCTGGCAGATCGGTGACGAGGTCGTCATCCACTGCAATCAGGATGATGGTGACGATGAAGAATGCAACGGCGGCGATCCGATGTTGTCGCCCAGCCAGCGCATCTGGGGCTATGAAACGCCAGACGGATCGTTTGCGCAATTTACCACAGTTCAGGCGCAACAGCTGATGCCGCGCCCAAAGCACCTGACCTGGGAAGAAAGTGCCTGTTATACACTGACGCTTGCAACGGCATATCGGATGCTATTCGGCCACCACCCGCACGAGTTGAAGCCTGGCCAGAACGTTCTGGTTTGGGGCGCATCAGGTGGACTTGGATCCTACGCTATCCAACTTGCTAATACAGCAGGCGCTAATGCCATCGGTGTTATCTCGGAAGAGGACAAGCGCGATTTTGTTTTGGGGCTGGGTGCGAAAGGCGTAATCAACCGCAAAGACTTCAATTGCTGGGGTCAGCTCCCTGAAGTGAACACGCTGGAATACAAGGAATGGTTCGGCGAGGTCCGCAAGTTCGGCAAAGCGATCTGGGATATCACCGGCAAGGGTGTGAACGTGGACATGGTCTTCGAACACCCGGGCGAGGCGACATTCCCGGTTTCGACATTTGTGGTCAAAAAGGGTGGCATGGTTGTGATCTGTGCGGGGACGACCGGTTACAATCTTACAATGGACGCGCGTTATATCTGGATGCACCAGAAACGCGTCCAGGGCAGCCATTTTGCGCACTTGAAACAGGCCGGGGCAGCAAACCAGCTTATGGTCGAACGTCGACTCGATCCGTGTATGTCCGAAGTCTTTCCTTGGGCGGAAATTCCAGCCGCCCATATGAAAATGCGAAAGAATGAACATAAGCCGGGAAACATGGCTGTTCTCGTTCAAGCGCCTCGTACTGGCTTGCGCACTTTTGAAGACACGTTAGAGGCGAGTGTTTCCTAATTGGAAACAGACTGTTTCCACATACTGATTCGCCTGAATTTGTCGCTCATTAGGTCCGATGTGAACTAGTAAAAATAGCTTGAATTGTGCTATTTCAATACTTTATCAACACACGCCTCGCTATTTCTGGGGAGTTGATACCAGTGAATTTCGGCAACCAGCAACTACATGCTAAGGTTGTATTAATGCTTCGTTAACTTTTGAAAAAGAGAGTCAGCATGACGAACGATTGGATTATTGATGTCTTGGCGGACTTACGGAAATTTGCCGGGAAAAATGACCTGACCGCCCTCGAACGGCAGCTATCAGTTGCGGCCGACGTTGCATCCCGGGATCTGGCATCGAACCAAATTTTCGCGCCGAAAGCGGCGCAGGGGGAAACGGGACATGCTGGAATCCTTCATCGAGCAACTGGACGAAGTCCAAACGCTTAACGAATTGAACGATCAAGTCGTCGCATTGCGAGACATGCTCGATGTCGAACACATTGTCTATCACTCGGTAAAATCCACCGGCGAACAATACGCAGCACTAACCTATTCTCCGGATTGGGTGGCGCGGTATCTCGACAAAGATTACGCGCGAATTGATCCGGTCGTTCAGGCCTGCTACCGCAGGTTCCACCCGATCGACTGGAAGCGTCTGGATTGGTCATCGAAAGGTGTTCGGAATTTTCTTGGCGAGGCAATCGATAGCGGTGTGGGCAACCAAGGTTTTTCGGTCCCTATCCGCGGACCTTCAGGTCAATTCGCCTTGTTTACTGTCTCGGGCAACGCAACCGACGACCAGTGGATGCTCTATACCGAAGAACATATCCGCGACCTCATCCTCGTCTCACACTACATCAATCAAAAGGCGCTCGAACTGGAACGCGGCACTGATCATTCCCACGTCGTCAGTCTTAGCCCGCGGGAAACGGACGCACTGACATTGCTGGCAATGGGCTATAGCCGCGCACAGGCTGCCGAAAGCCTTTCAATCTCCGAACACACATTGCGCGTTTATATTGAAAGCGCTCGATTCAAACTGACAGCCATGAACACCACTCACGCCGTCGCCAGGGCACTAAGTCAGGGGCTGCTGATCGTCTAATAAGGCATCGCACGCACTGGAGTAATTTGCTTAATTCAACCGACCGGACTGGATCGGAGCCGTTAACTCACACCATCGTAGCACCACCTTCGTCACTCACGACGGAGGAAATTCATGCTGCGCTACATTTATGCCGACGAACTTCACGTATATCCCCAGCTCGCTTCATCGATGTTCCGGGATCGTGCACGCCAATTTCATGACCGACTAGGGTGGGAGGTATCGCTGCGCGCCGATGGCACTGAACGAGATCAATACGATGACCAGAATCCGCTTTACGTAATCTGGCAAGGTAACAGCGGCAAACATGACGGTTCGATGCGGTTCTTACCCACAACAGCCGAAACCATGGTCAACGACCACTTTTTGAATCTGACCGATGGGGTGAAAATTCAAAGCCCATTCATTTGGGAATGCACGCGTTTTTGCCTTGCACAGGATGCCGATCCTCGCGTGTCAGCCAGGCTGATGCTCGCAGGGCTTGAACTGGGTATCGGGTTTCACCTCAGCCATGCCGTAGGAGTTTTTGACGCTCGGATGGTACGGATATATCGCCGCCTGGGATGGGGCCCGACCATCCTTGGCACAAGTGGTGCGGGACGCAACGCCATAAGTGTGGGCCTTTGGGCATTCGAAGCCGAGCTGCGTTCTCGGCTTTTGGCGCGTGCCGGCGTTTCGGCCGAGATTAGCCAGCACTGGTTTGACCGCGCCTTTGGCCAGCTTGGCCGCAACAAGATTGCCATATCCGCCTGATCTTACTGGCGTATTATGAGGCGGAACGTTACTGTCTGGCGCATGCCGGTGCCGCTCACCAAGTTTTCCGAGGATCAGGCCGAGGCATTCGACCGGATAGCCGAAGCGTTGCAATCCGCCGGCGTCGATATCGACGAAAGCATGACAACCCCGCGAAGCGATGGTGGTTCAAACACACTCGCCGTTATCGGCAAGGCGGGTTCTGGAAAAACCATGCTGCTTGCTCGGCTCGCCGACGCGCTTGCCGACGCCGGAATTGAAACTGTCAGCGGTGAATATGAAGGTCGGCGCCGCAAGGATCGCCGTACGCTCGCAATACTCGCGCCAACAAACAAGGCTGCAAGTGTGCTTAGAACCC
Source organism: Boseongicola sp. (assembly GCA_051009475.1). Classification (GTDB taxonomy): domain Bacteria; phylum Pseudomonadota; class Alphaproteobacteria; order Rhodobacterales; family Rhodobacteraceae; genus CAXMNX01. Next base: position 13,854 of record JBPCWO010000113.1, read on the forward strand.
AGGGCGTCGCGGCAACCACAATCCACCGCATACTTTACACGCCGATCTATGATCCAGAATACGAAAAGATCGCTGAATGGCTTGTGGGGAATGGTGAAAGACCCGAGATCGAAGGGATCACCGACGCTGCCCTGGACCGCGCCGCTGCATTTTTCAGACATAATCGTTCAGTCCCCGGGGCGTTAGCTGCCGCCGGACTCAAGGGATCGGATTTCATACTCGGCTGGAAACGGCGCGACGATCCGCTGGATATCGGCCTTGTCGACGAAGCCTCGATGCTGGATGACCGCCAATTCGAGGACCTGAAAGAAATTTTTCCGACGCTCCTTCTGTTTGGTGATCCCGCACAACTCGCGCCAGTTAACCAGTCAGGTACGATGGTTTTTGATAATCTGCCTGCGCCGCTAAAACTAACGCTCAGCCGAATCCACCGCCAGGACCTCGATAATCCTATTCTTGATCTCGCCCATGTGCTGGGCGACGACAGCCTGGAATTCGAAGCGTTCGAGCGCCTGGTCGATGAAGCTGCAAAGAAAGATGACCGCGTTGTTGTGGCAGAGCGAGTTGATGCCGACATGATGGCCAGATCGCCAGTCCTGGTTTGGCGAAACGCGACCCGTGTCCGCCTGATCAACGCTTTTCGAACTGCACATGGTTCACCGGCGGATGGTCTATTGCCAGGCGAACCTCTAATCTGTGACGGCATCGAGCTGCCACTCAAGCACCGAAAAAAGCGGCTTGATCTTGAGGCGCGCGGGCTGATCAAGGGCGCCCAGGTGATTTATCTTGGGCCAGGGAAACGACCCGGATTTTCACGGCTTCATGTTTTCGGCGCTCCCGAGCCGCAGGTTTCGGCCGCGTCGATCGTGAAAATTGAACAGCCCGGCGAAGAAGAACCGACGATCCCTTTTGCGGCCAACATGGGGGCTGCGTTTCTTCACGGCTCGGCCGTGACGATTCACAAGGCACAGGGCTCGCAATGGCCCGAAGTTCAGGTTTTTGCCCCTGATCTTTATGCCGCAAATCGCGCCGGCCGTATTGAAGCTGGCCTGCCGTTGTGGAAGCGTCTTGCCTACGTTGCAATTACTCGCGCCGAAACGCGTCTGCATTGGGTCACGCGGTATCGCCTCGGCATACCACAGGATCCGCTCACAACCGCTGATCTTGCCGCTCCGTCGGCACCCTTCACGCTCTCATCAGAGGACCAGCCATGACCAGTTCAATTCTCATAACAGGCGCTTCATCCGGAATCGGCCAGGCGACGGCACGTCGATTTCTGGACGAAGGCTGGATTGTTGGCCTCGTTGCACGTCGCGAGGCGCAGTTGCAGGCATTGGCCGAGGAATACGAAACAGCCATCCCATTGCCGGCAGACGTAACCGACGAATCCGGGCTGGATGCAGCATTTGACGCCTTCTTTGAGGTGACTGGGCGCATTGATGTGCTGTTCAACAATGCCGGCATTTCCGGCCCTCAATCCACCATAGATCAAATCTCGCTGGCCGAGTTTCAGGAAGTTGTCTCGGTCAATTTGACGGGCATGTTTCTTGGCGCGCGTGCCGCGTTTCGCATCATGCGTGCGCAATCTCCGCAAGGTGGTCGGATCATCAACAATGGCTCGATTTCGGCGCATTCCCCGCGTGACGGTCTAGTCTGCTACACGGCCACAAAACATGCGGTCACCGGATTAACAAAAACGCTCAGTTTGGACGGGCGCGAATTTGACATCGCCTGTGGTCAAATCGACATCGGCAACGCCGAAACCCCAATGGTCGAGGAACTAAACGCCCGTCTTGAAGCTCAGGGTAAACCCAAAAACCCCGTGATGAATGTCGATGACGCCGCCAATTCAGTTCTTCATATGGCGTCGCTTCCGCCTGAAGCCAACGTTCAGTTCATGACGATAATAGCAACAAAAATGCCTTATATCGGTCGCGGTTAAGTTTGGTTTTAATCCTGGCCTCAGACGCGAATCCATCTGAAAATGGCTGATGCCAGCCAACCAGCTATGATAGCAATCGTCAGCGACATTATCCCATAGATAAACGGCTGCTGGCGCGAAAGGTTGAACAGAAACTGTTCCAGTCCAACTTTTCTGACGTCAATCACGCTTTCATGCACATCGACGACTTCGCCATCACGGGTCAGAAAAAAGCGCGTGATATAATCGCCCTCCGTCAGATTTGCCGGTAATTTCACCGACGCGCGAAAGAGCGTTTCTTCGGTAACTTCGACGCCACCAAAATCATTGAAATACGCGTCCACGCCGCGTCGAATTCGGATCAGCGCTGCGACGAAATCACTTCCATCGCGTCTCTCGAGACCAACAGCTCTAATCGCCCGGTCGATGGAAATTTTGTGGCGGAGATCTTCGATATCCTTGATCACGTCCCGCCAGGCTGCCGACGTGGATACCGCATAAAATGACGGGGCTTCGTCCACCTCAACCGCGGCAGAATTGATCCAGATACCGAACCGTTTGGCTTTTCTGCGGATAGTCACTGGGGATGAAGGCCCCTCAACTGTAATAATCACCTGCAACGGCGAACCCTCAGGCAAAGGCGTTTCGCGCTTTACGGCCCCAAAGATAAGGATCTCCGACCCGTCAAAGTTTGTAGTGATCTGCACACGGTTCTGGCTCATGCCAGCAACCACTTCTTCTGCCTCAGCAGGCAATGCGAAGAGCACCATCAGGGCGAGCAATCGTAACATCAGTGCCCCCCTCCGGTGCCGACGGAGTAAAGCTCGGCTGGCATCAAAAGCAGGTCGATCGCGAGCTTGCCGCAGACGACAAGGACCAAGATTGCCAGCAATATGCGAAGTTGCTCCGCTCTCAGGCGTGCACCCAGCCGCGTGCCGATCTGTGCCCCAATGACGCCGCCAACCAGTAACAGCACCGCAAGAACCACATCGACAGTGAAGTTGGTTGTCGCGTGCAGCATTGTTGTGAAGCCCGTGACAAATATAATTTGAAACAACGATGTTCCAATGACGACTTTTGTAGGCATCCCAAGGATGTAGATCATCGCAGGCACCATGATAAAGCCGCCGCCGACGCCCATGATCGCCGCCAGAATGCCGACGAGAATACCCACCATGATCGGTGGAATGACCGAGATATATAGCCCGGATGTGCGGAACTTCGTTTTGAATGGAAGCTTGTGCACCCAGGTGTGGTGCGGGCGCCTAGGAGCCACAGAACCACCACGGGTTTTTCGAAGAGCATTCAAGCTTTCGACGAACATCAGCGAACCGATGATGCCCAGAAACAAAACATAGCAAAGCCGAACCAGCAGATCGACCTGGCCAATGGCCTTTAACGCGTTAAATACCTGTACGCCCAGTGCTGCGCCGGCAAGCCCCCCGATCAAAAGCACGCCACCCATTTTCAGATCGACAGTGCGTCGTCGAAAATGGGCCAAAACACCCGAAAACGACGATGCAACGATTTGGTTTGCTTCGGTGGCAACTGCGACTGCGGGTGGAATGCCGATAAAAAACAATAGCGGTGTCATCAGAAATCCGCCGCCAACGCCAAACATGCCGGAGAGCACGCCGACCATCCCGCCAAGGCCAAGCAGCAGGAACGCATTAACCGAGACCTCGGCGATGGGAAGGTAGATTTGCATGAGGCTCCCCTTACGCCCGCAAGGTCTGAGGTTTCAACGGCCAATTGACCCCACTGCGTAGGTCCACATGCGACAAATCGGAGCGATGGCGTCTGTTAGCTTCTAGCTTTCTTTGACGTACGGCTGGCCACCTGCTCGCGGTGGGATCGCCTTGCCGACAAAGCCGGCCAGAATAACCACTGTCAGAACGTAAGGGAGCGCATCCAGGAACTGGCCAGGCACCCTAAATTGCACAAGTGCTTCGACGGCATCCGGTCGAAGCGAAAGTGCTTGCAGAAAACCAAAAAGCAAACAAGCCCAAAGGGCATACCACGGTCGCCACTTCGCGAATATCAGAGCGGCCAAGGCAATGAAGCCGCGGCCAGATGACATGTCCTTTACAAATCCGGCTTGCAAACCAGTCGACAGATAGGCCCCGGCCAATCCACACAGCACACCGCATATTGCAACCGCGGCATATCGCAGTCCAACTACGCTGACACCTGCAGTGTCAACCGCCGCCGGGTTTTCACCCACGGCGCGCAACCGGAGCCCGAACCGTGTGCGAAATAGGATGTACCAAGTGAGCGGTACAGTCAGCAGGCCAACGTAGACAAGGATCGAATGCCCCGAAATCAGCTCGCGGTACAGTATCCCCACCGTTCCGTCGCCAACCTGATCGGCAAAGGGCAGCGTGATCTGATTAAAACGAGCATTCGGCCCGAAATCGCTAAGCGATGGCGTGCGGCCCCCTTGGTGGAACCAATCTTCGGCAATCAGCACCGTCAAACCGGCGGCCAGAAAGTTGATTGCGACGCCGGATATAAGTTGATTGCCCCGAAACGTGATCGACGCGAGGCCATGGATAATGCTCAGAGCAAGGGATGCACCAATGCCGGCCAGAAGTCCCATCCAAACGTTGGCGGTAAGCGCGGCAATAGCGGCAGAGAAAAACGCCGCCGCCAGCATTTTGCCCTCTAGCCCAATGTCAAATATGCCCGCACGTTCTGAAAATAGTCCGGCGAGACAGGCAAAAAGAAGTGGAATAGCGAACCGGACTGCCGTGTCAGATATCTGAATGAGTGTCAGAAAATCCATGTCTTCACTCCGCCGGCTTGGTTGATGCCGAAGTCGCTTCTTCGGGCTGTTTTCGACGGAACATCAGGAACAGACGCTCAAGCGGCATTCGGACCATATTATCCAATGCACCGGTGAACAGGATCACCAGCGCCTGAATCACCACAATCAGCTCTCTGGGGATACTGGTCCACAAACTCAGCTCGGCACCGCCCTGAAACAAGAAGCCAAAAAGAAGAGCTGCCAACAAAACCCCAAACGGATGAGACCGGCCCATCAGCGCAACCGCAATGCCGATGAAGCCAGCGCCTTCGACCGAGTTCAATACCAGTCGCTCGGCTTCGCCCATGACCGAATTTATTGCCATCATTCCGGACAAAGCGCCCGAAATCAGCATCGCGATCATTATGATCCGCGTGGGCGAAATGCCTGCATAATTGGCCGCAGGTTCGCTGTGACCGTACGCGCGGATTGAATATCCCAACCGGGTTCTCCAGATCAGCAGCCAGACAGCGACGCAGGCCAGAAGTGCCACGAAAAAGGTGACATTAACCGGCGAACTTCCAAAAAGGCGACTACCTTCGGTAGCAAACATGTCGCGAAAAGTCGGTAGATGTGCGCCTGCTGGAAACTTTGCCGATGCCGGGTCCATCGCACCCGCTGGTTTCAGCACCTCGACAAGCATGTAAACCATCAACGATGCCGCGATGAAGTTGAACATGATCGTGGTGATCACAATGTGGCTGCCGCGTTTTGCCTGCAGATAGGCGGGAATAGCAGCCCAAGCGGCGCCGAAAATTGCGCCGCCGACTACTGCGACTGGCAACGCCAAAATCCAGTGTGGCCAAGGGATTGAGAGGCACACGAGCGCAACGCCGAGCCCTCCCAGCATCGCCTGACCTTCGCCGCCGATATTGAACATGCGCGCGTGAAACGCTACAGCCACAGCAAGACCGGTAAAGGTGAAATTTGTGGCGTAATACAGCATGTAGCCGATGCCTTCCGACCGGCCGAACGTCCCGCTTACCATCAATTTGATAGCCGCTATTGGATCTTCACCGATTGCCAGAATGACCAGCGCAGATATGGCAAACGCAATCAGGATCGAAATTAGAGGGATCAGAAGGGCGTCTGCCCATTTTGGCATCACGTCCATCTTGTCACGCTCCCTTTCCGGGGTTTCCAACTGCCATTGCCCCAGTTGGCGTTTCCGTGGTCGGCGCGCGTCCGGTGTCTGTGACACCAGCCATCAACAACCCAAGCTCTTTTTCGTCAGTCTGACCTGCTAGTCGCTCACCCATGATCTGGCCATCGAACATCACGACAATCCGGTCCGCCAAAGACATGATCTCGTCCAGCTCCACGGATACCAGCAAGATCGCCTTGCCGCGGTCACGTAACGCCACAAGTTGCTGGTGAATGAACTCGATCGCCCCGATATCGACTCCGCGTGTCGGCTGCCCGACTAACAACAACTCAGGATCTCGCTCCATCTCACGGGCCAGAACTAATTTTTGCTGGTTTCCGCCAGAAAAATTCTTTGCGTTAAGCGCGGGATTCGGCGGTCGCACATCGTATCGCTTCATTTTTTCAGCGGTGTCGAGTTTGATGGCTCGATTGTCCATAAACCACTTCGAGCGTTGATAGGCGTCGTCATGGTGATAGCCGAAAGCAATATTTTCCCAAGCATGGAAATCCAGGATTAGGCCCTCGCGCTGGCGGTCCTCGGGCACATGCGCAATACCTCGCGCTCGACGTGATTGCCCATCTGATTTACCTCCGGAGAGATCAATCTCTTCGCCGTTGATCCGGACTTTGCCTTTTGCTTTTCGGTATCCTCCCAGGACTTCCAGCAGTTCGGATTGACCGTTCCCGGCAACGCCTGCAATCCCGAGAATCTCGCCGCCGCAAACGTCCAGTGAAACGCCTTTTAGGCGTTCCACGCCTTTGTCGTCTTTGACCCGCAGGTTTTCGACCTCAAGTACCTTTGCATAGGGTGTCGCCGGTTTTTTGACGACGCGCAGCAGAACTTTTCGCCCGACCATCAACTCGGCAAGATGCTCTGGGCTGGTGTCGCGGGTTTTCACGGTGGCCGTCATTTCGCCACGCCGCATCACGCTCACAGTGTCGGTCACATCCATAATCTCACGCAGCTTGTGAGTGATCAGAATGATCGTTTTACCTTCGTTCTTCAGCCCCTTGAGAATGCGGAACAAATGGTCAGCTTCTGCCGGGGTCAGAACCCCGGTCGGTTCGTCCAAAATCAAAATATCGGCTTTGCGGTAGAGCGCCTTTAGAATCTCGACGCGCTGCTGATACCCGACACTAAGGTTTTCGATCGTCGCATCCGGATCGACATTAAGTTCATATTCTTCGGCCAGCTGAGTCAGAAGCTTGCGCGCACTCGCCAAAGACGGGCGCAAAAGAGCCCCTTCTTCTGCGCCCAAAACAATATTCTCAAGCACAGAAAAGTTTTCGACCAATTTGAAATGCTGGAATACCATCCCAATGCCAGCCGCAATCGCTGCCTGGCTGTCAGGAATGTGGGTTTCGTTCCCATTGATAAATATCTGGCCAGAATCGGCTTTGTAGAACCCGTAAAGGATCGACATCAGTGTCGATTTTCCGGCGCCGTTTTCTCCGATGATTCCATGGATCGTGCCGGGCATCACCCGGATCGAAATGTCCTTGTTAGCCTGAACCGGTCCAAAGGCCTTGGAAATACCCTTTAGCTCAATAGCAGGGGCGGCCGCGTCGGCCGCCCCTGTGTCCGTGGTCGTTTCTGTCATCAGAACTCAAGCGCTGGGCAGCTGTCATCCGACATATAGTCATGCACGGTTAACTCACCCGCCACGATCTTGTCAGCGGCATCATAAACTGACGACAACATCGAATAGCTGACGATCTTTTCATTGTTCTCATCGAGCGCAACGCCGACACCGTAGTTTGACAGCCCCATCACCTGGAATCCGGTCTCAAGATCGGCTCCCTGGCTCATCGCTTCGTAAACCGCAACGTCCACGCGCTTCATCATCGAAGTCAAAACCGACCCCGGGTGGAGGTAGTTCTGGTTGGAATCGACGCCGATCGAAAAGATGCCTTCGTCGGCTGCCACTTGAAGAACGCCAACGCCGGTGCCGCCCGCCGCAGCGTAGACGATATCCGCGCCCTGACTAATTTGCGCCTTTGTCAATTCGCCACCCTTCACCGGGTCATTCCACGCAGACGGCGTCGTGCCAGTCATGTTAGAAATAACGGTCGCATCCGGGTTGGCTGCCATAACGCCCTGTGCATAGCCGCAGGCGAATTTGCGGATCAAAGGAATATCCATACCGCCAATAAAGCCAACGGTACCTGATTCCGTTTTTAGCCCCGCCATCATGCCGACTAGGAACGATCCTTCGTGCTCGTTGAACACAACGGAACGGACATTCGGCTGGTTTACGACCATGTCGATAATCGCGAATTTCGTGTCAGGGTAATCTGGCGCCACTTCGTCTAGAACCGAACCGAACGCAAAGCCGGTCATTACAACTGGATTGGCTCCGGCCTCGGCAAACCGACGCAATGCTTGCTCGCGCTGTGCCTCGCTACTTAGCTCGATTTCGCGAAATGAGCCGTCGGTTTCCTCCGCCCAACGCTGTGCGCCATTGAAGGCTGCTTCGTTAAACGATTTGTCGAATTTGCCGCCCAGATCGAAGATCAAAGCAGGCTCGGCCGCTGCGGCGCCTGCAGCTAGAGCTAGAATGGCGCTCGCGCCAAAGAATTTCTGCGTCACGGTCATGAAGTCTCTCCCAAGTTACACATTATTGGGAACGCTTCAGGCGGGCCTCCACCCAAAGCGCCCGTTATTCGTCTGATTTCAGTCAGATCATTACTGATTAAGGCCGCAGTCGCAGCGGAGCGTCAATAGGAGTCTTGGTGTTTGTTCAGCCGATAGCCGTGGCAAACGCCGCATTCACGCTACGTTATGCGTCTTACAGGTGCTTGCGCATTAGAATAGCGTCGATCCGCGCCCCAGTGGGTGTTCGATAATATGCTTTTCTTAAACCAGCGTCCCGGTAACCTGCCCCCCGATACAACGTGCACGCTGCATTATTCGTTGCAGCTACTTCAAGTATTGAGTGATCGGCGCCCCTTTCCCGAGCTTCCAAGTGAAAGTTTTCCAAACATATTCGACCAATTCCTTGGCGTTGTTGGTCCGGCTCCACGGCGACGGTCAAAAGTTCTGCCTCGTCCAACACGACTCTTCCCAAGGCAAATCCTGCGCTATGCACCGAAAGAATGATGGTTGCAGAATTTAGGATCTCACCAAATTCCGCAGCCGACCAGGAACGCGGGACGATCATGGCACGCGCATGGACCGCCGCCAGTTGTTCTGGCGTCATGGCAGGATGACCGGCGGTGGTTCGGCAGAAGGCGCGGCGTCGGCGGGGCGTATGTAAAGCGGGGAAGGGCGGTCGACTGTAGATTCAAGTTGTTGTTCGGCAATTCGCGCGATTGCGGACGCTGGAGCAAAGACGGCTGGCGCACTCTCCAGTCCCATTTTTGCAGCAACTTCGTCGGATCGCACTCCAATGCAAGTCGTGTCAGGCGGCGCTAAAGGTAAGTCGCTGATATCACGAACTGAAATCTCAGAAGTCTCGCTGCCAATTCGCGTCTGCACGTAGAAGGCTTCGCGAGGTGCGCCAAGCGTCAATAACAGATTCCCGTCAGTGCCCGCAGCAAG
>JBPCWO010000114.1:0-2648 GCA_051009475.1 Boseongicola sp.
TACCGGTTTCCTAACCGGTCCTTCAGCAATTTTTAAGTCCTGCGGCGTAACTTTCTGTGGTCTGGTCTGACAAGTTTTGTATCGAGTAGAGAGTTCAATGACCGAACAGATGCGCCCCCGGGTGAAATACGTCATCGGCCCCGATGGGAGTCCGTTGACCATTGCCGACCTGCCGCCCGCTTCAACGCGCCGTTGGGTCATCCGCCGCAAGGCAGAGGTTGTCGCCGCCGTTCGCGGCGGTCTCCTCAGTCTCGACGAAGCCTGTCAACGCTATACGTTGACGGTCGAGGAGTTCCTTTCTTGGCAGGCGTCTATTGACGATCACGGTCTTGCCGGTCTGCGCACAACACGAATCCAGCAATATCGACATTGACGATTGCCCGGGCGCGCTGGCCGATCCTCCAATCTGCGCGCTCCACCGCTTTGCCAGCTAGCCGGAAAAGCGGATTTCGTTGCCACAAACCACAAATAATCACTGCCTCTTAACGGGCAGTTTACCATGAAATGCCATTCTCTGCCCACGCAGAAAGCGTCACGGGCCGGTCCACTCCGCTCCTCGATAACAATGCAGGGTCCCCTCACTCATGGTTCAAAAACAGCGCAGCGAAGCATCTCCATTCGATATTGAGCCGCATGTCGGCCGCCGTCTCGCAGATGTCGAACGCGACCTGATCATTGCAACGCTAACCCGTTGCGGCGGCAACAGGACCTGGGCCTCTGAGATTCTCGGCATCTGTGTTCGCACCTTGCGCAACAAACTCATCACTTATGACAGTGCGCAAGTACCCCCTGCAAAAACCGGTCGCATGAGCAGCGCTGATGAGGACAATTGGCTCTCGCAACTCGAACGCTACGAACCAGGCCGCAGGCTTCCGTCCTGATCCAACTTCTGCTGTCGCTTCAGCAAGCCCGCCGCAATAGCACCAGCGATCGCACTCGTCGCGTAAAACCATAGTCCCGGCTGTGCAAACGCGTTGGCGAGACCGGACGTCTTGGCGGCAAAGATCACCAACGCAACGAGCAGCACGTCCATCATTGACCATTTCGACAGAGTACCCGCATGACGCAGCACAGATTTGTGTGCGACCAGCGTTTCCGGCGCGACAGCAGCGATGAATACGATGACCAGTTTGACCAGCGGAAACAGAATCGAAAACAGCAATACAATTGCGGCGATCAGCAGGCTGCCGTCACTCCACAGACCTGTTACAATGCCTATCAGCGAAGGTGACTCAGTGAGAAAATAGAGCTTCTCGAAGTGAACAATCGGCAGCGAAATGCCAAGCGCAAAGGTGAAGCTTGCAACCAGCAGCAGAAGCGCAACGACAACTCTCATGGCGTCAGTTCTTGCGCCGCTCGAACGTCATCGAGGCCCAGAAACTTTCCCAGTCGGCACCGTTGGCGATCTTGCCAGTTGCAACAACTTTGGTCATCGCGATGGCGTTTATGAGATAAGGACCCGGTCCATCATCGGGAATGTCCGCCCTGCCCTTGGCGTCTGTCAAAATACGGTGCTTAGATTCAGTATCAGGCGCGGTGAAAACCTTCAATGTTGCGCCCTCGAGCGGCTTGCCACGAAACAGCAGTTTGACCGGCATCGCCTGACCCGGTCCCAGCGCCATCGGATTTTCCAGCGCGACCAGCTCGATAGTGAGACCGGTCACAACATCTTTTCCTTTCATGCTGCCGCCGGGCGCCATCAGCGTTTTGGCAAAGCGCGAATAAAGTTCGCGGATCGGCGGATTGCCCTCCCCCGGTTTCGGCTTGCCCTCAGCCAGATGTTGCCTGGCAATGGCCGAGAGGCCGTCCTTGTCGGTGTATTTGACGAATTTTTCCCAGGTTCGAAAATCCAGCTTGTCGATATTGCTTTGATGCACAACGACCGTTAGTTCGTCAGATTTCGGCTTGACCCGCAATGCGGGGCGATCACCATCCGTGAAGCGGATCTCGCGCTTCTCGCCATTTTCCCAGATTTCCGACCGGACATTCCAGCTATCGACCCAGGGCAATTCGTTGCCTTTGAATTTCTGACCCAAACGATGGCTGACGAAAATGTTCTTGCCCACTTCCGGCTTGAATGTTTCAGGCATCAGATAATATTCATGCGCACTAGCAGGCACCGCCAGAGCCGTGATGATAAGACCGCATGCAAGGCTGGTTGTTGTAAACAAGGATCGGAAAACCTGTTGGAAGTATGCCGTATTGTGTCGCATCGGCAAGCATGTTGAAAGGGCGCGATGAGACATGCCAGACCCTTTGCGACCAGGCCTCTTTTGGTCGCTCTTGCCTATTTTGTCGCGCTTGGCCTGCAGGTGACGAAAACGAATGCACACGAAGTCGCGCCAGCCATCGTCACACTCAAGCTGGCGGAAAATCAGACCTACGCCCTGACCGTGAAGGCCAATATTGAGGCTTTGCTGGCAAAGATCGGACCACAACATGAAGATACCGACGATGCGCCAACCGCGCAGCTCTACAATACGTTGCGCCAGCTATCTCCCTCCGACCTGGAGCCAAGGTTCCGCAGCTTCGCCGAAGATTATCTCGACGGTATCGGACTGAGTTTTGGGGATATTCCTGTGAATCCCTCGATTGAGAAAATCGACATTCCGCCGGTCGGTGACACCGATTTGGCACGGGAATCGACT
>JBPCWO010000115.1:0-11303 GCA_051009475.1 Boseongicola sp.
AGTGCTGGTTGTGGGTGCGGGCGTCGCGGGGCTGGCTGCAATCGGCACCGCGACGTCGCTTGGCGCGATCACGCTGGCCTTTGATGTGCGCCCCGAAGTGGCCGAACAAATCGAATCGATGGGTGCCGAGTTCGTTTATCTCGATTTCGAAGAAGCCGCCCAGGACGGTGCCGCAACGGGTGGCTATGCCGCGCCATCGAGCCCCGAGTTTCGCGAGAAACAGCTTGAGAAATTCCGCGAACTGGCGCCGGACGTCGATATTGTCATCACAACCGCGCTGATCCCAAACCGTGACGCGCCAGTTCTTTGGACCAAAGATATGGTCGAGGCAATGAAATCTGGTTCGGTTATCGTCGATCTTGCCGCAGAACGCGGCGGCAATTGCGAACTGACCGTAGCTGACGAAAAAATCGTGACAGACAATGGTGTTACCATCGTTGGTTACACTGACTTTCCGTCCCGGATGGCAACGCAATCGTCGCTTTTATACGCGACGAACATCCGTCACATGATGACGGATCTGACGCCGGGCAAAGACGGCCAGGTCGTGCATGATATGGAAGACGATGTGATCCGCGGCGCGACCGTGGCGCACAAGGGCGAGATCACATATCCTCCACCACCGCCAAAAATACAGGCCATTGCCGCGCAGCCCAAAAAGGACAAGCCCAAGGAACTTACACCGGAGGAAAAGCGCGCAGCAGAAGCTGCCGAATTCAGGGCCGCAACCAGACGGCAAGTTACATTGTTGGCCGCCGGAGGGGCATTGATGTTGCTGATCGGGGCCTACGCCCCTGCAAGTTTCATGCAGCATTTCGTGGGATTCGCGCTGGCTTGCTTTGTCGGTTTTCAGGTGATCTGGGGCGTTGCGCACAGCCTGCACACTCCACTGATGGCGGTGACGAATGCGATCTCGGGGATCATCGTCGTGGGCGCGGTCTTGCAAGTCGGATCGGGCAACTGGCTCGTTGTCTTCCTGGCGGCGATTTCGATTCTGATCGCGTCGATCAACATCTTTGGCGGCTTCCTGGTTACGCGCCGGATGCTCGCCATGTTCCAGAAATCTTAAGGGGGCAGGGACATGCTGTCGAACGGACTTGTTTCTGCCGCCTACATCGCGGCCTCGGTTCTATTCATTCTCGCTCTTGGCGGGCTGAGAAATCAGGAAAGCGCAAAGCGCGCGATCTGGTATGGAATTGTCGGCATGGGGATCGCCATGGCGGCAACGATCCTGTCGCCCGGCGTGGGCAACATGTGGCTGATCATCCTGACCGTGGCCGCCGGGGCGGTCGCGGGTGTCTATGTCGCGCAACGCGTTCAGATGACCGAGATGCCACAGCTTGTGGCCGCGCTGCATTCGTTTGTTGGCCTGGCGGCAGTGTTTATTGGGCTGAACGCCGATGTCATGCTGGGCGCGGTCAACGAGATCAGGGCCGCGGGCACCGCATTGGCGGACGCTGATCTAACCGCTTTTGGCGAAAAGCTTTGGAAAAAAGACGCGACAGAGGTCTCGATCCTGAAAGTCGAAGTTTTCTTAGGGATTTTCATCGGTGCGATAACCTTCACCGGATCGGTCGTTGCTTTCGGCAAGCTTGCTGGAAAAATCGACGGCAAGCCAAAAAAGCTCAGCCTTCCGCCCGGCGACAATCCAATCCCGTTTATTTCGGGCCACTGGTTGAACGCGCTGTCGCTGATCCTTTGTCTTCTCTTGGCGCTTCTCTACTTCAACGGTGCTGGTATCTGGACGATGGTGCTGGTTGCAATCGTTGCGGGCTTTATCGGCTGGCACCTGATCATGGGGATCGGTGGTGCCGATATGCCGGTCGTCGTCTCGATGCTGAACAGCTATTCAGGCTGGGCGGCAGCGGCCATTGGCTTCACGCTTGGCAATGATCTTTTGATTGTGACAGGTGCGCTGGTTGGCTCGTCTGGTGCCATTCTCAGCTACATTATGTGCCGCGCGATGAACCGGCATTTCGTCAGCGTGATCCTTGGCGGCTTTGGTGGTGACGGTGGCCCTGTGGCCGACGTCGAGGGCGAACAGATTGCCATCGACGCCGATGGTGTTGCCGCCGCGCTGCAGGATGCTGACAGCGTGATCATCATACCAGGATACGGAATGGCCGTCGCACAAGCACAACAGTCGGTCAGCGAACTGACGCGCAAACTGCGCGATGCGGGCAAAGAAGTCCGATTTGCAATTCACCCGGTAGCTGGTCGTTTGCCAGGGCACATGAATGTGCTTTTGGCCGAAGCGCGGGTGCCCTACGACATCGTGTTGGAAATGGACGAGATCAATGATGATTTCCCAAAGACCGACGTCGCGATCGTCATCGGCTCAAACGATATCGTGAACCCCGCCGCGCAGGACGACCCGAATTCGCCGATCGCTGGGATGCCAGTCCTCGAGGTCTGGAAAGCCAAGCAGGTTTTCGTCTCAAAGCGCGGTCAGGGAACGGGTTATTCCGGCATCGAAAACCCGCTTTTCTACAAAGAGAACACCCGCATGTTCTTCGGCGATGCCAAGGCATCGGTGGATAGTCTTTTGCCGATGATAGAATAGATTCGCGCTCGAAATAGCAGACAGGAGCCACGACACATGGCCGGAGCTCACACGATCTATGCCGAAGCTGAAAAGCTGGAGTTCCCACCGCAAATCTCTCTTTCGATCCTGTTAAGCGGCGCACAGACAAACGGTGCATTGTCGGTATTCGAAGATATCGTCGAGCCGGGCGTTGGCCCGGGCCGGCATATTCATCACGGCGAAGACGAAACGTTTTTTGTGCTCGACGGCCAGTTCGACGTCGAGATTGCAGGTGTCAGACACCACGCCGGTCCGGGCGACGTTGCTTTTGTTCCGCGCGGAGCCGTTCACGCATTTCGAAATGTCGGTGAAACTCCGGGAAGATTGAGGTACGCCTTCACTCCTGCTGGTAATGTGGAGGCAATGTTTCGCGCCATGTTTGCTGCCGCTGACGGCGGAGTCCCCTCGATGGAAGACATGGCGCGTATCGCACTAGAGCACGGGCAAGAATTTGTTGGCCCGCCGCTGGAGCCCTGAAATCGTGGACATGAAATGAACTCGGCGTAACCGAATAATGAAGTTCGATCTTCGCCCTCTCGACCGCACCTACCTGGAGCCTGCATTCAAACTGGCCACGCGCGTATTTATCGAAGCAAGTACACTCCACCGCGCTTTGGCCGTTGGTTTGAACGAATACCAGGACTACTTGCGACCGTCGTTCGAAAAAATGGTCGATGAGGGTTTGTCCTTTGCCGCGACGGATGCGGAATCCGGCAGATTAATGGGTTGTCTGATAGTTAGTGATTTTTGCAATCAGATCGCTGCAAGTTTCCCAGACAATCCGAAATTCGCGCCGATGTCTGTGCTAACTGCTGAACTCACTGACCAATACACCCAAAAACGTTCGATCAGTGTTGGCGAGGCAATTCTCGTCGACATGGGAGCAGTGTCAGTCGATGCGCGTGGCCAGGGTATTTACCAACTGATGCGCGCGGCAGTTCACGATGCGGCTCGGAACCAAGGTTTCAAATGGGTTGTCGGTGAACTGTCCTCATCGGCCACACAGCACGTCGTCCTGAATGCGCTTGGACACAGCAAAATGGCGGAAGTCTTTTTTGATTCTTTTGAATTTGAAGGCGACTACCCGTTTCGCGCAATTGAAGCGCCGCCAAGCATTATTCTCGCCGAAGGCGAACTGTGAATGGCATGACTGCCAGGTAAGTACACGTTTGACAGTTCCGCCACGAAATCTGCAGCAAGCATTAATCCTGCCCTTCTTTCTGCGACGGAATCCTTCCACTGCCCCGTTCAATCAAGTGGGGCAGCAAGGAGGACCCAGTTATGAAGTTCATGAGTTTGACCCTGATCGCCGTGGTCGCGGCAACGTCCATTCCCGAGACAGCAGACGCAGGTCCGCGGCACGACCGCCTTGACCGACTCGAAGATCGAATTGACCGTCGAGAGAATTATATCGACCGGCAGACGAACAACGGGCGATGGGATCGGATTGAAGACGTGGTCGACCGCCGCGAGGATTGGCTCGACCGCCACGGGTTTGAGCGCACACCGCGGATCAACCGGCACGAACGCCGGAGCTGGTGGCGCCTGTGGGGAAATACCTAGTCACGACATAACATTCGGGGCACGCCAAATTCCCTTCGCCCCGTTCAGATCCTGCGAAAGTGAACGATTCGTCCCGTATCATCCCCATGGCCTTCGGGCGCTTTCGCAGGGTCGCCATAGATCGGTTCTTCTGTCCAACCGAAGTCATCGATCATTCCGGTTTGGGTCAATCGTGCGAACGTTGTACCAAACCCCAAATTCTCCCAAATCTCGGGCTTGACCGATAAAACCGCGATACCGCCAGGGTGGGTCACCCGAACCAGTTCGTCCAATGCTTCCGCTCCGACATGGCCGTGAGTGAATGTCCCCGAGCTTACAAAACCAGCATAACTGGCGTCCTCAAAGGGCAGAGGTTTCTTGAGATTGGCCTCATACAAGTGCCGATATCGCTTCTTTTGGGCGGCAACAGCGAGCATTTCTGGCGACAGATCCAGCCCATCGAGAATGGCATCGCTCGGCAATTGTTCGGCGACTGCCCCGGTGCCGCATCCCACGTCAAGACACGGCCACTTGCCCTTGGCGACAAGGTAGGCGTGCGCAATCAGCGCTGGAAATCGAAACGTGGTGCCATCGACGAATTCGGCGTCGTATCTCTCTGCCCATTCCTTGTACAACCGCTTGTTGTCATCAGACGTTTCCAGCGCATAGGCGCTGTCGAGATCGGGATCATCGGCCATGGCCTCAAGCCTAACGGCGCTTAGCCCCGGTCGACAACTATTTCGTAGCCGGGCTCCTCAGGTTCATCGTCGGCGATCTCAGCCGGGAAGCCAGGCGCGCGGATATCCAGGCCCGTTGCCTCTTCCAGCCGTTTGATGATGTTCGGCGAAAACTCTCGTTCGCCAAACCGCACAATTGCATCTTTGAAGATGTCGATCAAAAGCGGCGAAACTTCCAGAGGAACGTTAGCGTCGTCGGCCATTTTGTGGAAAAGCCCAATATCCTTCAACACAAGGTCCATCGTAAAGTTTATGTCACGCGACCCGTTCAGGATAACCTGACTTTCGGTCTCGTGCACAAATGACGTGCCCGAGGAAATCTTTATCGCCTCGTAAGTCGTGGCCAGATCAAGTCCCGCGGCCTTTGCCGTCACCAAGGCCTCGGCGCAAGTCACCAGATTGGCTGTTGCCAGGTAATTCGTCATGACCTTCAGCATCGATGCCGTGCCAACACCGCCGGTATGCAGCACACGGCGGCCCAGGGTTGTCAGGATCGGCAACGCGCGTTCGAATGTTTCGCGTTCACATCCCGCGAATATTGATATGTTGCCCGTGGCAGCACGATGACAGCCGCCCGAAACAGGGCAATCAATTGCCGCCGCACCTTTTTCGATAACCAGCTCGGCCATGCGTCGAACTTCTTGCGCGTCAGTGGTCGACATCTCGGCCCAGATCATTCCAGGGTGCAGACCTTGAAGAATGCCATCCGGTCCTTCCATCACGGCCGCACAGGCCGCAGGCGATGGCAAGCAAGTTATCAGATAGTCGACATTTGCCGCCATCTCGGCCGGGCTTTCGGCCCAGTGAGCACCATGATCGAGAAATGGTTCGGCCAGCGATCTATCCAGATCGCGGACAGTCAGGTCAAAACCATTTCTTGTGATGCTGCCCGCCAGCTTGCCGCCGACGTTTCCCAGGCCAATAAAGCCAATTCGCATGCCCGTCCTCCTATAGCTTTGAGCTTACATTCAAAGGCGCGATCAGCGCGGGCGCGGCTGTTTGCGGCAGACATTGTGACAGAGCGACGTTTCCTGAACCCCTTAATTCCGGAGGTCGAAACGCCAAAGGGGTGCGAAATCGCTAAGGGACGACAAGTGATGGCAAAACTAAGCTCCAAAGCGCAATATCTGCTAGCGGACGCGGCTAATGCGAGATGATCGCTCGCTGGAGTGCAATTCCTCCAGCCGATCGATCAGTTGTAAGGCAAGGACCGCGCAATAGTTCTGTGGGGGCAAAACGGGAAACGTCCAAAGGTTTTTTTGCGATCGCGCTGGGACCGGGGTTCATTTTGATTGCGTTGGCATTTATTGTGAAATTGGCAATTCATTGCGTGACTGAAACCGAAGGGGGAGGGCCCTAGTGAGCATTCTACCCTTAACTCTGACAGGTGCAGAGGTGTTCGGCGGTGGTCGATGCATTCTAGGGCCGGTCGATCAATCAATCGGTCAAGGTGGCGTAACAGTTCTGTTGGGGCCGAATGGTTCAGGCAAAACCACACTATTGAAATCGTGTCATGGCATATTACGCCTTTCCGGCGGCTCGTCTGAATGGGCCGTTCCGCGCGACGAGGCAAATCTGCTTCAGGCGTATGTTTTCCAATCGCCCATACTGCTTCGAAGAACCGTCCTCGACAACGTCGCCTATCCGCTCAGGGTCCGCGGCACATCTCGAAGGAAGGCGCGCAAGACTGCATCTGAGTTTCTTTCCACTGTTGGAATTGAAGATTTGTCAAACCAGAGGGCAAGTGTGCTTTCGGGTGGTGAAAAACAGAAACTTGCCATTGCGCGCGCGCTCGTTACAGACCCCGAGGTTCTGTTTCTGGACGAACCGACTGCAAGCCTGGATGGCCGCTCCACAAGGGAGATTGAGGCAATCCTGACAGTGGCACGCGATAGCGGCAAAAAACTTCTGATGGCGACTCACGATCTGGGCCAGGCGCGGCGGATTGCCTCTGAAGTTCTGTTTCTTCTAAAAGGCAAAATTCATGAATCCGGTCCAGCGGATGCATTCTTCTCTGAACCCACAACCACCGAAGCGCGCGCGTTCCTCAAAGGGGACATTGTCGAATAATGCGGGCACCGGCAATCGCGGCTTTGGAGTTGATCGTCGAAGGAAAATGCACAATGGCTTCGTGATCGGCGATTACACTGATGATGGACAAACGCTCTTCGCCCTAAACACGGCGGGCGACTTTGGCGGCGGCAACTCTGTGGGCAACTAGGATGGTTGAATATATCGGTCTTTTTTTTCTTATTGCTTGGGCAATCAACGTCTGGGTGTTCCTCGGCATCCTTGCGGCACGACCCGGAATATTCCGAACCTGTATTTGGGCCGCTGTTTTGGTTTTTCCAATAATTGGTTATCTGGCCTGGCTGGTTTTCGGGCGGAAACTATCACGCCGATAAGAATTTTATATTTTTAAATACAAAGAGCTAGCGACCGAAGCTTACCCACTGACCAACGCGATACCATGGCTCGTTCAGAACTTTTGGTGCTGCTGGAAACGGCGCTGCCTTTTTCGCGGCAGCTACCGCAGCGCGGTCAAAATCCTTGTCCCCCGAAGATTTGGCAACGCGAACGTCGGTCATTTGCCCACCTGAGTGGATGATCATCGTCAGCCGAACACGCCCGGTTCCACGTGCACGTTTTGGGAATCGTTGATGTCGAGCAATTCTTCTTTGAATAGCCGCTGCCCACGCGGCCTGAGCCTCTTTGGTTGCAGACTGAGACATTGCAACAGCGGCTACGTCGTTTTGCGATTGGCCGCGCGTCACACCGCCTCCTGCGCCTTTTGCGACCTGCTGCGGCACTGGTTCAACGTTTCGGTTTCCAATTGGACGTGCCGGCGGTCGAATGGACGCCACCATCGCCAAATCCAGCGGGTCAGGTGATGTCATAGGGTCAGGTTGCCGGTCAGGCAGTTCTGCGAGCGAATTTGAAGGCTCAACTCTCGCAAGCGAGCCATCAAGCGCCGGTGCATCAAGTTTACCGATCGAAGCGGTGCGTGGTGCTTCGGGCAGGGCTGTCGCAACAGAGGTGGTCACGGGTGCTGCAGTTAATTCGGGAATCGCAATGGAGTCTGGTTGGGTGTCTGAAATGGCAAGATCGTCCCATGCCCCCGCAGGTTTGGTCAATAACTCGGCTATGGGCGCGGCTGCTAGCTTTATGACTTCAAAAACCTCTGGCGAAGTATCCCAATACTCAATCGCCTCTCGAAGCCCCGGCGACGCGGCGGTTATGCTAATTTTCGCCTGACCATTCGATCCGGACGCAACGCCGCCCGCAGGAAGGTCAATCGACATAAGCGCCAAGCTGTGAACAGCGCACGAGGCAGTCAACGCCAGGATCAATTCGCTTCTACTGCTCACATCATCACCTTAGACCCGCTCAACCACGTGAAAGAACTCGCCGTCTGGCCCGTCTGACCAGTGACCGCCAATTGCAAAAACATCCCGCAGGCGAGCATCGGACAAGACTTCGTCTGGTGTTCCGTCTGCAACAAGTTCGCCTTCGTCCAGCATCACGATTCGCGTGCAGTGCTTCGCTGCAAGCCCAAGATCGTGCAGCGAAACGAAAACGGATTGACCCATTGACGCAAGATCACGAAAAACCCGCATCAGCCCGAATTGGTGCGCCGGATCCAACCCGGCAACTGGTTCATCGGCAATGATCAACGGAGCTTCCTGCGCCAAAACCCGCGCAATCAGAACCCGGGCCTGTTCGCCGCCGGAAAGCTCGGTCGCGGGGCGCTCGGCGAAAGCCTCAAGCTGCATGTGCTCAATGGCTTGTTCGACCGCGCGCTGATCTTCCGCTGACAATCGGCGACCACCGGCCAAATAGGGCGTTCGTCCCAACGACACCAGGGTTTCAACAGAAATCGGCCAGGTGATCTCACGCGTCTGTGGCAGCCACGCCGCCGCCTTTGCACGCGCACGCGGCGACAATTCGGCAAGCGAGGCCTGTCCTTCGAACGGCAAAAGACCAAGTGCGCCACGCATCAACGTTGTCTTACCGGCGCCATTCGGGCCGACCAGGCCGACAACTTCGCCGCGTCCGATCTCGAGCGACACGGCGCGAACAACCGGCTCGCCTTTCCGGCGCACAGTCAGATCCTGCACGGACAATAGGGTCACAGGCCCGCCTTTCGTGTTCGGTAGATCAAATGCAAAAAGACCGGCGCGCCGATGAAGGCGGTCAAAACTCCCAACTTTAAGTCCCGGTCCGGGAGGACCCATTGCGAAAGTGCGTCCGCGACAAGAACCATTGCCGCGCCCCCGAGGGCGGTGGCCGGCAACAACCGCGACGGCACACCGCCAACGAGGGGTCGTAAAATATGCGGAACGACAAGCCCGACAAATCCGATCGCACCTGTCACGGCTGTCGCTGCCCCGATCATCAATGCGGTGCCGCCGACAACCAACAAGCGCAGTCGGACCAATCGCACGCCGAGCGCCTCGGCGGCATCTTCGCCAAGTGTCAGCGCGTCCAATCCGCGCCCGGTCAGCAAAAGGCAACCGGCACCCAGCGCCATCAGCGGCAGTGCCAGATTGACGTGGGTCCACGACCGGTCCGCGAGTGATCCCATCATCCAGAAAATGATCTCGCTCGCCGCATATGGATTGGGTGAAAGATTCAGCACCAGTGCGGTCAGCGCCGCGGCTAGTGCGCTGATCGCGATGCCCGCAAGGATCAGAACAAGTGAAGAGCCGCGTGCGCCCGCAAGCCCAAGCAATAGCGTTACCGCGACCGCGGCACCCAGAAGCGCAGCAAACGGAAGCGCCAGCGCAAAGGAAGCGACAAGACCGGTCTGCAGTGCAATGACCGCCCCAAGTGCCGCACTTGCCGACACGCCGATCAATCCAGGTTCGGCCAACGGATTTCTGAGCAGACCCTGCATCGCCGCCCCCGAAAGCCCGAGGCTGGCGCCGACCAAGGCCCCCATGACAGCGCGCGGCAGTCGAATTTCGCGCATGACGATGGTCTCGGGGCCGCCGGTGTCAGATACCAGTGCCGCCAATGCGGCTTCTGCCGCTAGCGATGACGGTCCGGTGACAAGCGACAATACCATCGCCGCGCAGAACAACACCGTTAGGGCGGACAACAAGATCCAGCCGCCCGGCGCTCGTGCCGGGCGGGGATTCGTCTCGCTTAGTCCTGCATGGGCCATCGCTAGCCGCTCCCAGGGCGTCAGTCTTCACAGGTGTCCGAAGCGCACTCCAGACGGCGATCATCAGATGTCACCACGCCGGAGGAACCGTAGCCTGTACGCGCGCCCCGCGCCGCAGGCTGGGTGAGCGTCTCGGCAGGTTTCCTGACTCGCGGGTCGATGCTCGGGCTGGCCTTCCCGACGCACATTGCGTCAGTGGCAATTTTCAGCCTTTGCTCGCCGCTTACAGTTGCGGGGGCAGTCGCGGAATTAGGGCAGGGCCCTTCACCGCGTTCCCTTTTGCCCGGCAATGGGTGCCGGAACCGAGACATCACGTTCTTGGCGCTCAAGTGCGTCGGAAGTCAAGTATTCCTGCGATATTCGCGCGTGCATCCCTTTCAAATTTGAGAGATCTGATGCCGATTTTGCTTGACTTTTTGCGAACGATTCTCATATACAGCTGAGATTGCGAATAATTCGCATGTGCGTCTCTGAAAGGCTTGTTATCAATGACACTTAACCGTCGCGACATACTTGCTGGATTGGGCGGGGCGCTGGCCGCGCCGGCCTTCGCGTCATCGGCATTTGCTGCGGACGCGCCACTCAGCATAGTTGCAACGACAGGTATGATTGCCGATGCCGCACGACGCGTGGGGGGCGATCTGGCAGAGGTTCGCGGTCTGATGGGGCCGGGCGTTGACCCGCACGCCTACCGGCAAACGCGCACGGACATTCTCGCTATGGTTCGCGCGGACCTGGTGCTTTGGAACGGGCTCTATCTTGAAGCCCAGATGGAAGACTTTTTCGCCGACCTTGCACGAAAAACCAGTGTAATCGCCGTGGGCGAGGGCGTTCCTTCGGCCGATCTCGTGTCGCACGACACCTATACAGACCGTTTCGATCCTCACGTTTGGATGGATCCGACGCTTTGGGTTCACGTCGTTGACGCGGTTCGCGGCGCAATGACGGATGCGGCACCGGGCAACGAAGACGTTTTTGCCGAGCGAGCAAGTGCCTACGCCGAGGAAGTCACGCAGATCGCGACCTATGCCGCCGGCATTCTTGCCACCGTTCCAGACGAAGCGCGCGTGCTTATCACCGCGCACGACGCTTTCAACTATTTTGGCCGCGCTTATGGTTTCGAGGTTGTCGGCATTCAGGGAATATCCACTGAAAGCGAAGCGGGTGTGAACCGGATCAGCACGATCGTTGACATGATCGTGGATCGTGGCGTTGCCGCCGTATTTGTTGAAAGTTCGGTCTCTGATCGCTCGATCCGCGCTCTTGCCGAAGG
>JBPCWO010000116.1:0-8193 GCA_051009475.1 Boseongicola sp.
CTTCTATATTTGCGGCGCAGTAGCAATCCGCCTGGACTTCAAAATTACACACCCCACTCGGCAGTCGATGGCGAATAGTCATCGTCCAATATCAAGGTTGTCCGCAAATGCGTGAATGCATTTTCAATTGGCACTATCTAGCCACACAAATCCGCCACCGTCGCTTACAACGTGCAGGTCGCCGAGTAACGAGGCAAAGTCGAACGGAACTGGTTCCGGCAACAACTCTGATATCGAGAAATCGGTTTGGAAAGCCTTAGGTGCTCCGATTGGTCGCGACGCGGGCTGGTACTCCAATGTCAGTGGTCCATCCCAGGGCCACGATACCTGCTCGGCCTGATCTGGCATCCTGAGCCCGGTCAGAATGCCTTCGCCCCTGATAGCAATCGGACCGTCAGACAGACATTCGTACGCGGCAATAAACCTAAGGTTTAGGTCCGT
The DNA here is from genome assembly GCA_051009475.1 of Boseongicola sp. GTDB lineage: Bacteria > Pseudomonadota > Alphaproteobacteria > Rhodobacterales > Rhodobacteraceae > CAXMNX01. The sequence continues at coordinate 442 of JBPCWO010000116.1, forward strand.
TTGCAGCGAACATGGCGCACCGCTTGCTCCTTCGACCACGGGCGGAGTGTCACCGATCCACTCAAATGCCAAAGTGTCCAACAACTGGTCGCTACGAAGTGAAATTGAACCGCCGCCGCGCAGGTCGAGTCCATAGCGGGCAGGCTGAAACAGCGACCAACGAAAATTCAACTCGGTCCGAAATTCGCGTGGCATGAGCGTAACTGCCGCTTGCGGCGGTTTTTCGCGCAGCGTTGTTTTTGCCGCGTCAATATCAAGCGCGAGAACCGAAGGAGAATATGTCGGAAACTGGTATCCGCCGACGACGAAACTGGAAATAAGTGCAAAATCATCGTCGAGATAGAGGATCGGGTCGCTGCGAATAACTTCTCCCACAGCTTGCCTCAGCGCAGCTTGGTCAATCTCAGGCCATCGGGTATCGCGCTTTCGTAGGGAATAGAATGACGTGACAGTTATGCTGAGCCCCAAAACAATGGTCCAAAAGGCGACGTTTGCGGCGTGCGCTCTTGGCCATTCCAGATAAGTCACTACGCCGAGCAAGCCTAACAACAAAAGCGGTGTCAGGAATCGTACCTGAACTTCGGCAGGATAGCCTTCAATGATGTAGATTGAGGTGCAGATCATCATCGCAACCAGTCCGCCGGCAAGGATCAGCGAGCGACTTGGCGGTATGAGCCCGAACTTCCAGCCACTCGATCGTTTCAGCATTAAAGCCAGCCCGATCGGCCCCAGTATGCCGGCAACAGGGTCGATTCCGAGGAACCTTAGATAGTAACGCGGTAGTCCGATAAGGTTCTCGACAAGCGCTGACGCGCCCAGCCTTGTGAAGTCATAGATCGTGCCATCGCCGATGTTTAACTGGCTCGCTATTGTCAGAAAAACGGCAAATCCTGAAAATATCGCACCGAAATCCCAGAGCAAATCGCGCCGCGATTTCAGTCCGGTCAGCGCCATGCCCAAACTCAAACCAATAGCCAGCGCTACGTGCGCAACACCGATCGAATGCGCGAGGAGCGCACCCAACACGCCTAGAAAAGTCATCAGCGGTCTGCTCGCGCCGGTCAGTACAGCGCCCCAGGCGATGAAAGCAAAGCTCAGCGCAAGAGTGGACGGAATTAAGAAATGCAATCCTTGGCCAGGAAACAACGCCAGACCCACAATTGGAAGCGACAGCCAAAGATACCTGAACTCCTGCAAAGCCAGCACCAATGTCCCGAGACCAATTGTCATCACCAGCAAAACGGCGACTTCCTGAAGCCAGAAAGCTTGGTAGAAACTCAATTTCTCCAGCGGCAAGTGACTAGTGGCCCAATGAAGAATCAGACGCGGGTACAAGCCGGTCCGCATAAGCACACGGTGCGCATCGAATTGCCGCTCTGGCGGAGCAGCCTGCAATCGTTCCGAAGTCGCAAAATTCTTCAGGCTTTTGGGCCCGGGCGCATTGGACAGTTCGTTGTTAACCGACAGAGAATAGTAAAGGTACACATAGGCATCGTCACCTAGCCGGGGCCCCTCCTTCGATCCAAGGCCGAACGAAATGAACGCCAGCTTGATCAGAAAGAACAGCATAATTCCGATCCAGAACCCGTTTCTGGACCGCGACAAAGACGGGCTATCGGCTGCGTGTTGATGCATTGTCATGCAGATTTGCTGTAAAACATCACCAAATCAGCGGGATACACGAACAAGACCTGATGCATTTGCTTGCAACCCGCGCTCTGACATTCATTGTTAAGACTTACCCCATTTCCCAACACCGAACCAGCATACTTCACTGGGTCGTGAATGTTGCACCGTTTCAGTTGGCGACAGGTCCATTCGCCTGCGTGGCTGCGCCCGTCGGACAAAAAGATCTTCGATATTGCGACAGCCACCACGGGATGCGACAAAGTGCAGACAAGGTCCAAGTGGGGATACTTTCCATTCTTTTTTACTATGCAATTATTTCGCTTGCAGTCGTTGCCGTTTCTGCGGCCCAGGTGCTTATCAAACACAGACTGAATTGGCACGGTCACATGCCGGGGCCTCCTCGTGATGCCGCGATTTATCTTTTCAAACTCTTGCTCGATCCCGTGGTCGTAACCGCAGCCATCGTGTTGGTCGGGGCGGCAATTACTTGGTATTTCGTCGTGTCGCGGATTCCCCTTAGTATCGCATTCGCCTTTGCGGCACTTTCCTATCCGATCGTGCTTTTGGGCGCGCATCTTTTTTTGCGTGAATCAATCAGCCTCGGCCAGATCGTTGGAAACGCTTTGATTGTTGCGGGCATCATCGTCGTGGCGAGCTCAGGCCGCGTGACGTGATCGCCCACGTTGCAGACTTCGCGGATGGAGAAACCAACGAACTCGACGCGCTTTTCAAAAACCCGACGCAGTTGTCGAGAATTCGGAACGAAGCCCGTTTTGGTTTGTCGGAAATGGCGGGAATTCTGGCCGATATCCCAGATGGCGGCCGCGTGGTCGAAGTTGGCTCGGGGACTGGCTATCTAATCGCAATTCTCGCCCGCCGTTATCCACACCTGAAATTTGAGGCGATCGAGCCGGTCGGCGAGGGATTTCAGGAATTCGAAGATGTCCTTGGTCGTATCGCCGAGCTGTCGCCCAATGTGACATTGCATCGGGCATTCATAGAGAACTACATGCCGCAGCCGGACGCCCCAGCCGTCGACTGCGCGTTTTCTGTCAATGTATTTGAGCATCTCAATGACTGGCGGGCGGGCGTTGACAAGACCATGAGCTTGCTTTCCCAGAGCGGGCGCGCAGTTGTCATATGTCCGAATTACGCTGTTCCCTATGAACCACATTTCGGCATCCCGGTTCTCGGTACGCCATCGCTAACCGCGCGTGTCTTCGCCGCCCAAATTGCAAAGGTTGAAGGCGAAGCAAATTCAAGCGGCCTTTGGGACTCTCTGAATTTCATTTCCGCCCCGGCACTTGCGCGACATGCTCGCAAGAAGGGTTATCGACTGACGTTCGACAAAAGTATCATGGCGCGCATGTTCGAAAGGTTTGACCATGATCCCGATTTCGCAGCGCGTCAGTCCGGCGTGCTTTCGATTGCGAGGCTGGCGCGCCGGATCGGAGTAGGAAAACTGTTGTCCCATGCGCCAGCCTTTGCGTCACCTTATATGAAGGCCACGATTTCGCCGGGCTAAATGTCCCTGTTTACGCCAAAGAACCCACGCGCCTCTGCAATGACATGTTCGATATCGATCCCCAAATCGAAGAACATTGGCATTCGGACCAGGCGGGCAGACAGGTCGTCTGTCACCGACAGATCTCCCGAAGTTCGCGCGTAGCGCTTTCCGGCAGGAGCAGAGTGGAGCGGCACGTAGTGAAACGGCGTCATGATTTCTCGTTCTCGCATATGAGCAATGAACCGTTCGCGTTCGTCGGGGCTTTGCATGATCAGGTAAAACATGTGGCCGTTCCCGGTCCGATCTTCCGGGCAGTGAGGAATTTGAACCCGCCCGGTCTTGGAAATGTCAGCGAAGGCTTCAGAGTAGCGTTCAAACATCGCCATACGGCGCGCCTTGACCATGTCCATCATTTCGATCTGCGCGAACAAAAATGAAGCGACCAGTTCCCCGGGAAGAAACGACGACCCGATGTCGACCCAGGTGTATTTATCGACTTCGCCACGAAGGAAGCGCGATCGGTCCGTTCCTTTTTCTCTTAAGATTTCAGCACGTTCCACAAGATTGGGGCGAACGACGGTCAGTGCACCGCCTTCGCCCGAGATAATGTTCTTTGTCTCGTGAAAGCTGAAAGCGCCAAGATCGCCTAGCGCACCGACTGCCTTGCCGCGATACGTAGAACCCAGCGCTTGCGCCGCATCTTCGACCACTAGAAGGCCGTGAACACGCGCCAATTCGAGGATCTCGTCCATGTCCGCTGGAATTCCGGCGTAGTGCACAACAAAGATGGCTTTCGTGCGCGGCGTAATAGCTTCTTCAATAAGCTTTGAGGCGATGTTGAGTGTTAAGGGATCGATGTCTACGAACACAGGGGTTGCACCGCGCAGAACGACTGCGTTGGCGGTCGAGACAAATGTGTAAGACGGCATGATCACTTCGTCGCCCTTTTTGAGATCGCAAAGCATCGCTGCCAATTCCAGTGCCGCGGTGCACGAATGGGTAAGAAGCACCGCCGCTGCGCCGGTTTGCTCTTTCAGCCGCGCACTACAGAGCTTGGTGAAGTGTCCGTCTCCTGAAAGCTGTTGGCGCTCGATTGCTTCGCGAAGATAGCGAACTTCGTTGGCAAGCAATGTTGGCCGATTAAATGGAATCTCATGGAGCCGCTGAAACCCATCGTGTTTTGATGTCTGTTCGCTCATCTCATCCACAGTCGGGCACTCCGTTTGACTTGATCTTGCGCTAATAATCCGGTGTCGGCGCCCAGACGACAAGTCAACATTTTTCCCAGGACTTAAAACAGCGAGCTTTTGTCGCTCATCCTGTGAGTCTGCCTTTCCACTACTTTCTTTGGCGGCGCCGTGGTGAGTAGTCTAGTTCAGTCAGGACGTTTCAAAGTATATCGACGACCGCAAAATACCCAAACTTAGTGCCGGGCCAGATTTGGCGGTTGCATCAGAGCCTTTCATATTTCGAAGCCACTTGAGTTATCAAATACCCATTCCGGACGGTGACCGAGCGGCGTTTTTGCGTTTGCAGCGAGACACAGGAAGCTGAGTGTAGCCAATTGAGGTGATGAAAGTACCAAGGACTTTCTACACTAACGGGATGGGCTCTGAGATAATGGAAAATCAATGTGCCCAGAGTTGATCATCGGCCTCGATAGCTGTGACAACTGCCTCTATTCGCTCTATTTGTCCGCTATGTTTGTCCAGCCCCATATGTTCCGTCTCGACCCAGACAAGATAATCGACAACTTCCCCGACAGGTGTATCGCGCCGAAGCCGACCTGCCGCCTGCAATAAATAAGCGTCATATTCATCGGCGTAGGATTTATCCTCCCAAGTATCCCCTTTGGACAAAAGCCCGATTGGGTCCCAGAGTGACCATCCTATGTCTCTTAGTCTTGAAAGTTTGACTCTCTTTTGCATGACGCACGGCCTCTGTCGCGATCCAATTGGCAGCTTTGCTTCATATGGCGACTGAAGCTCAGACTGTCTGCCGTTATTCTGTATGCGCTAGAACATTGAGCAATTTTCCGGCCGGATCAGACAAGTAAAAACGACGGACACCCCAAGGTTCGTCGGTAAGTCCATATTCGATGCTCAGTCCAAGTTCCTTTGCGCGCTGATAAACAGCGTCCACGTCATCGACCTCAATCGATAAATCCGGGACTGCGGTTCCGGAACCGCCTTCAACAGCCACACTGATCTGTGGCGGCCCGGTTTCGCCAGAGGCCAGTGTTGCGATCCATCCAAGATCCATCACAACATCAAGCCCAAACAAGTCGGCGTAAAAATCACGCACTTCTTCAACGGACGTGACGGCGATATTTGGTACTATACGTCTTACTGCCATCGGTTTGCTCCGTCTCAGGAAGCTGAATAGCATCCATACCAATCTGTGTCTGCCTTCAGCGGACTCGCTCATGGAAACGTCGACAATTCGAACTCGAGCTCATGGGTGCTTTATAAAAATTGACTGGATGGACAGGAAATGATGTCCTTGCCAAAACAGGAGAGGGTGATGATTCAACAAATTGGGATGACGAAAAGAACGCTGCTTGCGTTTCTTGTCGTAGCAGCAACGCTTGTCACGACAGGCGCGGCCACTGCGGAAAAGATAAAGGTTGCAGCCATTTACACGCTGCCAGTCGAACAGCAGTGGATCAGCAGAATCCACAAAGCGTTGAACAGCGCGGCTGAAAGAGGCGACATCGACTATGCGTTCTCAGAGAATGTGGCGAATACTGACTATGAGCGCGTGATGCGTGAATTTGCTGAACAAGGCACGCAGCTAATAGTTGGCGAAGTCTTTGGGCTAGAGCGCGCAGCGCGCAAGGTTGCCCAGGACTACCCGGATACGGCGTTTCTGATGGGGTCGTCATTTGGTCCAGTCGCGCCAAACTTCTCGGTATTCGACAACTGGATTCACGAACCTTCCTATCTGTCAGGAATGGTGGCCGGCTCGCTGACCGAAAGCAATGTGATCGGTATGGTCGGTGGTTATGCCATTCCAGAGGTTAATCGCCTGATGCATGCATTCATGGACGGCGCCCGCGAAGTGAACCCGGACGTAAAGTTCCTCGTGAATTTCATCGACAGTTGGTACGACCCGCCAAAGGCTAAGGAAAGCGCGTTTGCGATGATGGATGCTGGCGCAGACATTATGTACGCCGAACGCTTTGGCGTGTCCGATGCTGCGGTTGAACGCGGGGTAAAGGCGATCGGCAATGTCATCGATACATCGGGTGACTATCCGGGCACCATCCTGTCGTCAGCCCTTTGGCATATGGAAGCGACGATCGACAAGGCAATCTCGAACGTGGCTGGCGGCAGCTTCGAAGCCGCAGACTACGGTCAATACAGCTTCATGGCCTTTGGCGGTGGATCGCTCGTGTTGGACGAAGGTTTGGTTCCGGCCGATGTCGTTACTGCCGTTAAGACGAAAGAGACAGAAATCATGGACGGTCTGTTCCGCGTAAACGTGAACGACGACCGTCCGGTTTCCGACAACTAAGAAAATGGGCTGGCGGCATCGCCGGCCCTTAATTCCATGACAAGTGAAACGGTATTGAGGCTCGATGGGCTGACCAAACGGTTTGGCTCCGTTGTTGCCGTTGATGGCGTCAGCCTGAAATTGGACAAGGGTGAAGTCCTTGCGCTGCTTGGTGAAAACGGCGCGGGCAAAACGACATTGATGAACATGCTTTTCGGGCATTATCTGCCCGATGCTGGCACCGTTGGAGTGGCGGACGAGAATGGCGAACTGCATCCACTACAGCTTGGGCATCCCCAAGCGGCGCTGGCGGCAGGAATCGGCATGGTGCACCAGCATTTTGCCTTGGCGGAAAACATTAGCGCGCTGGATAACATTGTCCTGGGTTCCGAACCCTTGATGACCCTAAGTCGCGACCGACATCGGGCGCGCAATAAAATCGAGGCAATTATCAAGCGCAGCGGTTTGCAGGCGCCGTTGGATGTTCCGGTTGGTCGCCTTTCAGTGGGTGAGCGGCAACGCGTCGAGATATTGAAGGCGCTATATCGCGATGCCCGCATCCTTGTCCTGGATGAACCGACTGCGGTTTTGACACCTCAGGAAGCTGACACTCTATTTGAGAATATCAAAGCGATGACCCAAGACGGTCTATCTGTCATATTCATTTCTCACAAGCTGCGCGAAGTATTGGCGTTTTCAGATCGAATTGCGGTGCTGCGCCACGGGCGCATGGTGGGTGAAATGCCAACCGCCGCGGCGGACGAAAGTGCAATTGCCAGGATGATGGTCGGCGCGGACACACCTGAAATCGCGCGGACGAACGTGACGCCGGGATCACCGGTTCTGAGTCTCCGAAACGTTTCGGTGCCAGGTCGGTCAAAGCGCGATGCGCTGCAAAACGTGTCCTTTGAAGTCAAAGCACACGAAATCTTTGGCATCGCGGGGATTTCGGGCAACGGCCAGACCGCGCTGGCAAATCTCATTTCGGGCCTTGCCGAAGCAACTTCCGGATCGATCCATATCGATACGCGCGAGATCACCAAACCCTCGGCGGACGTCATGGTTCGCGCCGGCGTTGGACGGATCCCCGAAGACCGGCATCGCGAAGGCATCGTTGGTGC
>JBPCWO010000117.1:0-21905 GCA_051009475.1 Boseongicola sp.
TGGGCATTCCGTCCGGGCAGCAAGGCATCGCATCGTGATATTGCCGATATTCCATTTCGCAATGAACAATCCCCCGTTAGCGACAGCGACGGAAAGTCCCGTAAGGAAATATCGTGATGGCGAAAAAACCGCAGAGCGAACAAAAACAAATCGAAACCACGGGTCATTCCTGGGACGGCATCGAGGAATTGAACACGCCCCTACCAAGCTGGTGGAAGTGGACCTTCTATGCGACCATCGTTTGGGGTGTGATCTACACGATCGCCTATCCGGCCTGGCCAATGATCGACCGCGCGACCGCGGGTGTTTTGGGGTATTCCACCCGCGCGGAGCTCGCTGAAAATATTGCGGCTCACGAGGCGAAGAATGCCAACTTGGCGACTGCGCTTGCAGGAACTGATCTAAAAGTATTGTCAAGCCAGCCTGAGCTTCAGCATTACGCAGCGGCGCGCGGCGCGGCTGTGTTCCGGACGAACTGTTCGCAATGTCATGGTGCGGGCGCGGCCGGTGCTGAAGGATATCCAAACTTGCTGGATGACGCCTGGCTTTGGGGCGGTGACATCGAAAACATCATGATAACCATACGGCATGGTGTTAGAAACGAGACTGATGAAGATGCGCGTTGGTCTGAAATGCCGGCCTTTTCCGACTTGCTGGAGGCAGAGGAAATCGAGGCCGTAGTTGGTTATGTTTTGTCCCTAAGCGGGCCCGCGCCCGAAGACGCCGATATCGCAGCCGGTGCCCAGTTATTTGCAGACAATTGCGCAGCCTGCCATGGCGACACTGGCCTGGGCGACGAAGAGGTCGGAGCGCCGAATATCGCTGATGCTATATGGCTGTATGGCGGTGACGCCGAATCTGTCACACATTCTGTCGAAAGCGCCCGCTTTGGTGTAATGCCGGGATGGGGCACAAGGTTGAGTGATGCCGACATCAACGCAGTCTCAGCCTATGTCCATGGACTTGGCGGCGGCGAATGAATTCAACAGAGACCCCATCACTTTATGCCCCACATGAACCTGTTTTCCCGCGCCGAGTATCGGGGACGTTTCGGCGCCTGAAGTGGTGGATCATGGGTGTCACGTTGGCGATTTACTATCTGACACCATGGATCAGGTGGGAACGCGGGCCGGAGTTGCCAGATCAGGCGGTTCTGGTCGATCTTGCGCATCGACGGTTTTACTTTTTCTGGATCGAGATCTGGCCGCACGAATTCTATTTCGTGGCCGGGTTGTTGATAATGGCGGGCATCGGGCTGTTTGTTTTTACATCGGCATTTGGCCGGGTCTGGTGTGGCTATTCCTGCCCGCAAACAGTGTGGACCGATCTGTTTATTTTGGTTGAACGCTGGATCGAAGGCGACCGAAACGCCCGGGTAAGACTGTGGAATGCTCCTTGGTCAGCACGGAAATGGAGACTTCGCATATCCAAATGGTTGGTCTGGCTGGTGATCGCGGCCGCAACAGGCGGTGCCTGGGTGTTTTATTTCACGGATGCGCCTGCCCTTGCACTCGATCTATTGAAATTTCAAGCGCACCCTGTCGCCTATTCAACCATTGCAGTTTTGACGGCGACGACCTTTGTCTTTGGCGGTTTCATGCGGGAACAGGTGTGTATTTACATGTGCCCTTGGCCGCGGATTCAAGCCGCGATGATGGACGACATGTCGCTGACAGTAGCCTATCGCGATTGGCGCGGAGAACCGCGAGGAAAGCATCGAAAGGCCGAGGGTGCCGACAAACTTGGCGATTGCATCGATTGTTCTGCTTGTGTGGCGGTCTGCCCCATGGGGATAGATATCCGCGACGGTCAGCAGCTTGAATGCATCACTTGCGCTCTGTGCATCGACGCCTGCGACGATGTTATGTCACGCATCGGCAAACCGCGCGGCTTGATCGATTATATGGCTTTAGCTGATGAACCGGCGGAGCGCACCGGTGCCGCACCACGCGCACTGCTGCCTCATGTATTCCGACTTCGCACAATGATTTACTTTGGCATTTGGGGTCTTGTCGGGTTGGGGCTGGTGGTTGCCCTTTTCATGCGTTCGGAAGTCGGGATGAGCGTTGCCGCAGTCCGAAACCCAACATTTGTAACGCTTGCTGATGGGTCGGTCCGCAACACATACGAAGTGCGATTGCGAAACCAGACCGGCGCGGCCACTGAATTTTCCATGTCCTTGGACGATGCAGGAGCACTACTGCTCTCGATCGAAGGCGAAGAAGACGGTGATACGGCGATATCTGCACCAATCGACAGTCAAATACTCGCGCGCGTTTACGTAACTGCTCCGGCTGGCAGCGCGGAAGCTGAATTAAAGGAAACGAGTTTTCGAATTTGGGTGTCGACAACTGGCGACCAGGCGCGTGCGCGGCGCGATACTACATTCCACGGAAAGGCCGCAAAATGACGAATGAAATCAAGGGTTGGCATGTGCTTGCAGGTTTCGTGGCCGCTTTCGGGTTGATCATTGCAGTTAATCTCACGTTGGCATTCAACGCGATCGCGACGTTTCCAGGACTGGAAACAAAGAACTCCTATGTGACCAGCCAGAGTTTCGAAGCGGATCGCGCAGCGCAGAATGCCTTGGATTGGACGTTAGATGCTTCCGTAAACAGATCGGCGCTGAGACTTGCATTCAGCGACAAATCGGGGCCGGTCAGGCCCGAGATCACGCAGGCCATATTGGGTCGCGCGACGCACACCGGCGAAGACCAAAACCCGGTATTTGAGTTTGACGGTAAAACGTTTACTGCGCCGGTTGCACTGGTGCCCGGGAACTGGAACCTCAGACTTGAGGCACGCGCGGAAAACGGTGCGATGTTCCGTCGGCGGATCGTTTTGAAAGTGGTTGAATGAACACTCTGGTCGCCTGTCCGGGCTGCGTATCCAAGCCCAGCGCCATACCGGCCAGTAGTCAGCGTGGCTTGACGCTTTCGGTACCTGAATTGCGCTGTGCCGGCTGTATCTCAACAGTAGAGCGAACGCTGCGCGCACTTCCCGGGGTGGTCGGAGCAAGAGTAAATCTGACCCGGAAACAGGTGCAGATTGATGGAACAATCGATCCCCATGATGCGGTTTCTGCGCTGCAGGTTGCGGGATACGCAGCGCGCGAACTTGATCCGGAATTGATCGGCGCGTCGGACGCGGATCCTTATGGTCGCGATCTGCTTATGTGCCTCGCGGTTGCCGGTTTCGCGATGATGAATGTCATGCTTTTGAGCGTCGCGGTTTGGTCGGGCGCTGCGGACGCCACGCGAACGCTGTTCCACTGGATTTCCGCGTCAATCGCGCTTCCCGCTGTCGCATTTTCTGCGCGACCGTTTTTTGTCTCTGCGTGGTCCGCATTGTCGGCGCGGCGACTGAACATGGACGTGCCTATCGCGGTGGCGATTGCAATCGCGTGTGCGATGTCGGTTTATGAGACCGCTTATGGCGGACATCACGCATGGTTTGATGCCGCGCTTGCCCTGACATTCTTTCTGCTGATAGGACGGTACCTCGATCACCTGACCCGCAAAGCGGCGCGATCAGCCGCAGCAGAACTCACTGCATTGGAAAATACCCGCGTCACCCGGATAACTGCACATGTACGGGAATCGGTGCGGCCTACGGAACTGCGAGTTGGCGATCGTATTCAACTATTGGCTGGAGATCAGATGTCGGTCGACGCCTGGCTTCGAGAGGGCCTTGCGCTGGTCGACAGGTCAATGATTACGGGCGAGAGCGATCCGGTTTCAGTCAGCCCCGGTGAACCGCTCACGGCAGGCGAAACCATCCTTGATGGACGGCTGATCGCTGAAGTTTCCACAGTGGGCGAAGATACGACTTTGCGCCAGTTTGCCGCCCTAGTTGAGTTGGCTGAAAACGCAAAAAACCGTTATACGGCATTGGCCGACAAAGCTGCACAGATCTATGCCCCGGCGGTGCACCTATTGGCGCTATTCGCCTTCGCTGGCTGGGCCTTCGCGACCGGTGACACGCGGCTGTCGTTAAATATCGCGGTCGCGGTTTTGATCATCACCTGCCCATGCGCTTTGGGCCTTGCAGTTCCGGCAGTATCGACAACGGCTGCGGGGCGATTGTTCAGGGATGGATTTCTGGTGCGCCATTCGACGGCATTGGAACGTCTGGGCGCGATTGACGCGGTTGTCTTTGACAAGACTGGAACACTTACCACCAGTGCCGAGATTTCGGGCTTGGGAAGCCTTGACGCAAAAGAAAGTGGCGTGCTCGCGGCGTTAGCCCGTGCCTCGGCGCATCCGGTTTCACAAGCAATTGCGATGGAGTTGCAAAGCGAACCGGATTTGAAAATTGATAACGTGCGCGAATATGCGGGCAAGGGTATCTCGGGAGAATTCAACGGACTAACAGTGTTGCTTGGTTCGCCGGATTGGGTCGGCGGTGGCGTGGCAGGCACCGCATTTCGGATTGCCGATGGGAAAACTCATTCAATTGAGCGGCAGGAGCTTCTTCGCACCGGAGCAACGTCGGCGATCAGCAAACTTCAGAAATTGGGCATTGACGTCCACATGATCAGTGGCGATCGCGACACCGCCGTAAACAAAGTCGCCGCCGACCTCGGGATAATAGAGTTTGCCGCCAATTTGCGCCCCGAAGAAAAAATTAGCTATTTGCAGCGCCTTGAACGCGAGGGAGCTTGCGTTTTGATGATTGGCGACGGGCTGAACGATACTGGTGCGCTTGCAACCGCGCATGCGTCGATTGCGCCAGCCAGTGCCCTCAATGCTTCGCGTGCCGCGTCAGACATAGTGTTGCTGCACGAAAGTTTGGAACGCTTGCCAGCTGCCGTTCGTGTCGCCAGGGCGGCACGCCGCAGAGTCCGGGAAAATTTTGCAATTGCCGCGACGTACAATCTGGTCGCGGTGCCACTTGCTCTGGCCGGATTTGCAACACCGTTGATCGCCGCGCTGGCAATGTCGACCTCGTCAATTACCGTTGTTCTTAACTCGCTTAGGGTGCGGTGGTCATGAACGTACTGGCAATACTCGTTCCGGTCTCTCTGATACTTGGCGCACTGGGATTAGCGGCCTTCATCTGGACAATCCGCGCAAACCAGTTTGAGGACCTCGAGGGCGATGCCTGGCGGATATTGCAAGACGATGAGGACTTACCGCCTGAGTGATCGTTAGAACGATTATGCCGCTGAGAGGAAGCTGCCAATTTTGGACGATAATTCATCCCAGTTGGTGAATTCGTGCGCGCCAGCATTTGGATCAAAGTTTCGCCCACGCAATACCACATGGCGAACGATTTGTGATGCGAAGTAGTCGTATTTTTCTGTACGGATTGCCCCGGCGACAAGCAATTCCTCGTCCGGATCAAATCCCGCACGCATTTTCATCTCGACCAGGTATTCATTTGCTTCTTCCAGCCCTTCTGGAAATGCTGCGCTCAAGCTTACGGAAAGCAACAGTGTTCGACGTTTCGCAAGTTCGTCGTGATGCGCGGACAATACGACTTCAAACGGCAAGGGATGCCTTCTTTCGTGCACCGGAGCGGCAAGGATGACGCCTTCTATTCCTTCAAAGTCCACATCTGAGACCTTTTCCTGGGAGTTGATTGCTCGGACTTCGTGACCGGCATCGCGCACCAGATTCTCTGCGAATTTCGCGATTTTGCCTGTCTGTCCTTCGATCGTGGCATAGATGATCAGAACGTTCATATCGGGCTCCTATTCTCTTCGATCAATCGCAATATTCGGCCTTTGTTCGTTTCGGCATCGGCAAGTCTCGGTACAATCTTAACTGTAAGGAAAGCGACTGATTGCGAGGTAATTCGGGTGTCCCTTGGCCTTGGGTATTTTTCCGAAATTAGGCAGATCCAGGGTGACCGGCCTTGCTCTAGATCAAACTGGCACCGCGGCACGTGCCAGCTCTTTGGCTTTTCTGTTTAATATCAGCGTGTTGATAGCAGAAACTGGGCACGCTTACTGCGAAGCGGACAGAACGCTGGGTCGCTTGAGTTCGACAAAATACGCCTGCTGACACACGGCCGCAGGCGTCCTCACCTGCCGTTGATTGAATTCGATTTAGCCGAGAACCGAAAAGCTTGATTCCTGATTGATCTCGCGTTTGCGCGAAAAGAATCCCACGTCGAGGTCACGGCCGATGTAGGGAAGTCGAAAGTTCAGTGGTTCAGCGTCGTGGTCGCTTCCCGCTTCGCAGTAATCCACAAGTGCGGCCATCATCTTTCCGGCGATCGGGGCGTTCTTATACTGATTTCCGCTGGTGCCACATGCCATATAATAGCCACCGAGCGAAGATTTGTCGTAGATCGGAATCCAGTCGGTTGAGGCGTCATAAAGATCAACCACGCCCCGCATCCGCGACGGAATGCCAAGCGACGGAACCCGCTGCGCATAACGAAGCGCCTGCGTTTTCCATTGCTCGGTGAAGTTTCGGTCGTAATCTTTGTCGTCCTCGGTCCAGTAATGCGGGTCGCATTCCGGGTCCTCTGAACCGATCAGGATGTGATTGCCGTGCTCTGGCCGGATGTAGACGCCGATGTCGTTGTCGGAAATTACCGGGGCGGTGCCTTCAAAGTCGAAACCTTCGGGCGACGGCACGTGCACCACTTCCTGTCGAAGCGGTCGGGTCTGGATTGTCATTTCACCCGTAACGCCCGCCATCTCATTCACTATTGCCGAACCTGGGCCGGCCACATTGATAACAACCGGCGCGTGGACTTCTTCGCCGGACGCCAACCTCACGCCTGTGACCCGGCCATTGTCTTTCAGGATCTCGGCCACTTCGGCCCCGAGCCGAAACTCAGCCCCGTGCAAACGAGCGGCATCGGCCAAGTTTTGCGCTGAAAGTGCGGGGTCGGTCACATAGCCGCCGTTTGGCCAATACACCGCGCCGTTTAGCGACCTGCCATTCGGTTGTCCGAAGTCGTCGTCGTCGGGAGCCTTGGGCGGATAGAAGCTGTCGAGCGCATAGATCGGCATCCGTTCAAGGATCTGCGCTTCGCCCCACTCCTCGTGCGGAATATCCAGGTCGCGGCTGTTCTTGACGTGCTTGGACAGGAATTCGTTTTCCGGTGTTTTCATCACCATGCAACCGCACTGCCGAAACTCGGCCAAAATGGCATCTGATCCAAGGCCGAGGTATTCAACCCAGTCGCGCCAATAGTGATAGCCTTCCCAGGCAAAGGCGGTGCCGTCGAAAGTTGAATAATGCATCCGGATGATCGCGCAGGAGCCTGCGGTCGAGCCGTGGCCGATCTGGCTGTTTCGATCAAGCGACAGTGTCTTCCACCCGGATTTCGCCATCTCGAACGCTGTCGCTGCACCGATCACGCCTGTGCCGATGATGATTGCGTCGGGGGATTTGGTCATGTTGAAGCTCCGTTTTGAACGCGGATGGAATATGCGCGGAACTCTTCGATTTCCTGCGCCTGTGGTTGAACGCCCGTAAAGGCAAAAAGGTAATGCGGAAGCACGCGCATCCGCTCTTCGATCGGTTCCTTCAGGTCGGCGTCGTTGTAGCCGTTCTGCATATAGTAAAAAACCCGTGCGCGGATGAGTGCATCGGTTTTCTTGTAACCATAGCGTCCAAACATGGCTTGCAACGCTGAAATCCGCCGCGCGTCAGACCGAAGGAGGACGTCGCGTACGTCGCTCGACCGGCGCGCCCAGTCGCGGACCGCGAAATCGAGTGAGATGTCAAAGAGCGCTGGGTTCACCACGCAGCGAAACACATTACAAACAGCCGCGGTGACAGTCTTTGCCGATGCATTGGATTGACCCACCAAAGCCGCGGTATTGGTGCCTTCCCAATGATCCAGCAGTGCATTCAAAAGATCGGCACGGTCCTTGAAATACCAATAAAAACTAGATCTTGACACATTCAAACGGTCCGCAAGCGCCAGAATTTTCACACTCTCCACGCCGTCGGTGATCAACACGTCCATGGCCGCATCCAGCCAATCCTGCCGCGTGACTTTGATATTGCCAACAAGCGGCGCCTTGGCGGGGTCGTCTCTATGGAGCGGCGTTGTCAGACCCATGTCAACTTACCGGATGTGCGCCGCCCGCTTCGGTGCGGCGGTGAATGTAATCGGAAAGAGCGCCTATTTTGGCGTCGTCGAATTGCGGCCCCGGCCCTTCGGCCAGAATGCGCCGCCAGATTGCAGTCGCTCGGGTGGTGGCATCCTGGGCGCCACTTTCCTCCCAGGTTCCGAAGTTCGAAAAGTCCGCGACAAGGGGTTCGTAAAACTCGGTTCTGTATCGTGCCATGGTTTGCCCGGCTGCAAAGAAGTGGCCGCCAGGTTGAACCTCAGCCAGATCATCAAGCCCAATTTCGACGCTGCCCGCTTGGGTGTCGGCGCAAAGCTCGGCAACCATTTGCAGAACCTCGACGTCGGTAATGAGCTTTTCGTAGGAAACGGTGAGGCCGCTTTCGAGCCACCCGGCGGCGTGAAGTACCAGTGTCGAGCCTGCCAAGAGGCAACCCCAAAGGCCGAACTGGGTTTCATTGGCTGCCTGTGCATCACCGAGATTGGCGGCGGATCCGCTGGCGCAGCGCCAGGGCAAGTCAATCAGCCGCGCAAGTTGCCCCGCTGCCAGAGACGCTTTGAAATGCTCCGGCGTTCCAAGCGCCGGAGAGCCGGATTTCATATCGACGTTGGAAGTGAATGTGCCGTAGCAAACCGGCGCGCCAGGTCGGGCGAGTTGTGTGAGTGTGATCGCGGCCAACGCCTCGGCATGGCTAAGAGTCAGCGCACCGGCAACGGTGATCGGTGCCATCGCCCCCATTAACGTGAACGGTGTGACTACCGAGACCTGACCGGCTTTGGCGAAGTCTATCAGCCCCTGCGCCATTGGGATATCAATCTGGCGCGGCGAATTGGTGTTGATGATGGTGTATGCATAAACGTTGTTCAGAAAATCGCTGTCAGACAACTCTCTGAACTTACACAACATTTCAAAGCTTTCTTCGACCTGCGGCGTGCCGCGCGAGTAAATGAACGGCAACTTGTCGGAAAGCATCAATTGCGTTTCCATCGTGAAGTAGTGGCGCAAATTTATCGGAACATCCTGTGGTTCAACCAGCGGCGGCATCATTTGCAAAACATCGAAATGCTGGGTCAGCATTGTTAGTTCGCGATAATCGCTGCCGGTGGCAGGGCGACGCCCCTTCACAAGGTCAGTGGCGTGCGGTGCGCCTGCGCCGGGCTGGAATACCAGACTGCCAGGTTCTAGCAGCACGTCGCGTTCAGGCACCGCGCCTTTGGCCAGGATCGAACGCGGGGCGGTCGCCAGCGCGGCGTCGATGACCTCGCGCCCTATGTGGATCATGTCGTCGTCTTTTAGCCTCGCGCCACCGGCGATGAAGAGGTCGCGCGCCTCGGGCAGCAGGACTTTGATTCCTAGGTCTTCGAGGACTGAAAGCGCCGCTTCGTGGATGGCCGCGATGCGATCTTCGGAGAAGACTCCCATCGGTGGAAACGGATTTTTTAGTTGGCGATAATTGACCTCACGCACGGGCGCGTCGGCGGTTTGCCCGCGGCGGCGACTCCGTGTGCGTGTGGCTCGCTCGGTCACCCGCGCATCGCCTTGCCCGTCGGATCGTAGGGCGACGGCGCGATTACGCGCGCGGTGCGTTCTTTGCCGACAATATGCAGGGATAGTTCCTGGCCTTCGACCGCCAGATCAGTGTTCACCAGCGCCATCGCCAGTGACTTTTGCACCGTGTGGCCATAGCCGCCCGAGGTCACAAAACCGACAAGGTCGCCGCCGGACCATATAGGCTCGTAGCCACTAGCGTCGGCATCGTCTGCGTCAACATCCAGCGTTACGAGTTTGCGATTCGGGCCGTTTCCATCGCGCTCGGCGATCGCTGCGTTTTTGCCATTGAAGTCACCCTTGTCCCAGGCGATCCAGCGATCCATACCAGTTTCGCCCGGCGTGTACTCCTGCCGGAACTCGGCCGACCAGATGCCAAAGCTTTTCTCAAGCCGCATCGACAGCATTGCGTTGAAGCCGTATTCCTGAAGACCGAGTTCTTCGCCTGCTTCCAACAGGATACGGCGAAGTTTGATATGATCGCCCATGCGGCAGTTGACCTCGAACCCGAGCTCACCCGCCACCGACATGCGCCCGACTTTTGCACGCACAACGCCGACATCGAAGTCGCCGCACCCCATGAACGGAAGTGTGCTGATGTCCTGATCTGTCAGTTTTTCGATCACCTTCCGACTGTTCGGGCCCGTCAACCCGAAGCCGCACACTTCTTCACCCAGATCGCGCACCCGAACGCCACCTTCCAGATGATCGTTGAACCAGCGCATATGCCAGGCGCGAAGATAATAGGACCCCATGATCCACCAAGTGCCGTCGCCCCAGTTGAAGATCGTCAGATCACCCTTCAACCGGCCGTTTTCAGCCAACATGGGCGCGAGGCGAGCGCGACCGGGCCCGGGAAGCTTCGATGCCATCAAGAGGTCGAGCCAGGCCTCGGCGTTCGGCCCCGTGACTTCATAGCGGCTGAACCCGGTGATATCGACCATACCAACGTTTTCGCGGGCGTTCTTGCATTCCGCCGCGACGATGTCGTGGGCATTCGAGCGTTTGAGCGTCAGGTTTTCAACAAAGTCCTCGGACGGCGCGAAGTAAAGCGGCGTCTCCAGGTCCCAGCTAACGCCCCAGCGGCAGCCGGCGTCGGTCATCGCGCTGTGCGCGGGTGCCATTTTCAGCGGTCGACCCGCGGGCAGTTGTTCGTTCGGGTATGACATCACGAAACGGCGCGAATAGAACTGGCCAGTGGTTTCTTTAATATATTGTTTATTCTCGGCAAATTTACCGTAGCGCGCCACGTCCATCGGCCAGGCGTCGGCCTCGGGCTCGCCCTCGATCATCCATTCAGCAATCGTTTTTCCAACGCCGCCACCCTGCAGAAAGCCCGCCATCACCGCGCAAGCGCACCAATAACCGCGCTTGCCCGGCACAGGACCCACCAGCGGGTTACCGTCGGGGCTGAAGGTGAAGGCGCCATTGACCCAAGTCTTCACGCCGACCTCCTGCAAGGCCGGATAGCGTTCAAAACCCATGATCAATTCGTTTTCGATCCGGTCGGTCTGTTCCTGAAAAAGCTCCATGCCGTAGTCCCATGGCGCACCGTCCATCGCCCAATGTTCGTGGTCGATCTCGTAGATACCCAGAAGAATGCCGTTCTGGTCTTGCCGCATGTAGGTGAAGCCTTCGAGGTCGACTGTCATCGGCACCTCAAAATCCAAAGCGGCAACTTCGGGGATCGTGTCGGAGATCAAGTAGTGGTGCTTTAGCGGCGATACCGGCAGTTCGATCCCGGCCATACGCCCAACCTGCTTGGCCCAGAGACCTGCGGCGTTGATGACATGTTCGCAGGTTATCCTGCCTTTGTCGGTCACAACCTCCCAGCCATCGGTCGTCTGGTTCAGTTCTTCGACTTTGGTGTGTTCGTAATACTCGGCACCACGTTTTTTCGCTGAGATTGCATAGGCATGCACCGTGCCGGTGGTATCGATATAGCCTTCACGGTCGGCCCACATTGCCCCCAGAACGCCTTCGGTCGACATGATCGGACAGCGCTGTTGCGCTTCTTCCGGCGACATCAATGCGCAATCATCTATGCCAATGGACTGGAAGATGCGATAGTTCGCCTGGAGCCATTCCCAGCGTTCAGGCGTTCCGGCAAGGGTCAAACCGCCGGTCATGTGAAGGCCGATGTTTTGGCCGGATTCTATTTCGACTTCGGACAGCAGATCAATCGTATAGGCCTGAAGCGCGGCCATGTTCGGATCGGCGTTCAACGCGTGGATACCACCCGCGGCGTGCCAGCTTGACCCCGCGGTCAGAACGGACCGTTCGAGCATGACCACGTCGGTCCAGCCAAGTTTCGCGAGGTGATAGAGGACCGATGACCCAACGACACCTCCGCCGATGACAACAACGCGGTAGTGCGATTTCACGAGCGTCCCTCCCGCTTCCTGACGATTCTGCCGACAGGCTATGGATGCTCATGTTACGACACTAGACATTTCTGTCTAATACTATCTTGAAAACGACATTTCTGGCGCAGCTACGAGTTAAAAGTAAAGCCAAGTTGCCAGCGCCGCAGTGGTCGCCGCTGGCTGTTCCAACGTAGGAAGATGGCCGGCGTTGGGGATCGAGACAAGGGCAGAACCGGGCGCCAGGCGGTGCATTAGGCTGTGACCTTCGGGAGGACATAACCGGTCTTCGCTGCCATGCAGGATCAACGTATTGCCCGGTGCTTGCGTCAACGCCACCTGAAGATCGGCGCGATCGCGAATTGCCGTTGACTGCGCTTCGAATACGTGGCGGCCCAAGCCCTCCGCCATATCGGTGCAAAGCTGCAGAATTGCCTTCCTATTATCTGAATCCACAAGATACGCTGGCTTCAATTCTTCCCGCATTATCTCGGCCAAATGCCCTTTCCAGACCATTTTGATCTGCCGGTTTCGCGTCTCATAGTTTTCTGCCGCATCAGCGAGCGGCGTTGTGTCCATCAATGCCAGTCGCTCAATCCGGTCCGGCGCTTGTCGCAGCATCTCCATCGCAACGATGCCGCCCATCGAAAGCCCGGCCACACAGATCAGGCCCTGTGTCGCACCAAGGATTGCCGCCGCCATGGCTTCGACCGTCGGCTCGGTTGGCACCACCACGAGTATCTGGCGATCCCTGCCCAGTGCGACGATCTGTGGACCAAACAGACGTTGGTCGCACATGAAACCAGGGATCATTATCAGCGGCGTCATCCCGCCCGGCGCGCGCCTTCGCTTAGTGAAGCAAGTTTGGCCCAGGCGATTTCTGGATCGACTGCGCCGAAGCCGGCAAACGTGCCGAACCCACAATCAGAACCCGCGATCACACGTTCGGAACCAACGATTTCAGCAAATCTTTCAATACGTTGGGCAATAAGATCAGGATGTTCGACAAAGTTCGTTGTCGTGTCGACAACACCCGGAACAAGGACTTTATCGTCGGGAATGTCGGACTTTCGATCCCGAAAGACAATCCACTCGTGGCCGTGCCGGGGATTTGAGGTTTCAAACAGGACATAACACGCATCCGTCGACATCAGCGTATCGAACATCTTGGCCATGTCGATGTCGCAGACATGCGGGCCTTCGTAATTGCCCCAGCAGATGTGGATGCGCACGTTTTCGGCCGGCACGTCGGCAAGCGCGTGATTCAGCGCCTCGACATGGCTCTGCGCGACTTTGACAAATTCGTCGTCGGACAATTCGGTGAACAGCATGTGACGCGAAAGCGCGAGGTCCGGGCAATCAAGCTGCAGATCGAGCCCGGCGGCGACAATGGTCTCGTATTCCGCCTTCATCGCATCCGCCAAGGCCGCGAGATAAGCTTCGCGTGTCGAATAAAAATCATTTTGCAGAAACAACGAGATAACACCGGGGCTGGCGGCATTCATGAAACCGTGCTCGACCCCATTTGTCGCCATCGCCGCCTTGAGGTTTGCGATATCCTTTTTCAGCTCGCCCTGCCCTTTTGATTTTACTTCGCTAACGCACTTAGGTCGCGCATATTTCGGTGTGCCGCCGTCATCAGCAAGCCGTTGGAGGAAACTTGGAAACATCTTCAGATCAGCAGGCGCGTTTCGCGGGCTGTCACCGTCGAAACCGCTGTAACGGTCCTTGACGTAAGTTGCATAGGAAATCTTCGAGGTTTCCCCGTCGCTAACGATATCGATCCCCGCCTCATTCTGCTTGCGCACGACATCGGCAACATGGTCTGTCATCACCTGATCGAATTCTGCCTGATCAAGCGGTTCTTTTCGCTCGCGAGCGAAAATCTGGTCAACCACATCCTGGCTGCGCGGAAGACTTCCCACATGCGTGGTCTGAATTGTCATGTCTTTGGTCCTTCAAAGTGCTGGTTTAGAAAGGCCAGCCAGTTTTCGTGTGTGATTTTGTTGATAAGCTCGTCCCCGAAATCCGCAGCCTTCATTGCGGCAGTGAGGTTTTGCAAATCAGCGGCCGATCCGATGCCGTCTGGCATTGGCGCACCGTCAAAATCCGACCCGATCGCGATGTGGTCTTCGCCCGCGGTGTCGATCATGTGGGCCAGGTTCCTGATGCAGGCGTCAATGCCGCACCTACCGGTTTTCCAGGCCGCAGAATCAAGAAAAATCGTGCCAAAGTTCAACCCGGCAATGCCGTCGGTTTCGCCGATCGCCTGAAGCTGTTCATCAGTCAGGTTTCGGGTCGTATTGCAAATCTCGATTGCGTTCGAGTGCGTCGCAACGAGCGGAATGCCGGCCTCGGCCACATCCCAAAAACCCTTCATCGTCAGGTGCGAGGTATCAATGATGACGCCAAGTTCCTTGCAGCGTTTAACGAGCCGCTTGCCGTCGTCGGTCAACCCGGGGCCGGTGTCACCGTCGCGCCCGAATGCAAATGGAACCCCGTCGCCAAAAATCGTCGGGCGCGACCAAACGATCCCGATCGAGCGCAGGCCAAGTGCATGGAGTGCATCGAGCGCAAGTAGGTCCGGCCCGATACAATCGGCGCCTTCGAGATGTAGGATACAGGTGATCGGATCGTCAACGAAGGAGCGGCCAAGCGACGACGCATCCGTTACGATCTCGATCAATCCGGCGTTATGCAGTTTTCGCGCGATGCCCGCCTGTCCTATGGCCGCGCCCAGCGCAAAACCTTCGTCCATCATCGGCGGCAATGGCATGTCAAAAACTGCCGGATCGAAATCAGTAAAATCGTATTCGGCGCGCGTCGTAGGCGAATAGATCGCGAAAAATCCGCCCGCCATGCCGCCTGCGCGGCAAGCATCAACATTGACGTGTCCGGCATTGATGGAAAAGTCGGCAACAGGGTCGCCATTTGCGCACCAAAGACGGCTGAGCGCATCGTTATGGCCGTCGAACACTGGCGTGGTCATGTGTTCAGTCCTTTCGTGCCATCAGGACACTGTGATAATCGCACCAGGGGTCTTCGGCCATATAGGCCGTTAGACGCAGGCCGCTTTCTTCCAACCGGGCGGTGTATTCAGCGGCTGACAGACTGGCGTGATAGACGGCGTCGCCTTCCACCTCTCCGGTGACAATCCCGTCTTTTGGTCCTACAGTAACCATAAGAACCCCACCCGTTTCGAGGTGGCGCGCGAGGCGGGGAATGCAAGCGCGTTGTTCGTCTTTGGTCAGATGAAAGAAGCTGTTCCAGGCGATGATGCCCTGAAAGCGCGCATCCAGATCAAGTGTGCGCATGTCGCCCTGGCGCCAGTCACCATGTGGCCAGCGTTTTTGCGCGATTTCCAGCATCGCTTCAGAAAAGTCGACGCCAGTTAGTTGAAAACCCTCACCAATCAGCCACGCGGCGATAGGCTCTCCTGCACCACACCCAAGATCCAGTACGTTGGCACCATGTGGGATTGAATCGGCAAACCGCGAAAGCCAGCGCGCCTCGAAAAACGCGCGAGCGCGATTTCGGTCATAGCCAGCCGCGTTCTTTTCATAGACATCGCGGGTCTTTTCGGGATCCGCTGCCGCCATCACCCGGTCCAGGTCGCGCCAGCGGGGTCATTGGTGGATCGCACGCGGTAAAGGCTCGCCTCGCCCGTCATTGACGGTGCCAAGCGGACCGTCGAGCCAGGCTGGACGAGGCATGTATCACCGGGGGCCAGTATATTCGCTTTGCCATCGACATCGGCATGCCAGTGCCCGCGAACCGGCATAAGAACTTCGTTGGCTTCCGTGCGATACGGTGCGTGGCCGAGCGATCCGCGGGCGAGAAACTCGACATCAAAACCCGGCTTGTCCCTGAGTGCTGCATTGGGGCCGATGACCTGGGCGGGCTGTTTGTCGGCAAGTGCCATCAAATCGAGGTAACGCGCTACATGATTTGGAACGACATCCAGAGTGGTCGGTTCGGGAAACCTAGCCAGTTCCTCGTCGGTTAGAAGCGGCATTTTGCCAACGCCATCAGGCAGCGATTGCCCTTTCTTTGTATCGTAGAGCTTACCTTTGTCGGACAAAACAAGGCCATGATCAGCCGCATCCTCGATTACCTGGGGTGCCCAGATCACGCCGCCGCCAGCACCGTCACCGCCAAGGATCGCCATGATCATCCCATAATCGGTACCGATGTTTTCAAAGCCCCGAAATATCCCGGTCGGAATGTGGAATATGTCGCCTTCTTCCAGCGTTACCTCGCCGGCTGTGCCCCAGCGGCCCCAGAAGAATCGCCAACGCCCCTTGAGCACAAAGAACACTTCCGCAGTGCGGTGGGAATGAAGTGAGTTTCGGCATTTCGGCGGTTGCCCCGCTGCGCCGATGTTGAAGCCGATGGCATCGCTGATATGGACGTGTTGGTCTGCACTTTCGCTGACACCGCCGCCGACAATGGTGAAGTTCTCTTTCTGATCCGATCCCGGCGTGTGAGCATCGATAAAGGCGGTCTTGCAGGGCTGAAGTTCGCCATAGCGAACGATCTGTGCAGTCATTTGTCGAGCTCCTTTGCAGCGAGCATTTCGCGAAGACGGGCGTTTTCGTCAGTTAGTTCTTTGATCCGAGGGCCAAGCATGGTTTCTATCTCGGCCTCGGTAAACCTTGGCTCGATGTACTTCGGGCAGTTCCAGTCGTAAGCAACGATGCGGATTGTGGTTAATCGTTCGACCGGCCCCTGCCCGACAGTTTCGAGCTGCGCGGCAAGCTCTGGATCATCTTCGCCCAAAATCATTTTGGCGTGGCCAATGATCTTGAGGCGCGCTTTGCGAGCATAATCCATCAAAAAGAGCGAAACACGATCATTTCCAGTGAGATTCCCTTTGGAAATCAACTGTTTGTTGCCTTTGTAATCAGCAAAACCGACAAGGGCGTCATCCAGCAGCGTTAGAAATCCCGGCGGACCGCCCCGATGCTGGACATAGGGCCATCCAGTTTCGCCGACCGTCGCCATGTAGAATGACGTTCTGGTGGCGATGAAATCGCGCGTGTCGTCATCCAAACCATCGGTGAAACGGCTGCGATACATCTTTTGGAAGCGATCGCGCATGCCCAGCACCGCTTGTTCTGCCTGAACTGCTTCTGTGAACATATGACTGGCATAGTTGTCCATCAGCCCTGCGCCATCAGGATCTGCTTCCACACAGCAACCTCATCGTACAAAGCAAATTCGCGGCGAAGCTTGGGCTGACCGCCGATAAGCGCGCCAAACTCGGCGTGACAGATGCCCAGCACATAGACCTCGGCTCCTGTAGGCTCACCAAATTCGCCTCGGCCTTCATGTTCGCCCCAAAGACTCCATCGGAGCGCTGCGCGGGGCGCCATATCCGGATCACTGCGACCGATCCGGTGGTGAATTGTAAACTCTGCCTTAGGGAAACTCGCGCGCAGTCCGGTCCAAAACCGCTCAACCGCGTCCCAGCCGTGCCCAGTTACTCCTCCGGGGTATTCCGCTTGTACGGCTCTGTCATATTCCGCCTCGATTACACCGATATCTGCATCCAGAATGCGGGACACGATATCAGCATAGAGCTTGCCCCATTCGTTGTCGTTTCCGTTGCCTTTGTAAGGGCCGGGTTGATCAGTGTGCGGGGTTAGCGGCTTGACGCAGCTTTCCGGGCCGCCTTCAGCTTCGATCAGTTTGCTAGCGTAATCCTTGGGATCAAATCCCATCTGCCGAACGATCGCACCCAGATCACGAACCAGCCATTCGTCGTTAATCTGGTTGTTGATGGCGTGGCAGTCCGCCATGACGCGATATCGAAGCGATTTGCCACTCGGTTTGCCAAATCCGCCTTCTCCCAGATGCGTTGCGGTCGAAAGAATGCGGTGCGAACTGAGCATTCCTTCTTCCGGCGTGCCGGACCAAATGACATCCTCGCCTAGCAACTGGCGGTCTGGAAATTCAACCAGCGTCGCATTGGTTGCCGCGATCACATCTTGATTTCCCAGAACGACCGATCCGGGTGATCGCACAACGATGTCGTCGCTGTAATAGTGGTTGAGCGTTTCGACGCGGCGGTCTTCCCATATCTCTTTCGTGATCCCGATGATGTAGTCGGGAAAGTCCTTCCAACGATTTGAAAATCCCCTCATGTCTTCCATCCGTCGGGAATGCGGGCCGAGGTTCGCACGATCAGCGGTCCGTCAATTTCGGTTTTCTGCCCGGGTCGATCTTTTGTATTGATTTCGGCGAGCAGCGTATCGACCGTGGCATCCACCATTCTGTTCAGCGGCTGCCGCACAGTCGTGAGGTCATAGGCACCCCATGCAGCCAGTGGGACATCGTCGTAGCCAACCACTGAAACATCATCCGGAACTTTCAGGCCAAGTTCATGCCGGAGTGTGTCCATAACGGCCAAGGCCATATGATCATTGCCAACGAATATCGCGTCTGGGGGCTCTGACCGCGCCATTAATTTCCGCGTTGCTTTGGCAGCAACGTCGCGATCGTACATTCCATCGATTATCTCGATCGGTGCGAGACCGTGGGCAGATAGCCCTTCAACCAGCCCGCGCTGACGGTCTCGACCAGTTGAAGACTCGCCCCAGCCAGCGATATGCGCGATCCGGGAGTGGCCGCCGCGTGCGAGAAAATCTGCAACTCTGCGACCGCCATCAACATTGGCTGACGTCACGGTCGACAAACCTGAACCGTCCTGACCCCGGTTGAACAGCACAACCGGAATGCCGGCCTGCGCGCATCGTTCGGCTAGGTCGCTGGTCATGTCGACGCTAGCAGCAATGATGCCATCGACGCGATAATCCAGTAATTCTCGTATAATCTCGTCGATCCCATCCCTTGAATCTTTCGCCATAAAAACAAGAATATGGTAGCCGCGAGCCTGCAACGAGGCCGACAAACGTTCAAGCGCCAGCGGATAAAACTGGTTGTCCAGATACGCAACCAGAAGCCCTATTATCCGGCTTTTCCCGGTGATCATCGCGCGCGCAAGGGGGTTTGGTCGGTACCCCAGTTCGTTCGCCGCCTTCTTGACCTTCGCAGCCGTCGCAGCACTGGCAGAGGCACCAGGCGTAAATACTCGGCTTACCGCGGATTGGCTTACACCGGCGCGCCGTGCAACGTCCAAAGATGTTACCTGGTCTTTGCTCATCAGTCCGCGGTCCATCCTCCGTCAACAAGGATCGATGTGCCGGTGACAAGTGCCGACGCATCGGTGGCGAGGAAAACGACCGGACCCATGATGTCTTCGACTTCACCGACGCGACCGAGTTTTATTTTCTCTTCGATCCACTTCACGCGATCAGGGTTTTTGAAAGTCACTTCGGTCAATGCGGTCCGGATGAAAGTGGGGCACACGGTATTGACGCGGATGCCGACTGGCCCCCATTCGATAGCGAATGCTTTGGTGAACCCTTCGACTGCATGCTTGGTGCCGCAATAAACTGCGCGGTCGATGCCACCGACGTAGGCCATTTGGCTGGAAATATTGATCAGGCTGCCTGGCTTGCCCGCTATGATTAATCCCTTCGCCACTGCGCGGGTCAGAAAGTAGGCCCCCTTCAGGTTCAAACCCGACACAGCGTCAAAATCAGTCTCGGTCGTGTCAACTGACGGCCCGTGACGTGCAAGACCCGCCGAGTTTACGAGCACATCATATGGTCCGCTCTCAAGAACCGCCGCTTCGGTTGCCGAAACATCGGCTACGTCAAGTGCCATCGAGCTAGCACTGAATCCTGCAGCATTCATATTTTCAGCAAGTTCCGCGAGCTTGTCGGCGCGTCTTGCCGCCAATGTCACATGTGCACCGGCTTCGGCGAGGGCGACCGCGCAGGCTTCTCCGATTCCGGAAGACGCGCCCGCGACAAGCGCACGTTTTCCGTCCAGGCGAAATGATGGGGTTTTTGGCAGGCTCACAAGGCGGCTCCTCTGGTAAGGGATACAGCGCCGTTCGGGCGCGCCTTTTTGAATTCAGCCATACGCCCAAGAACGTCAACGCCGATTTGGGCGTAAAGATCCAGCAGATCAACCAACACCCAGTTTTCACGGATGAGCCCATCATCTAATCGCCAAAAATCAAGGCTGCGCAAAAGGATTTCTTGCCCGGCTGGCGCTATGCCCATCCAGCCATCGCCGGTGATTGTCAGGCGCATATTCGGCCAACCGGTTTCGCAAACATAATCGCCTTCGCCGATCCAGTGGGACATCAAATCGCCCATCGCATCGAGCTTTCGATCCGGCATCGCGTTTAGAAATGGGATCTGATGCCAGTTTCGAAATCCCTCGATTCCACGGCAAGCGCCTATTCCAGCAGGTCCGTACCAGTTGAAGTGCGGGTGCCAATAGTGATCAAGCCGCATCACCTCGGGGCCACCTTCATCCGGATGACGACAAAGGTCTGTAAGCATCGCCGTGACATGATCCAGCGCCGCGCCACCGCTTCCGAAAACTGCTAGTCCGTCGCCAGCCATCGGCCCCGGCGTGCAAACAAAAGCACCAAGTTGTGGTGCCATTGGCCATGCGCCAGATTGCATCATCAGTTCGGGGATATCCCAGATGATTTGCGCTTCGACTACCCGCCCACCATCGATCCGATAAAACTCGTGGTAGCGCATGTGGGCCAAGTGACCTGTTGGTGGAATATTCAGAAATGGGGCCACAAATGTACCCATGTAATTGCCCATCGCTCCGACCCAATCTTGACCTTCGGGAGTAGTGCCAGCCATCACGATCATTTCCCTGCGCTCGAGATCCGGAATTGCGACAAGAAGAGGAGATAGACAGTTTTCATAATAGGCGTCTGGGCCAGACAGTTCACCGAATGGATGGCAAACCCGCAGCAAGGAGTCTTTGCTCATTAAGCGACCGAGTACAGTTTGGACCGCTTCAGCGTCAAAAGACGACATCGCCGCAAATAGAGGCGCTACCGTGGATTTGATTTGCTTCGGAGTCACTTGCCGACCTGGTTACTCGGCAGCATCGCGGAACGGTGCCGGTTCACCGTAAGGCACATTCACGCCACCATAACGTCGAACGCGCAAGTTGCATTGCTCGGCGTGCCCCACGAAGCCCTCGAGCAAACAAAGTCGCGAACCGTATTCGCCAACCAATGTCGCGGCCTCGTCGGTCAGGACCTTTTGATAACTGTGCGTTTTCAAAAACTTACCGACCCAAAGACCGCCAGTATAGCGACCGGCCTTCTTTGTCGGCAAAGTGTGGTTTGTGCCGATGACTTTATCGCCATTGGCAACGTTGGTGCGCGGCCCAAGAAAAAGTGCGCCATAGGAATGCATGTTTTCCAGAAACCAGTCGTCGCGGTCGGTCATCACTTGAACGTGCTCGTAGGCCATGTCGTTGGCGACATCGAGCATCTCGTCGTATGTTTCGCAGAGGATTACGTCGCCATAGTCGCGCCATGACGCCTCGGCGGTTTCCTTGGTCGGCAAAATTTCAAGTATGCGATCAACTTCCGACAACGTCTCGCTGGCCAGCGCGCGGGAGTTCGTAATCAGGGAAGCGGGGCTGTTGTAACCATGCTCGGCCTGACCAAGAAGGTCTGTTGCACACAATTCCGCATCAACGGAATCGTCGGCAATAAGCATGGTTTCGGTCGGCCCGGCAAAAAGATCGATGCCAACGCGCCCGAACAGTTGCCGTTTGGCCTCGGCGACGAACGCGTTTCCGGGTCCAACCAACATATGAACCGGATCGATTGTTGCGGTGCCCAATCCCATAGCACCGATCGCCTGGATGCCACCGAGAATGTAGATCTCGTGGGCTCCGCCAAGATGCATTGCCGCGACGATCGCAGGATGAGGTTTCCCGTTTTGCGGCGGCGCCGATGCAATGATGCGCGGTACACCGGCTACACTGGCCGTTAAAACCGACATGTGCGCAGAGGCAACCATAGGGAATTTGCCACCTGGGACATAACAACCAAC
>JBPCWO010000118.1:0-5423 GCA_051009475.1 Boseongicola sp.
GTATAGCACAAGGCCTCGTTCCAATAAAGTGAAGTTTGCATTGGTGTCGCAACGCCTACGTGTCCCCAAAAACTCGTGCAAATATCGTATCTACATGTTTCGTGTGATAACCGAGGTCGAATTTTTCTTCTAATTCCACTTCAGATAATGCCGCATTGACTTCAGAGTCTGATTTTAGCTCAGTTAAAAAATCCTTATCATCCTCCCAGACTTTCATCGCGTTGCGCTGAACCAGCCTATAGGCGTCCTCGCGACTGACGCCTTTCTGAGTCAAAGCCAGCAACACACGCTGTGAATGAACAAGCCCCCGGAACTTGTTGAGATTACTCATCATGTTTTCGGGGTAGACAACAAGCTTGTCGATGACGCCCGAAAGTCTGTTCAGCGCGAAATCAAGAGTGATAGTCGCGTCCGGGCCAATCATGCGCTCGACCGAGGAATGCGAGATATCGCGCTCGTGCCAAAGCGCGACATTCTCCATTGCGGGAACCACCGCCATGCGAACAAGGCGCGCTAGTCCGGTAATGTTCTCTGTCAGTACAGGGTTTCGTTTGTGTGGCATCGCAGAGGACCCTTTTTGGCCCTTGGAAAAGAACTCCTCGGCTTCCAGCACTTCTGTTCGTTGCATGTGGCGGATTTCAACGGCGATGTTTTCGAGCGAACTTGCAATCACGCCAAGTGTCGCGAAAAACATTGCGTGTCTGTCGCGCGGAATTACTTGCGTCGAAATATCTTCGGGTGTGAGCCCCATCTTTCCACAGACGTGGGCTTCGACAGATGGATCGATATTTGCAAATGTACCAACAGCGCCGGAAATGGCGCCGGTCGAGATCTCAAGCCGAGCATTTTTTAATCTGTCCAGGTTGCGTTTCATTTCTGCGTAGAACCGCGCGAATGTGAGTCCCATCGTAACTGGTTCGGCGTGAATGCCGTGGCTGCGCCCGATCCGCACATCCAACTTATGCTCCATCGCTCGCCGCTTCAGCGTGCCGAGCAATGCTTCGATATCTGCAATCAAAATATCTGCAGCACGCATCAACTGAACATTAAGAGTCGTGTCCAAGACATCAGAAGACGTCATACCCTGGTGGACAAATCGTGCTTCTTCGCTACCGACGATTTCCGCAAGATGGGTCAGAAATGCAATGACGTCGTGCTTTGTAACGGCCTCGATCTCGTCAATTCGGGCCACATCAAATTCGGTGTCCCTGGCTTTCCAAACTGCCTCCGCGTTTTCTTTTGGTATGACACCCAAATCAGCCATTGCATCGCAGGCATGTGCCTCGATTTCGAACCAGATCCGATATTTTGTTTCTGGCGACCATACGGAAACCATTTCCGGGCGGGCATAGCGTGGGATCATCTGATGGGCTTTCTTTGCAGGACCTGTTGTTTGCGCGCGCCTCGCGTTTAGACTGGCAAGGTCAAAGGAACAAGGAGGCCACTGTGCGCCAAACTCTTACGGCCCTATTGACTGTTGTTGCACTGCCCACGGCGGCCCAAGACTGGCGCGTTTTGGAAGAAGGCGAGATCCGTGAAACGCTGCTCGGCCAAACTGTCGATTATGCGGCTGCCTGGCAGGACTTTCGGGCAAACGGACGCACACTTTATAACGCGGGCGCAGATAGCTGGGGAGCGTGGGACGTGCAAAACGGCCAATACTGTAGCCAGTGGCCGCCAAACAGCGCCTGGTCTTGTTACTCGGTCGATTTGAATGCCGACGGATCTGCTGTGCGTTTCCGCGGTGAAGGCAATGACGTATCCATTGGTCGATTTCGAGACGCGGAATGAGCGGATTGCCGTCTTTGGCCGTTTTGGAAGGGGCTTGGCTTTTGTCGCGTATCATTCTTCACGAGGATGGAGCTAGGGACGAGTTAGAAGGCGAAGCGAAATTTCATCGCTCAGGCCCGCGTCTTATTCACGACGAAGAAGGATGGCTGACTTCCGAACGCGCAGCCGCGCCCATGAAAGCGAAACGTCGGTATGTATGGAGCGTCAATGGAAATCGGATCGACATAGCGTTCGAAGACATGCGACCGTTTCACAGCATTCCCATTGGCGCCGCCACTCCGGGAACGACCTATCTGTGCCCGCCGGATAGGTACGAAGTTCAGTACGACTTCCAAAAGTTTCCGGAATGGAGCTCGACCTGGATTGTTGAAGGGCCGCGAAAGAGTTATCGAATGACCAGCCACTACGTACGAAAATCGGAATAGACATTCGGCCGCATCTGCGATGCTTGCCCCTGTATTGAGGGGATGCGATAAGCGCCGCAAGTTAATCGCCACTCTTGAGGAAATCGGCTATGTCCACGCTCAGTACTCGCCCTGTTCTCACCGACGTCTTTTGGTCCGCTGAAGGTAGTCAGATTTGGCTGAAGCGCCTTGTGCTTTTGGTCGCAGGCGTTGCGGCGCTTTGGATTTCGGCAAAAATTCAGATCGCAAGCGTTCCGGTGCCTGTTACTCTGCAGCTTTTGGTTGTTATGGTTCTTGGGGCCGCGTATGGCCCGCGCCTTGGGGCATCGACTGTTGCTGCCTATCTGGCGCTTGGGCTTCAGGGCTTGCCGGTCTTCGCTGGAACGCCGGAAAAAGGCATTGGCGCGGCATACGTGCTTGGTCCGACTGGCGGCTATCTTCTTGGTTTTCTGATCGCTGCCTATCTGGTTGGCGCACTGGCACGCGCTGGCTGGGATAGGTCGCCAATCAGTATGGCTGGCGCCATGGCTGTTGGGATACTTGCGGTCTATGTCCCCGGCGTAATCTGGCTTAGCTCTGGCTTTGGGCTTCTTGCGGGCCTCGGCGGCGAAAGCGCATTCATGGGATACGGCTGGGAAAACTGGTATGTCTATGGAGTCAAAACTTTTATTTGGGTTGATGCGCTGAAACTCATCGTTGCGGTTATAGCGTTCCCAGTGATCTGGCGCCTTGTCGGCGATGCTCGCGCCTGAGACCAAGAGAGTTGCGTCCTTGTTAGTGGGATGTGTGGGGGTTGCCCTCGCACATTCATTTTTTCCAGCTTGGACGATTTGAATCGTTTTACGCACTTTTTTGAAAATGAAAATGCGGGCGCCAACAGGATAAGAGATCAATGGCTATCAGAAATCGTTTCGCCGAGTTGCACGACGAGATCACTGCGTGGCGTCATGATCTCCATCGCCACCCCGAATTAATGTTTGACGTTCATCGAACGGCTGGGATTGTCGCCGAAAAGCTGCGTGAATTCGGGTGCGATGAAGTAGTCACGGGAATTGGGAAAACGGGTGTCGTCGGTGTGATCCGCGGTCAAAAGTCGGATTCTGGCCGAACGGTCGGATTGCGGGCCGATATGGACGCTCTTCCAATCGAAGAGGCGACCGGCGTGGACTACGCGAGCGAAACCAACGGTGCCATGCACGCATGCGGACACGACGGGCACACGGCAATGCTGTTGGGCGCGGCGAAATACCTGGCCGAGACAAGAAATTTTGACGGCGATGTTGCCGTCATATTTCAACCGGCCGAAGAGGGCGGTGGCGGTGGCCGTGAAATGGTCAACGAAGGACTAATCGAGCGATTTGGTATCGACGAAGTCTACGGTATGCACAATTGGCCAGGAATGGATGTCGGACAGTTCTCTATTCGATCGGGGTCGTTTTTTGCAGCTGCAGATTTAGTTGAGATCACGATAACGGGACGAGGCGGCCATGCTGCCAAACCGCAAGAAGTTGTTGATACTACGGTCGCTGCCTGCAACGTCGTTCTTGCATTGCAGTCCATCGTCAGTCGCACCGTGGATCCGATCAAGCAGGCTGTAGTGTCGATCACTTCCTTTCAGACGTCTTCAACAGCCTTTAACGTAATCCCGGAGACCGTAACGCTCAGAGGCACCGTGCGAACATTGGATGGCGATGTTCGGGACGTAGTTGAAGAGCGCCTGCAGGAAATTGCAACTCATACCGCTGCGGCCTATGGCGCAAAAGCCAAGGTTGATTACCAGCGAAATTACCCAATAATGTCGAACCACCCCGACGAAACAGGATTTGCAGCCGATGCGGCCCGTCGCGTTTCTGGTCAGTGTCACGACGAACCGCCGACGATGGGTGGCGAGGACTTTGCCTTTATGCTCAATGCGCGGCCTGGCGCGTATATTCTGGTCGGGAACGGCGACACGGCAAAAGTTCACAGTCCCGACTATAATTTCAACGATGATGCGATCCCTGCCGGTTGTTCATACTGGGTTGAATTAGCAGAAGGTCGGTTGTCTCTGACCAGTTGAACGCTGTTTCCCGTTTGGCAGCGGCGCACGGTTCCGCTAGTCTCTAAGCGGCAGGAAATTCGGGCGGATAACACCGATGGACTATCGGATCGCGATGTTTTGGGCGCGAGGACAGCTGAGTTTTCTCGAGCTGCTTTCGATGATGTCTTTCGTGCGCCTCGGTTATACGGTTGAGCTTTATACGTACGATAACGTGTCAAATTCACCTCCTGGCGTAACGCTTTGTTCTGCAAACGATATTCAACAAGCAGAAACTTCCGCCGATCGATTTGCCTGGCAGTTACTCGCGAAATTGGAGAATCGCATTTGGGTTGCGCCGGACATCGTTGGGATTAGTCCGTTTGTAGTTCGTGACGGGTATCTATTGGGATGGGCCGATGAATACTCGGTGAGTTCAAGTGTGGTGGCGGTTCCGCGAAATAGCCCCGCGCTACAGGCGATGTGCGATCGCGCGTCTGACCAGGACTGGAGTCTCGCACTTCAGGAAAGTGGCGAAATTAGCCATGCACAGCCTGAAGAAGTATTTCACCCCTATTCAGCGGCTTCGCGGCAGCGTTTGCTTCAGTCAAATCCAAGGCGCCGCACCCGATCTGAAACTGATGCAACATGCGGGATCAATTTGCACGCTGACTGGATTCGTCCTGAACTAAAAGGCATTCCTGGCGCAATTCCACATCCGGATAGTCGACTGGGCAATCTGATAACTGAATTCGGAATAGACCCCTCGCTTGCGCTCTTGCCGAACACTCAATCCAACACAGCCGATAACGCCGCAGCAAAGCACTATCGAAAATCCGCTCGAAGAAATGATGTTGCACCCGCGCAATTGCCAACGGGAGATATTCGACCGTTGGACAGCGTCGTTGCCGTTACAACAATGCGAAATGAAGGGCCGTTCATCCTTGATTGGGTTGCATATCACCTGGCTGTGGGGATTACGCACTTTCTTGTTTACACGAACGATTGCGACGATCCGACGGTTGAAATTCTGGAAGCGCTGGAAAAGCGCGGGGTTGTCACAAGAATCGAAAATCCTATTGCCAAAGGTGAGCGCCCACCAAGGGCTGCACTGAAAGCCGCCGCCAAACACTCGCGCGTAAAATCAGCAGATGCCGTCGTGGTTTTGGACGTTGATGAATACATCAACGTTCATACGGGCGATGGCACTC
>JBPCWO010000119.1:0-8037 GCA_051009475.1 Boseongicola sp.
ATCCGGCGCGCGGGCGAGCAGACATCCCCCCAGGTGGCGCGCGCAGCTGGACTAACCCGGAAACGGGACGAGGGCGGCGGATCGGACTCTGGCAGCAGTCCGATCCGTCGTTTTCGCTTTCGGGGGGCGAAACAACGAAGGGGCCGCGGGGACAGTGGTTCGAAGGTTCAGAGGCGAAGGCGTCCAAAAGGTGGACGGCAAGGGCAGGGTTTCAATCCCGGCCCATTTTCGCCGTGTGCTCGAAGCCGGTGACCCAAGCTGGACTGATGGCAAGGCACCCGAGTTCGTTGTCGTCTATGGCGACCACAGACGTGACTTCCTAGAATGCTTTACGATCGATGCGGCCAATGACGTAGACGCGAAAATCGACAGGTTGCCGCGCGGTTCGGCCAAGCGCCGGGCGATGGAGCAACTATTCAACGGTCAATCCTTGCCACTTATAGTCGACGAGACTGGGCGCATCGTGCTGCCGGCACGACTGCGCCAGAAAATCGGAATAGATGCCGAGGCCTATTTCATGGCGATGGGCGACACGTTCCAGATTTGGAAACCCGAGACATTTGATGCGCAGGACGGCGAAGTCGAAGCGCTTCTTGATGAATTGGGTGGCTCCGACATCTGGACACTTCTTGGTGACGAAGAGGAGGTTTAAGACATGGCCGCCGCTGCTCGGCAATCGTCTGAAACTCACCACATACCGGTTTTGCTTGGCCCCATCCTGGAGGCCTGTGCTCCAATCGAAGGACATTGGCTGGACGGCACATTTGGGGCCGGTGGCTATGCGCGCGGGCTTCTTGACGCGGGTGCCACCAAGGTGACCGGCGTCGACCGAGACCCGCAGGTTTTCGAGATGGCGGAAGGATGGGCGGGCGAATACGGCGACCGTCTTGAATTGATCGAAGGCACTTTTTCCGATCTGGATCAATATGTTGATCAGCCGTTGGATGGCGTTGTCTTGGATCTTGGTGTGTCGTCGATGCAGCTTGATCAAGCCGATCGTGGCTTTTCGTTCATGTCCGACGGACCGCTCGATATGCGGATGAGCCAAGCCGGAAAATCGGCCGCGGATATCGTCGCCGAAGCGGACGAAGCGGTGCTGGCCGACATCCTTTACCATTTTGGCGAAGAGCGCGCCTCGCGGCGGATTGCCCGCGCCATCGTATCGGCGAGACGGGATCAGCCGATTTCGACCACGACAGCATTGTCGCGCATCGTTGAGGCGGTGTTGCCGCGACCTAAGCCCGGACAAAGCCACCCAGCGACACGAACATTTCAAGCACTGCGGATCGCAGTGAATGACGAATTTGGTCAACTGGTTCAAGGGCTCGAGGCAGCCGAGCGCGCATTAAAGCCAGGTGGTTGGCTGGCAGTCGTCAGTTTCCATTCATTAGAAGACCGGGTTGTGAAGCGTTTCTTTCAGCTCCGTTCCGGCAAGTCCGGCGGCGGCAGCCGACATGCGCCCGAAATGGCCGCAGAAGTGCCCCGATTTGACGCCCGCAACAAAGGCACGTTGGCGTCGTCACAAGAACGCACTGATAACCCACGCTCGCGGTCGGCGACATTGCGGATCGGGCGGCGGACGAAGGCGCCAGCAGGGGCTGTTGATCGGCGCCGACTAGGGTTGCCAATTCTTGTGATGGAAAAAAGATGAGGTCATTTTTCTTAGTATTTACAGGGCTGATTGTGATGGTTCTTGCGGTTTGGGCTTATCGCCAGAACTACGAGACCCAAGCATCGTTGCGAGATGTCAATGAATTGCGCGCTGAAATTGCGGACCTTCGCGAGCGTGCTGGAATTCTGCGGGCAGAGTGGGCTTATCTGAATCGACCCGAACGGTTGGCTGACCTCGCTGATATGAATTTCGACCGGTTAGGGCTCTTGCCGCTCAGACCCGATCATTTTGGATATATTGATCAGATCACCTATCCAATCGAGCCGCTACCAAAGATATCTGTGCCGATTGAAGTGATGAGCCGGCTAGGGGCAAATCAATGACCCGGACGCCGCTTCGTCCGCTTGCGCGCGTACTTGCAGCGCGACAGGACGGAGAAAACCCAGATACGATTGAACGCGAGAACCTCGCGCAACGCCATGAAGAGGCCCGGGACGGTGCGCGGGTTCGCGCAGAAGGTCGTTTGCTGATCCTTGGCGTCTTTTTTATGTGTGCTTTTTTTCTGGTCGGTTTGAAAATGTCGGTGCTTGCATCAAGCAATCCGACTGAACCACGTGTCGCTGCTACCAGCGCGCAAATTGTCGCGGCTCGGGCAGATATTACCGATCGCAACGGGCGCATTCTGGCAACGAATTTGTCGACACATGCTTTGTACGCGCAGCCGCCCAATATGATCGATCCCGAAAGGGCCGCGATTGAACTGGCAAAAGTTTTCCCCGATCTGGATGCTGAAAAATTGAAGCGCCAGTTCACCGGCGCGCGAAAATTTGTCTGGATCAAACGACGGATCAGTCCTGAGCAACAACAAATGGTGTTCGATATTGGCGATCCGGGGCTACAGTTCGGCCCGCGCGAAATGCGCCTGTATCCGAACGGCCGCGTGGCTGCGCACGTTTTGGGCGGCGCCGGGTTTGGTCGCGAGGGTGTCAGTTCCGCCGAAGTCATCGGTGTTGCCGGGGTCGAAAAGGCGTTGGACCAGACACTTCGTGATCCCGGCCGCGGGGATGTTCCGCTAACGTTATCGCTGGATTTGACAGTGCAGGCGGCCGTCGAGCGTGTTCTTGAAGGTGGCATGCGACTGATGAATGCCAAGGGCGCGGCGGCTGTCTTGATGGATATCCACACAGGGGAAATTGTCAGCCTTGCCAGTTTGCCTGACTTTGATCCAAACGATCGGCCGCAACCGCTGACATCAGGTGATCCAGGCGATTCACCGTTGTTTAATCGCGCGGTCCAGGGCGTTTACGAATTAGGATCGACGTTCAAAATATTTGCCGTTGCGCAGGGAATCGACAACAAGATCGTCAGCCGCTCGACGATGGTGGACATCACCGGACCACTTCGCTGGGGCAAGTACAAGATCCGGGATTTTCGCAATTACGGCAAAGCGTTGTCTGTTGAAGACGTGATCGTAAAATCGTCCAATATCGGCACCGCCCGCATTGCCCAGAAAATCGGTGTCACACGGCAACAGGCGTTTCTTGGTGATTTGGGGTTAATGACCCCGACGCCTGTTGAATTGATCGAAGCTCGAGGCGCCAAACCGCTTATGCCGTCGAACTGGTCGGAAATTTCGACGATGACCATTTCTTATGGTCACGGCCTTTCCGCCAGCCCCCTGCATTTGGCGGCTGCCTACGCGAGTCTGTTGAATGGTGGGCTAAAGGTGCAGCCGACGATTTTGCGACGCGATAATCCTGAACCAGGTCCTCGGGTTGTCAGTGCTGATACTTCACGCCAGTCGCGTGAGATGCTTCGGCAAGTCGTAACGCGTGGCACGGCCAGTTTTGGCGAGGTGCCCGGGTATCGAGTGGGTGGCAAGACCGGAACTGCGGATAAACCAAAACCGCGCGGCGGGTACTATGAAGACAAGGTGATAGCGACATTTGCCAGTGTTTTTCCAGCTGATGATCCGGCATACGTGCTGGTCGTTTCGCTGGATGAACCGGTTGAAACCAGCGGCAAAGAGCCGCGTCGGACTGCGGGCTGGACAGCTGTGCCGGTTGCGGCGGAGGTAATTCGTCGCGTGGCCCCTTTGCTTGGACTGGCGCCCGCCGTTGAACCTGTCCAGCGGACGGGTGTAACACTGGCACGTAACTAGAGAGTAATTGCGAGGTGCCATGCAAACCCAAGCCATGACGAAAACGCTTGTCGAGCTTGGGTTGACCGCGCGCAATGCATCCGATGTTCAGGTAACGGGGCTTGCCGTTGACAGCCGAGATGTGAAAGAAGGGCACCTCTTTTTTGCTTTGCCCGGTGAAAATGTTCATGGGGCGGAATTCATTCAATACGCGATCAGAATGCGCGCGGGCGCGGTTCTGACAGACCGCGAAGGCGCGTCGTTGGCGAGCGATGTTCTGGATGACAGCGATATCCCACTGGTGATTGCCGAAGATCCGCGCGAAGCGCTGGCGTTTACGGCTGCACTTTGGTTCGAAGCCCAACCCGAAGTCATGACTGCGGTCACCGGCACAAACGGTAAGACAAGCGTCGCGACATTTACCCGTCAGCTCTGGTCGGAAATGGGGGCAGAGGCTGTAAACCTAGGGACGACCGGCGTTGAAGGCGCCTTTACTGCGACATTGAAACACACGACGCCAGAACCGATCATGTTACATCGCACATTGGCGAGGATTGCGGATGCTGGCATCACTCACGCAGCGATGGAAGCATCTTCGCACGGGCTTTTGCAGCGCCGACTGGACGGCGTTCGTTTGTCTGCTGCGGCTTTTACAAATCTCAGCCAGGATCACCTGGATTATCACAATACGCTCGAGAAGTATTTTGCCGCAAAAGCCCAGTTATTCGACCGTGTTCTGCCTGAAGACGGAACTGCTGTTGTAAATATCGACGATCCCTGGGGCTCGCGGATGGCCGATGTCGTTGACGCGCGGGGCCAGGATATATTGACTGTTGGCCGAAGCGAAGATGCTGCAATTCGAATTCTTGGCCAGCGCTACGACGCGGTGGGTCAGGAATGCCGTTTCGAGTGGGCAGGGAAAATCCGTCAGGTTCGATTTGGTTTGATTGGCGGTTTCCAGGCAGAAAACGCGTTAATTGCAGCGGGACTTTGCATTGCTACCGGTTCGGACGCGGAAGAGACATTCGACGGTATGCACGCGCTTGAGACGGTGCGCGGCCGGATGCAATTCGCGGCCCGGCGTGAAAATGGCGCCACTGTGTTTGTGGATTATGCCCACACTCCTGAGGCCTTGGCGACCGCTTTAAAGGCGATAAGGCCGCACGTCCTCGGCAGATTAATCGTTGTAGTTGGTGCAGGAGGCGACCGCGATCGCGGCAAGCGTCCACTGATGGGGCGCGCAGCAGCGGACTACGCGGAAGTCGCCATCGTTACGGACGACAACCCACGCACCGAAGACCCGATGCTTATCCGTTCCGAGATCATGGCCGGGGCGAAAAAAGGGGCGGCGGACGTGAGCGAAGTCGGCGATCGGGCCGAAGCGATTTTGCGTGGCGTCGATGCGTTGGGGCCGGGCGATACACTGTTGATTGCCGGGAAAGGCCACGAAAGCGGGCAAATTGTGGGGGACGCAGTTTTGCCATTCGACGACGTGGAACAAGCAAGTGTTGCTGTCGCCGCTTTGGACGGAAAAGGACTATGACAGTTCTTTGGACCGCTGCGGACGCCGCTGCCGCAACTGGCGGGCAGTTGAGCGGGCCGCTCGATTGGTCCGCCACAGGCGTGTCGATTGACACGCGAACTTTGCAACAAAGCGATCTGTTCGTGGCGCTGAAGGATGTGCGCGACGGGCACGAGTTTGTCGCGGATGCCTTGGCGAAGGGTGCCTCAGCCGCGCTTGTTAGCCAAATTCCTGACGAGTTGGATGACTCTGCGCCGCTATTGGTTGTCGAAAACGTTTTGACCGCATTGGAGCAACTTGGCGTGGCCGCGCGGGCGCGCAGCAGTGCGAAGGTTATTGCGGTGACGGGTTCCGCCGGCAAAACATCGACCAAAGATATGTTGAAACATGTCTTAGGGCACCAGGGAACGACCCACGCTGCGGAAGCCAGCTATAACAATCATTGGGGCGTTCCGTTGACGCTGGCCAGAATGCCGGTGGCAACCGAGTTTGCGATTATCGAAATAGGCATGAACCATCCCGGCGAAATAGCACCGCTTGCGCGCCTTGCCCGCCCGGATGTCGCAATCGTCACAACTGTCGCGGCGGCGCATCTTGAGGCGTTCGGTTCAATCGCCGAAATTGCGCGCGAGAAGGCAGCAATATTTGAAGGGTTAGAGCCAGGCGGTGCAGCGATTTTCAACGCAGACATCGAAACCGCGCCAATTCTGGCGAAAATTGCCCGTTTGTATTCCGAGCGTCTGGTTGGGTTTGGCGCACTGCCGGGGGCCAACCTTCATGCAGGCGACCTGCGAATGTCGGAAGCAGGAACGGTTGTCAGCGGAAAGTTTCGTCGAGAGCCCTTCCTTTTCAAAGTCGGTGCACCGGGACGTCATTTCGCGATGAACGCTTTGGCAGTCTATGGCGCGGCGATATTCGCCGGGGCGGATGCGGACATTGCTGCCTGTGATATCGGACAATGGACGCCGCCCGCCGGGAGGGGGCAGCGTGAAGTTCTGAAGCTGGACCCTGTTGAAGATTGGACGGCGGAACTGATCGACGACGCCTTCAATGCCAATCCCGCCTCGATGGACGCGGCGCTTTGGGTTCTATCCGTCTTGTCACCGAAAGATCGCGTCGGACGAATTGAGAAAGGCCGCCGCATTGCGGTGCTGGGCGATATGCTGGAACTGGGACCGACCGAAACGGCATTGCATGCAGGGCTTGCCGAACATCCCGCGATAGCGGCTGTTGATCGTGTCGATTGTGTTGGGCCCAGAATGCACGCGCTATTTGCAGCACTTCCCGAAGAGAAACGCGGGCGATGGGTCGAGAAAGCCGAAGAACTTGCCTCGAATGCGCATACGCTGATTGATGCTGGCGATGTTATTCTTGTCAAAGGTTCAAAGGGCAGCCGTGTTAGCCTAGTTGTCGATGCATTGAAGCGACTGGGCCGCGACCGCCATAAGACGGCAAATAGGGGAGCAATTTAGGATGCTTTATTGGCTTACCGTATTTTCCGATGGCGGTGATTTCTTTAATCTCTTCAGGTATATAACCTTCAGGGCGGGTGGTGCATTTTTTACTGCGCTGATATTCGGGTTCTTGTTCGGCCGACCTTTGATCAATCTGCTAAGACGCCGCCAGAAACACGGCCAGCCAATTCGTGACGACGGGCCCGAAAGCCATCTGGAATCAAAGGCGGGAACACCAACGATGGGTGGAGTTTTGATATTGGGCGCGCTGGTGACGTCGTCGTTGCTTTGGGCGCGGCTGGATATTGGATTTGTCTGGCTGATTTTGTTCGTCACTGTGGCATTTGGTGTCATAGGTTTTTTGGACGATTACCAAAAAGTCACGAGCAACAGCCATGCCGGTGTATCTGGGCGCGTCCGGTTGGCGATCGGATTTGTTATCGCTGCGATTGCCGGGGTTTGGGCTGCACAGTTGCATCCACTGGATTTGCAGAACCAATTGGCAGTGCCAGTGGTCAGCACACTTTTGAATTTGGGCATTCTATTTGTTCCGTTCGCAATGTTGGTGATTGTCGGATCGGCCAATGCCGTGAACCTGACCGATGGCTTGGACGGGCTGGCGATAATGCCGGTGATGATTGCAGCGGGATCGCTTGGCGTCATTGCGTATGCGGTCGGACGGACTGATTTTACCGAATATCTTGGCATCAACTATGTCCCGGGAACGGGAGAAATTTTAGTGTTCTCGGCTGGATTGATCGGCGGCGGCCTTGGATTCCTGTGGTACAACGCCCCGCCAGCGGCGGTTTTTATGGGGGACACCGGATCGCTTGCGTTAGGCGGCGCGTTAGGGGCCATAGCCGTTGCGAC
Source organism: Boseongicola sp. (assembly GCA_051009475.1). Classification (GTDB taxonomy): domain Bacteria; phylum Pseudomonadota; class Alphaproteobacteria; order Rhodobacterales; family Rhodobacteraceae; genus CAXMNX01. The sequence continues at coordinate 7,599 of JBPCWO010000119.1, forward strand.
AAAGCACGAGATTGTTCTGTCAATCATTGGCGGTCTGTTTGTTGTTGAGGCGTTGAGCGTGATCATTCAGGTGGCGTACTACAAAAGCACGGGAAAGCGTGTCTTTCTGATGGCGCCCATTCATCACCACTTTGAGAAGCAGGGCTGGGCAGAACCACAGATTGTAATCCGTTTCTGGATTATCAGTCTGATCCTGGCGCTGGTCGGATTGGCGACTCTGAAAGTCAGATAGGCGGTTGGCGATTGATTGCCCCAAGGCCACTGAAATATTTGACCAAGAAGTAGCTCTATGACGAAGAAAGCATTGGTTACAGGCGGCAACCGGGGGATCGGACAGGCAATTGCCCGTGGACTGGTGACGGAAGGTCTGGAAGTTCTTATCGGCGTCCGCGACCTGGATTGCGCCAAGGCGGCAGAGGCGGAAACCGGCGCACGGGCT
>JBPCWO010000120.1:0-2543 GCA_051009475.1 Boseongicola sp.
GGCCTTTTACCGAGCGGCATTTCTCGGTGACCTCTTCGCCTTCCATAATGTCGAAACCGCGCGCCTCAAGTGCCCGAAGCCCGTGCAGAATTATCTTGTCGACGGCCAGCCGCATGTTGCCGCCACCATGTTCAGCGATCAGGTGGCGCACTTGATCGGCAAAAGCTTCGGCCTTTTTTTCTGAGCCGTCGCCGCTGTCAAAGTAAAAAAAATCCGCACCTGATCGAACGTCGCGCACATGGGGATTGAAGGCAGTCAGAAACGGCGAATTCTTGTAATCCCAGATCACCATGTAGCCGTCCGCGCAAAGAAGAAGCGCGCGAAATGGATTGTGCGCATTCCAAAGCTGCATGTTCGTGGAATCGGTGGCGTAGCGTATGTTCATCGGATCGAACATCAGCAGACCGCCATAGTTCCGAGCGACAACGTGCTCGGTCAGGCGATTCCAGCGATATCGGCGCATCTCGGCCAGATCCGGCAGTTCGAGCCCCGCTTTTGCCCATTCGCCGAAAGCGAGTTGCGTCGGACCAATCTCGATACGGTCAGCGTCATTGGGCGAACCGTCACCAAGTGTAGCACCAAGTGAGGGGTCGATTTTTCGGGTGTCGCGATAGTGCCTGTTCATGGGACTCCCTTTCAGATTACACGCAGTCTACGGTTTGATAATTCGGGAAAGCAGGTCAGAAACCGACGGTTAGCGCGCCGGTTTCCGGCCACAAGACACGAGAAAGCAAATGAAAAGTGTCAAAGAACAATATGAGGCGTTTCCGTATCCCGAACGCGACCCCAAGGACGAATCACAGCGGCTAATACTCGGATCGCCATCAATGCCGGCCGAGATTGACCATTGCCTGTTTGGTGGCCGCCGCGATTGGTCGAGAACTTTCCGCGCCCTGGTTGCCGGCGGTGGCACCGGTGATGGGCTGATCATGTTGGCGCAATTGCTGACAGACGCAGGTCGCAACTATGAGATTACCTATATCGATCTGTCCGAAAGTTCTCGCGAAATCGCCGAAGGGAGAGCAAGGGCGCGGGGATTGCAGAATATTGAATTTGTCACCGGCAGCCTGATTGATGCGCCAAAGCACGGTCCGTTTGACTACATTGATTGTTGCGGCGTGCTGCATCATTTGCCCGAACCGCAAGCCGGTTTCGACACATTGGCTGGTGCGTTGGCACCTCAGGGCGGCATTGGGCTGATGGTCTATGCGCCCTACGGCCGGTCAGGCGTTTATCCTCTTCAAGAAGCATTTGGACATCTTCTGGGCGACAGCAATCCAAAGGAACGGCTACGCGAGGCAAGGAAAGTGTTCTCGGGAGTTCCTGAGGGCCATCCGTTTCGTCGCAATCCGCATCTGTCGGATCATTTGCAATCGGACGCAGGGTTTTATGATTTGCTGCTGCACAGTGTTGATCGACCATTCAGAGTGCCTGAACTAGCGCAGGCGTTGGATCATGCAGGGCTCGCCATTACTTCGTTTAGCGAACCGGGCGTTTACGACCTACGCGGATACCTGCCAAAAGCCGTCCGTCCGCCCAAGGATTTGAGCCGGGTTCAAAGCATGGGTCTGGCAGAGATGCTGTCGGGCAGCCTGAAAACGCATGTCGTGTATGCCACCCCAAGAGCGCGCGCCGCGGAAGCGTTGGCAGGTAAACCAGAGCCAATTGACGTGCCACATCTGAGGCCAGACGTTCCAGCAGAAAAACTCGCCGACGCGATCGCGCGGGCCGGAAGAGTAAGACTGAACACAACCAGCGGCAAAAAGACAATTGAATTGCCAAAGGCGTCAGCGGCGCTTCTTGCCAAGGTCGATGGTCGTCGCGATTTGGCGGGCATCGCGGCAGAGACCGGATTATCGGCCGCGGCCCTACGAGGGAAGTGGAACAGAATTGACGACGCACTTCGACCCTGGGGACTGCTGCACTATTCCTGGCTCAACAAGCGGTAAGCAGAGAGCCATCGGATCAGGCGGTTGTCCGATTGATGGGGGCGCGCCGGATCCTAAATGATGCCGAAGATCCTCGCACCTTCTTCCGTCTGCGCCAGAGCGATTCCCATACCGGTCAGGGCGATAACATGCGCGGTCGTGCGAAGATTTTCACCTCCGTGTATGTTAAAAAACAGAAGCAAAAGACCAACTGGCAACGCCATGACGATGACTATCATGTTCAAAACATAGACGGTCGCCCGCGCTACGAAATTGTTGTGTTCTTCGCGAAGCTTTGGGTCAAAAACATCCTCGACCGCCGAGTTGTGCGTAAGAGCAATGGTGTCGGATGCGAAGATATGCCTTTTGATGCGCCGCAGCCTGTCTTCCGCAGGCTCAAGATCCGGTAGTGCGTCCTTTGGTGTCCAGAAGTCGGCAAGCGGATCGGCGACTTCAGCGACAGGAATCCGCGAAATTCTCAGACCAGCAATTTTATGAACGTTTGCCATATATTTAGCGCTTTCGCGCCCCCTTGCGTGCAGTTGCCCCCGCGCCTGAGATGGCATTAGAATTGAAATTCGATTGTGGAAAGAATGCGGCAATGCTGTGTTGGTT
>JBPCWO010000121.1:0-5652 GCA_051009475.1 Boseongicola sp.
GGGCCACATCGTCCAATACACCTGCCGCACCGCTGGCCGCCCGCTCTTTCGCTTTCGCCGATTCCCAATCGCGAGTCTGCTGCGCCGCAGTCTTGTTCATTTGCTCTTTGCCAAATACGTGCGGGTGCCGATCGATCATTTTTTCAGAAGTTCGGCGCGCAACGCTGTCAAAATCGAAATGCCCGGCCTCTGAGCCCATTTGCGCGTGATAAACCACTTGCAAAAGCAAATCGCCTAATTCGGATTCCAGCTCGTTCCAGGACTCGCGCGTAATGGCGTCAGCGACTTCATAAGCTTCTTCAATAGTGTAGGGTGCGATCGTACCGAAATCTTGCTCGACATCCCAAGGGCAACCAGTTTCTGGGTCGCGTAGTCGTCGCATAACTTCCAGAAGCCGCGGCAAGCCATTTGGTACATCGTAAATCTGATCGCGCGTCTTGGACATTGCGCTTTCTCGTTTGCTCTGAAATTTATGCGACTACTTCTCACAAGACCAAAGGATATGTCCACATGCCCGTCTTGAACCGCATAGCGGGCTTTGCCGACGAAATGGCGGAATGGCGGCAGTGGCTTCATCGGACTCCAGAATTGTGCTTCGACCTGCCTAAAACCGCAGCATTCGTGGCCGAAAAACTTCGCGCTTTTGGTGTCGACGAATTGCACGAGGGCATCGCGCGAACTGGGATAGTGGCAATCATCAACGGTCAAGGGACGGGTCCGACAATTGGTTTGCGCGCGGATATGGATGCGCTGCCAATTTCTGAAGAATCCGAGCTCCCGTATGCGAGCCAGAACAATGGTCGGATGCATGCTTGCGGCCATGATGGGCATACCGCGATGCTGTTGGGCGCAGCTCGCTACCTGGCAGAGACCCGACGCTTCAAAGGGCGAGTGGCGTTGATTTTTCAGCCGGCCGAAGAATCGATTGGTGGCGCGCGCGTTATGATCGAAGAAGGCATTATGGAGCGGTTCGATATTGCCCAGATCTATGCTATCCACACCACGCCAGAGCGCCCGCTGGGCCATTTCGTGACGGCGCCTGGACCGGTTATGGCATCTGCTGACGATGTTAAGATCCGCATCACGGGTGTCGGTGGCCATGCTGCGACGCCGGAGGCCAGCAAGGACCCGCTCACAGCGGCGGTCGCGATGGTCCAAGCGTTCCAGACCATCGTTTCACGAAATAGCGCGGCAAGCGACAGGATGGTTCTCTCGGTCACTCAATTGCAGGCATCGAGCCAGGCGTCGAATGTTATTGGCGATATTGCGACAATCGGAATGACCGTACGGACATTTACCGAAGCCACCCGCGACTTGGCCGAGACACGCGTAAAACAAATTGCCAACGGCCATGCGGCCGCGTTCGATGTTGAGGTCGAGATCGACTACGATCGCTCCTATCCGGCTACGGTCAATCACGCTGAGAACACAAGATTTGCGGTGGCCGTTGCGTCAGACGTCGTCGGGAAAGATCATGTCGACGACGCGGCGCCGCCCGCACCGTGGTCTGAGGACTTTTCATTCATGCTTCAGAAAAGACCGGGCGCGTATTTGGAATTGGGGCAGGGGATTGGACCCGGCCTTCACACCCCCACCTTCAACTTCAACGATGAAGCTGCCCCGATCGGGGCCTCTTTCTTTGCGTGTCTCGTGGAACAGGCGCAGCCGCTTGACACGTGACGCCCCATCCATTTTCCGACGCTAAACATCGGAAACCAAACGGAGAAGAAAATGGCACTGGAAGAAACTGCAAATGAGATCGACGTTGCAATCACGCGTGCCGAAGCAAAGGGCTTGGCCTACGAAAACGTCTTTTCCGGCGTGCCTTCGTTTTTGCGCCGAAAACTGACGAAAGATCTGAGCGGTATTGATCTGGCCGTCACCGGAATTCCGTTTGATCAAGCCGTCACAAGCCGTCCTGGCGCACGATTCGGGCCGCGAGCGCTGCGCGAGGCCTCTGTATTGCTAGCTGGCGACCCACCTTACGGGTGGGACTTCAATCCATTGTCCGAATTTAGCATTGCAGACGCTGGCGATATGCCATTTGACTATGCCCGCGTCGCCGATGTGCCGACTCGGATCGAAGATCATATTGGTGCAATACTTGATGTAGGAGTTGGCTGCCTAACCCTAGGTGGTGATCACTCGATCACACTGCCGGCCCTACGTGCGCATGCAGAACGTCATGGCCCGCTCGCGTTTTTGCAATTCGATGCTCATTCCGACACTTGGATCGATGATGATCCGGCGAGGGTTGATCACGGCACCATCATCTACAAGGCTGTCAAAGAAGGTCTTATCGACACTAAGCGGTCAGTTCAGGTTGGAATTCGTATCTTCAATGACACGCCTATGGGTGTCGCGCGGATCGATGCACGTGCCGTTCACGAGTCGGGTGCGGCTGAAATCGCAAAGCGGATAAGGGGGATTGTCAAAGATGCGCAAGTCTATCTTAGTTTTGATATCGACGGCCTCGATCCAGCCTATGCACCTGGCACCGGGACGCCGGTTTGGGGCGGCTTAACGTCAGCGCAGGCGGCGATTATATTGCGCGATTTGGCTGGTATAAACCTAATCGGCGCCGATGTTGTTGAGGTTTCACCGCCATTTGACCACGCGAGTATCACGGCCATAGCAGGGGCACATATTGGCTACGAATTGATTTGCCTGTGGGCTTGGACGCGTCGACGCTAGCGAATATGTAAAAAATGCCCCAAAATATTGAGTAATTTCATATTGGGCAGAAAGAACATCTCATGAGCTCATTGTTGTTAGCGATTGTTATTGCAGCGATATTGTGGCTGATTTGGAATCGAATCTCGCAAGGTGACCCTGACCGATGGCACATTGAACCCGCGGATGCTGATGATCCTGGTCGCAAAGGCTGGCGAATGATTGGGCTTGAAGCACCGCGATTTCCTGGTGATCCAGTAACTGTGTTACACCTACTCACTGAAATTGCATTTGAGGAGCCAAATGTTCGGTTGCTTGATGGCGAAATTGACGAAGGTATGGTTACTTTCGCTGCGCGGGCTAATCTATTGGGGACTAAAGATTATATTACTGTTAAAGCGGTCGCAGAAGGTCCAAATACCAAACTGGGAGTATTATCGCGTTCGGGTGCCCTAACCGGAACTGATTTGGGTCGAAACAGGAAACGACTGGATCGCTGGTTTGCTGAAATTGAGGCCCGGCTTGTCAAGAGATGACGATAGACATCCTTCGCCTGTATCTCGCCAAATTGGCACATTTAAGGACATATCGCATTTTGCAATGAACGCTCGACCATCTACGTGAAGACAGATCTTTTCGCCCAGTTCAACACGAGTGCCTTGAGTATCCGTGCAGAAACACTCAACTATTCGTCCGCCTTTGCCCTTTACATCAGCAACAGCGGGAGTAGCTATGACCAGCATAATGATCGCAATTCGTATCATGCCATGAGCTTAGCAGATTTGCCTACGTGAGCCTAGTCACAGACGCTTGACGAGCCCTGAGCGATACGAGAAACGCTTTTCATGATACCAGCCGAGACGCTCGACCAAATTGTTCAACGCTTCCATTATCTTGAAGCCAAGATGGCTGGCGGCGCGGAAGCAGGTGAAATAGCATCGCTCGCGCGCGAATACGCCGAGTTGAAGCCGGTAGTCGCAGAAATCGAAGAATATCAATCGCTTCTTGCCGCGGAACTCGACGCAGAGGAGATGCTTAGAGATTCCGAAATGCGCGATTTGGCTGAAGAAGAACTGTCGGCTGTTCGCACGCGATTGCCGGAAGCTGAAAATGCTCTGCGGATTGCTCTATTGCCAAAGGATGCAGCGGATGCGCGGCCCGCAATTGTCGAGATTCGCCCCGGTACAGGAGGCGACGAGGCGGCGCTGTTCGCAAGTGATCTACTACGGATGTATCAGCGCTATGCGGAACTGAAGGGGTGGAGAGTCTCCCTAATAGAATTAGCGGAAACCGAATTGGGTGGAATAAAAGAGGCGGTGATTAACGTCGCTGGTGAAGGCGTATTTGCTCGATTAAAATACGAGTCCGGCGTTCATCGTGTACAGCGAGTGCCCGAGACGGAGTCCGGTGGACGCATCCACACATCGGCGGCAACGGTTGCCGTCCTGCCCGAAGCCGAGGAAGTTGATATTGATATCCCGGCAAATGACATTCGTATTGACACAATGCGCGCCAGCGGCGCTGGTGGCCAGCACGTAAACACCACGGATTCGGCAGTTCGCATTACACACGTGCCTTCCGGAATTGTCGTTACTTCGTCTGAAAAATCTCAACACCAGAATCGCGCTATCGCGATGCAAGTGCTGCGGGCCAAGCTTTACGATCTCGAACGGCAACGCGCATCTGAAGAGCGCGCAGCCGATCGCAAAGCGCAGATAGGATCGGGTGATCGATCGGAACGCATTCGAACATACAATTTTCCGCAAGGGCGCATGACCGACCACCGTATCGGATTAACATTATATCGTCTTGGAGAAATCATTACTGGCGATCTGGATGAGGTGATTGACGCGTTGATAGCGGAAGACCAGGCCGCCAAGCTGGCTGAGCAAGGACTGTGACGCGTGAAGAGGCCTGCCGCCTACTTAGAAATGCAGGCGTGCCGGACCCGGCCAACGACGCGCGTCGTTTATTTGACTATGCCTATTCGAATGGCGAAAAAATGGGTTGTCAAAACCGCGACAATCCGAACAGCCTGACGGTCAAATTATTCAAGTCTGCTGTCGGCCGTCGAGCTCAGCGTTTTCCTGTCTCGCAAATTACCGGCTTCCGGTCTTTCTGGAAGTACAACGAGTTCCGAATAACACAGGATGTTCTCGATCCACGACCTGAGACCGAGTTACTTGTTGAGAGATGCCTCGAGGAACCGTTCGAACGGGTATTGGATCTCGGCACCGGCTCGGGTTGCATACTGATTTCACTTCTGCTGGATCAGACAGGTGCTTCAGGTGTTGGGACAGACATTGCGAAAAAAGCGCTTCAGATTGCTACCGAAAACGGTGAGCGGTTTGGAGTTGCCGACCGGCTGTCCTGGCAGGTTTCTGATTGGTTTAAGGACGTTGAAGGTCAGTTCGACCTCATAGTTTCGAATCCGCCGTATATCTCTATTGCCGAAATGGCCGGGCTACAGCCGGAAGTGCGTGACCACGAGCCTTGGGTTGCTCTCACCGACGGTGCTGACGGACTATCGGCCTATAAAGTCATTGCGGCGGGCGTTCGAAATCATTTGACAGATGGTGGCCGCGTTCTTGTTGAAATCGGCTCAAAACAGGCGTCGGAAGTTTCAGCGATCTTTCACTCTGCCGGTTTGACTGAATTGTGTGTTTACGTTGATATTGATGGACGTGACCGCGTTGTTGCGGCGCGCGCCTAAATGATACCGCGCAAATGATACTTCGTTTGGCCTTTGGCAGGCGTGAATCCACCGGTTACCGACTTAAACACCACTATTTGCTACAATTTGCGGTGCATTAGTTCAAAATGTGCTTGCCCAATGGCCGACCACTAGCTAGACCATTTCCTGCGGGCGACGGGAGCTTCTGTTTGCTCCCCCTCGCTATTTGCCAATCGTTGCACGGACAAAATACCCCAAAGTGGGCACTGCAGGACAAAGCCGCGCAAGACCAGACCAAAGGCTGG
>JBPCWO010000122.1:0-10220 GCA_051009475.1 Boseongicola sp.
TATTCAACGAGAATATTTCGCTCGCGTTGGGCCAATTCATCTTCGTCGAACTGCGAACGGTCATATACGACAAAAGAAAACAGCTGAAAATGAATGTATCGCTGAGCAGGAATATCCACATCATCGCTTTGCCCCAGGACACGTTCTTGAACGCGCGCTGGTCGGATGACCAATCAGCAACCACTCCCTCCATCCCGCCGGGCCGGTCAGGAACTGTCGATGTTGAGGTCTCAGTCATTTTTAGGTTCCTCTAAGGCAGAAATTGACCGCAGAATGCGATAAAGCTGTCCGCCCAGCCGATCAAAACGATTAGAATGACAACCCAAATCAAAAGCAGGAAGTGCCAGTAGGTTGCACAAAGTTCCGATTTAAGAATAAGCCGTTCGAACGGGCCGTCGTTCCAGGCATCAGCAATCAAAAGCCCCAGCGCTATCAGTCCGCCAAGAATGTGCAGTCCGTGCGCGCCCGTGATCATGAAGAAAAAGCTGTTTGCCGGATTTTTGGTCAAAGCATAACCAGTTGAAGACAGCTCACTGAACGCCATTAACTGGCTGATCAAGAAGCCCAGGGTCGCAACGGCACCAAACAAAAGGCTTAGCTTGATTGCGGTTCGATCGCCCTTGCGCGCGGCAATTACCGCGATCTGCAGCAGAACGCTGCTAACTATTAGCTGTCCCGTGCTTATCCAGACTGCTTGTGGCAGCGGCACGGGGCGCCAGTCCGCGTATGCCATTCTAATAAAATAGGCGCTCAAAAACAGCGCGAATAGACTGCCAACGACACCAAGGAATACGCCCAATCCTATCTTCGCCAGATGCGGGCTCATCCGGTCGCTACCAGGCTGGATAGTATCGACACCAGTCTCCAACCAGGGCTTCGACATCACCCCCTGCCGCAATAGCCACCACGTACCAAGGCAGGCAAGGATCAGCAGAAAGAGCAGGATTGCTGTCATGTGGGCTCGGCCTGACTGACCACGATCGGATCATTTTGCGCAATAAAATCTTCAGGCGCGCCCGGAACGCTATAGTCGTAAGCCCAGCGGTAGACAACAGGCAGCTCGTCGCCAAAATTGCCATGCGCAGGTGGAGTATCTGCGGTTTGCCACTCTAGCGTTGTTGCGCGCCATGGGTTGCCGCCCGCTTCGCGACCGTTGCGCAGACTCCAGTACATGTTGAACAGGAATACAATCTGCGCAAATCCAACAGCAAATGCTGCCAAGCTAATAAAGGCATTTAGACCGTCCACGCTTTGGGTCACAAACGCTGGCTCCCCCAATTCGGGATAACGCCGCGGAACCCCAACCAATCCAACATAGTGCATCGGGAAAAAGATGGCATAGGCGCAGATAAAGGTGATCCAGAAATGAAACTGGCCCATTGCTTCATTATACATCCGACCTGTCATCTTCGGGTACCAATGGTAAATCGCGCCCATGATCACCATGATCGGTGCCACGCCCATCACCATGTGAAAATGCGCAACCACGAACATCGTGTCAGACAGCGGAACATCGACAACGACGTTACCTAGGAACAGGCCCGTCAGCCCGCCGTTAACGAAGGTCACGATGAACCCAAGCGCAAAAAGCATTGGAATGGTCAGGTGAATGTCACCTCGCCACAAGGTAAGCACCCAATTATAGACTTTGATAGCCGTCGGGATCGCAATAATCAGCGTTGTCGTAGCAAAGAAAAAGCCAAAATAGGGGTGCATTCCACTGACGTACATGTGGTGCGCCCAAACGATAAAGCTAAGTGCGCCGATTCCAACAATCGCCCAGACCATCATTCGATAGCCAAAAATGTTCTTTCGGGCGTGAACCGAGATCAGATCGGAAACTATTCCGAAAGCTGGCAAGGCAACGATGTACACTTCAGGGTGACCAAAAAACCAGAACAGGTGCTGGAACAAAATTGGGCTACCACCGCCGTACTGCAGTTGTTCACCAAATTCGACTAGGGTCGGCATGAAGAAGCTTGTCCCCAAAAGCCGATCGAACAGCATCATGATTGCCGCGACTAAAAGCGCCGGAAACGCCAAAAGCGCCATGACGGTAGCGGTAAATATGCCCCAAACGGTCAGTGGCATCCGCATCAAGGTCATTCCACGCGCGCGACCCTGCAAAACCGTGACGACATAATTCAGGCCACCCATTGTGAACCCGATAATGAACAGGATTAGTGAAACAAGCATCAGGATGATGCCCAGGTCCCCTTCGGCGGATCCAGGTGTGCCGCTCAGGATCGCTTGCGGAGGATATAACGTCCAACCTGCTCCAGTCGGGCCACCTGGTACGAAAAAGCTCGCAACCAGCACCAACACAGCCAACAGGTAAACCCAAAAACTCAGCATATTGACGTAGGGAAACACCATGTCCCTCGCGCCAACCATCAATGGAATAAGGTAATTTCCAAATCCGCCAAGGAACAATGCCGTCAGCAGATATACTACCATGATCATACCATGCATCGTGACGAACTGATAGTAGGCCTCAGGCGTGATAAAATCGAAGAGTTCCGGAAAACCCAGTTGAAGCCGCATTAACCAGGATAGAACAAGAGCGACCAAACCGATGGCAATCGCCGTACAGGAATATTGGATCGCGATGACCTTGGCGTCTTGCGCAAAGATGTACTTGGTCCAATAGGATTTCGGATGGTACAGCTCGACGTCGGGCACCTCTGCAGGCGGAACATCCGGCGGAAGCGGAGTTGGAACGTCAACCATTCATGATCCTCCTTTTTGCATACGGCCCGTGCTGACAGCAGCTGAGTGATGCGACGATTTCAATTCTATTGCCCCGGAACACTTCATTGGCTTGCCAACCGCGTTTCTCCACTTTCAGTGGGATCGCCGGCCAATTCCGAATAGGTCAATTGCTCCGATAACCATTCTTGATAGTCTTCTTCGCTGTCGATCAAAACAAAGCCGCGCATGATCCCGTGGCCCACACCACAAAGCTCAGCGCAAAGGACTTCGTATTCCCCTGTCCGCGTCGGAGTGAACCAGAAATAGGTGATCGAACCAGGGACCATATCCATCTTGGCGCGGAATTCGGGAACATAAAAATCGTGCAGAACATCAATGGATCTAAGCAGCACATGCACCGGCTTGTCGATTGGCAGATGTAAATCCTCGGCTTCCACGACGATATCGTCGGCACCGTTTGGATCTCTTGGATCAATCCCGAGCGGATTGTCGCCACTTATCAACCGGTTGTCGGCCTGACCAAGTTTACCGTCCTCGCCCGGTAGCCGGTAGCTCCATTGCCATTGTGCGGCCACAACTTCGACCTCGGTCGCCTCGTCGGGAACAGTCACAAACTGTCCCCATACGATCAGACCCGGCGCCAGCATCGCTGCGACCCCGATGCCAGTAATGACCGTCAGCCAGATTTCCAGTTTTTTGTTCTCTGGTTCATAGTCAGCAACTCTTCCTTCCTTATGGCGGAAGCGAATAACGCAATAGGCCATGAACAGCACAACCGCGGCGAATACCGCGCCAGTGATCCAGAACGTGATAACGAGTGTGGTGTCGATATACCCCCAGTTCGAGGCGATGGGGGTCCACCACCAAGGGCTGAAAGCGTGAAACAATACTGATCCGACGACCACTGCGACCAACATAAGGCCAATCAACATACCGGCGTCCCTCCCAAGAAACCCGAGGGAAAAGGCCCTTCGGACATGTTGTTACCGACAGTAGATAGCCACGATGATAACGAGCCTTTCCAGAAAATCCAGATCTTTCATTTATCATTTGTCACTCGATGCAAATGGTGCGGGGAAATGATGCCTGAGACGGGTCTCGGCACATCCTTTCTGGCACGCCGGAGCGGATCACAAAGGTAGCCATCGGGTCGCGTTTTTGCGCGCAGCGCCAATCGGCAAACTTGACAAACCCTCGCTTCCGCGCGTTAACAGCTTGCTACCGCCTTGCGGGTTTGTGCCGGGTATCACCCGAATCCGTGCGCAAAACCGCAGTTTTGTTGTAAAAGAGGAATATCATGATCAGGACCATTGCCACTCTGCTGAGCGTTTCCACGATGGCACTGCCGGCATTTGCGGAAAGTCATTCGACTGGCGACGCTGCTGCCGGTGAAAAGGCGTTCTCAAAATGCGCCACCTGTCACGTTGTTGCTGATGACGACGGGCAAGTATTGGCCGGAAAATCTGCCAAAACCGGTCCAAACCTGTATGGCATCGTAGGTCGCCAGGCAGGAAGCGTTGAAGGATTCCGATATGGCAAGTCTCTTGTCGCGGCCGGCGAAGCAGGGCTGGTCTGGGACTTGGAAACTCTTGCAAGTTACTCGCAAGATCCAAAAAAGTTTCTTCGAGAATTCCTCGACGACAAAAAAGCCCGAAGCAAGATGACCTTTAAGGTGCGCGAAGAAGAAGATGCGGTGAACCTTGCCGCGTTTCTGGCAAGTCTCGGTCCAGAGGCGGAAGCGACCAACTAGTTGCGCTGACGTGAAGCCGAAGGTTTCCGTCTGCTCCAATTTTAGGACGATTGGATGATCGAAGCGCGGTCGGCGAGCGGCATAACTTCTGCCGCAAGTCAGAACGGGATAGCGAATGGCACACGTTAACCTTCGAAGTCTGCGTGTTGTGTTGTGGACTGTCGCGATTATCGCCAACATAGGCTTGGCAGCCGCTTTCCTTTGGGTGGTGCGGACTGATCCGCCAACCGGCACAATCAGCAGTTCCGCTGAAGCTGACATTCGCTCAATGTTTTCGTTGATAGACCACACCGGGCGTGATGTGACCGAATCTGACTATTCCGACCAGTGGCAGTTGGTATTCTTTGGCTTCACTTATTGTCCCGACATATGCCCGACGACGCTCGATTATGTGGGAACAACGCTCGATTTGCTTGGGCCGGCGGCAGGGCACGTTGCGCCACTTTTTATCTCAGTGGATCCAGAGCGCGACACCGCCGAAATCATGGCGGAATACGTGGCGGCTTTCCATCCACTGATCATCGGTCTGACTGGAAGCCCGGAACAGATTGCTGCCGTCGCGGAAGAATTCAAAGTCTACTACGCAAGGCTCGAAGATGAGGCCGCGCCCGATGGTTATCTCATGGCCCATTCCGGATATTTGTTTTTGATGCGCCCGGACGGAAGTTTCGAGGCTGTTTTTAGAGAAAGTGGACAGGAACCAGAACGGTTTGCGAAAGAGATTCTCGTGCGAATTGGCGAAGAAGGGAACTCATCATGATGGCACGAACAATTCTGGCGTTGGCGTCGTTATTTACCTCTGTAGCCGCCGCCTCTGCTGATGTCTTCTTGACCGATCCCTGGGCGCGGGCGTCGATCCTCGCATCGCGACCCGGCGCCGCATACCTAACGCTCGAAAGCACCGAAAACGACAAACTCATCAAACTCAGCACACCGATGGCTGCCAAAGTGATGATCCATTCGACCGAAACCGGCACTGACGGGGTCAGCCGCATGCATCACATGATGTCGCTCGACTTGCCTGCGGGACAAGTTGTAACTCTGGCTCCCGGCGGATTACATCTGATGTTGATGGGTATTGCCTCCAAATTGGAGGAGGGAACAAGTTTCCCAATGACGCTCGAATTTGAAAAGGCGGGCGCAGTTACCATAGAAGTCCAAGTTCTCAGCGCTGCCGCGGCAGGTCCCGAAGACACCGGTGAATAAACTTTCGGCTTCTGGCGTGTAGCAATGAGCGAACGGAGTCCATTCACAATCATGATGCGTGATCAGAATTGCACCTCCGCAGGCGCTTAACGGATCACATGGACAGAGCACTTGGCGTGTCGAATGACTCTGCTGGCAGTAGATCCGAGGAATAAGTCTTCTATCCCCGGCCTGTGAGAGGCCATTACAATGCAATCGACATTATGATCGGTTGCATAGTCAACGATGACACTTCCGGCGTGTCCAGACGTTAGGACCGTTTTGGCTCCGGGCAGTGCCCTCGCCGATTGTTTCAATAGCTTTTCGATTTCATTGCGTGAATTGGCCATCACTTCGTCTGGTATTTGCGATGCGACATAGGCTGGTATGGCCTCCATCACATGCATGACAGTAAACTTGGCATCTTCATCAGCCAGCGCAAGCGTTGCCAAAAAGGATGCTTGGGTATCGTGTCCTTGATCAAAGATCACCGGCACAAGAACGTTCTTATACATGGCTTAGTCTCCCACTGCTAGATTCCAACGAATTGCCGATGATCGTATGAGCGATGCAAAATGTGCGCGTTGAGCTAAATCAATTCGATTTCGCCGGCACATACTGGGTATCGGCAACGGGAGGTTATTCAAGTTGTAGAATTCGCGGGCAACCAGCTTGCTTGGATTACAGGCGCGAAAGCGAAGTATCGACGATTGGTCAATCATCTATCGTCAATAACCGCGCCGAACTATGTATTTATTTTCAATAAATTAGCCCGTCACGGTCAGCAAAACCAGTGGCTTACAGCATAATTGTTTCGCGCGCGAGACATCCTGCGCGCCGCCATCGTTCAGGCCAGCGTTACACCGGCTGACACCATACCTTCCCGGGCCGCGGCCAAAGATCCATCCAGATCGATTGCACGGCAAAGGCTATCAATAACGGTCACTTTGAAGTCCAGCCTGACGGCATCCACAGCAGAGTAATTCACGCAAAAATCCGTCGCCAGCCCGACCAGAGTCACTGACTCGACGCCTCTCGAGCGAAGATAGCCTTCCAGTCCGGTCGACGTTTCATGGTCATTCTCAAAGAACGCAGAGTAACTGTCGATTTCGCGGCGAAACCCTTTCCGGACAATCAAATCAGCTGGGATAGTATCCAAACTCCTGTGAAATGCCGCGCCTTCGGAACCGAAAACACAATGATCAGGCCACAATACCTGCGGTCCATAGGGCATCTCAATCAAAGTAAACTGGTCGTGGCCATCGTGTTGCGATGCAAAACTTAAGTGGTCTGCAGGATGCCAATCCTGAGTAAAAACGCGGACTGGAAATTCCGGCACCAATGCGTTTATCGGTGCAATAATCTCATCGCCGCCCGGCACGGCCAATGCGCCACCGGGACAGAAATCATTTTGGATGTCGATGACCAATATCGCTTCGTTTGCTGGGCGCATTGTCAGGTCTCCTTCAATTCCCATTGCGTATGCATCCCTTACCATTGCGTCAACAGGCGGGGTTGAGCGTGCGCCCGTAATGGCCTAAGCGCCGTGGCCATGTTCACCGTCGCAGCACTCTACAAGTTCACCCGCTTTGATGATCTTGCGGCGCTCAAACCTCGACTTGAGAAGACGTGCCGCCAAAACGGGATCAAAGGCACACTTCTTTTGGCACGCGAAGGGATCAACGGAACGATCGCAGGGTCAAAGGACGGAATAGCCACCACAATCGACCATATTCGAACCCTTCCCGGCTGCGGTGACATCGAGTGGAAGGAATCGCACGCCGAAACGATGCCCTTCGGCCGGATGAAGGTGCGTCTGAAGCGCGAGATTGTAACTATGGGGCAACCTGACGTTGATCCGACATCTAGCGTTGGAACGTATGTGCCGCCCAGTGACTGGAATGATTTAATTCGATCAAATGATGTTGCGCTGATCGACACTCGCAACGATTACGAAGTAGCGATCGGCAGCTTTGATGGCGCAATCGACCCTGCGACACAGAGCTTTGGCGAATTTCCCAACTGGTGGGCAGAGCATGCCGATGATTTCCGCGGCAAGAAAATCGCCATGTTCTGCACTGGCGGCATTCGCTGCGAAAAAGCAACAAACTTTCTGATCGGCCAAGGCATTGAGGATGTCTATCATCTGAAAGGTGGCATCCTGAAGTATCTGGAAGAAGTTCCAAAAGAATCCAGCCTTTGGAATGGGGAGTGCTTTGTCTTTGACGACCGAGTCTCGGTCGGACACGGATTGGAACCTGGGCCATACTCGCTGTGCCACGCCTGCCGCCGACCAATCGAAGCGTCAGACAAAAACCACCCGCACTATGAAGAGGGCGTTTCTTGCGGGCGATGCATCGGCGAGTATTCCGAAGCGGACCGCGAGCGTTTTCGCGAGCGCCAACGCCAGATCGCTCTGGCCAAGTCTCGAGGCACACGGCATCTCGGGGCCGACTAGCGCATTCCTCGGCGAGTTTATTCAAAAATCCAAGTTTTCGACGCTCAATGCATTTTGCTGGATGAATTCGCGTCGTGGTTCGACGACGTCACCCATCAGCTTTGTAAACAAGTCATCCGCTTCGGCGAGGTCGTCGACTTTGACCTGCAAAAAGGTACGCGCTTCGGGATCCAGTGTTGTTTCCCATAGCTGTCCGGGATTCATCTCGCCCAATCCTTTGTAGCGTTGCAGGCTGAGACCTTTTTCACCTTCGTCCAAAATCGTTTTCAATAGATCGAGCGGACCGTGGATCAGCGTTTCGCGGTCGCGTCGCAGTAGTTTCGCGGGCGCGTCGTAAACTTCCTGGAGCGCCTCGGTAAACCCACCCAATCGTCGCGCCTCGCCCGATCGAAGGACTGGGCCGTCAAGCGTCCGAACCTCTTCCACGCCCCGCAGGCTGCGCGACATGCGTATCCCATGATCTTGCGTGATCCGTCCTTGCCAGCCACGTTCATACTCTGCTGCGACCAGATCAAGTCTTGTGGCAACAGCATCGGCGGTGCCTTGGGTGTCGGCGTCCACCTGCCCCGGCACGAAAGCTCCGGCGATGGCCGCCTGTTCAAGGATCTTGCTTGGATAATGCGTTGGAAAGGCATTCAAAACGCGCCGCACTTGTCGCGCTTCATCAACGACGCGAGCAAGATCCTGACCTACCAGCTCTTCTCCGGAACCCAGACGCAAATTGGCGCCCTCAACGCCCATTTCAACCAAATAATCATCGAGCGCCGCCTGGTCTTTTAGATAAACTTCAGATTTTCCGCGACTGACTTTAAACAGCGGCGGCTGCGCGATGTAGAGATATCCGCCTTCAATAATTTCGGGCATCTGGCGGAAAAAGAATGTCAGCAGAAGAGTCCGAATATGCGCGCCATCCACGTCGGCGTCTGTCATGATGATGATCTTGTGATAGCGCAACTTCGTGATGTCGAATTCGTCGCGACCAATACCGGTGCCAAGTGCTGTAATCAGCGTCCCGATTTCCTGAGACGACAGCATCCGGTCAAATCGTGCGCGCTCGACATTAAGGATTTTTCCACGAAGTGGCAGAACCGCCTGGTTGGCACGAGCACGGCCCTGTTTTGCCGATCCGCCTGCCGAGTCACCCTCAACAAGAAAGAGTTCGCGGAATTCAGGATTCTTTTCCTGGCAGTCGGCCAGTTTTCCGGGAAGCGACGCTATGTCCAGAGCAGACTTTTTCCGCGTCATTTCGCGGGCCTTTCGCGCCGCCTCGCGAGCGAGAGCAGCCTCGACAATCTTGCCGACAATTAACCGTGCTTCTTGTGGATGTTCGTCGAACCATTCGGCCAGCTTTTCATTCATCAGCCCTTCGATCGCAGGGCGCACTTCAGAACTGACCAGTTTGTCTTTGGTCTGCGAGCTGAATTTCGGATCCGGAACCTTGACCGAAAGCACACAAGTTAAACCCTCGCGCGCATCATCTCCGGTGAAGTTAACTTTCTCTTTTCGCGCGATTCCTGACGAGCCAGCATAGAGGTTCATTGTTCGCGTCAGAGCACCGCGAAATCCGGCAAGGTGCGTGCCGCCGTCACGTTGAGGAATGTTGTTTGTAAATGGCAGTACAGTTTCGTGATAGCTGTCGTTCCACCACATCGCGACTTCGACATTGATCCCGTCGCGTTCGCCTGAAATGAAAATCGGTTCCTCGATCATTGGCTGTTTGTTGCGGTCGAGATATTTGACAAATTCACGAACGCCGCCTTCGTACTGGAATTCAGTTTCCACCGCTTCCGCCGGACGTTCGTCGCGCAACAAAATACGCACGCCCGAATTCAGGAATGCCAATTCGCGCAGGCGGTTTTCCAGAGTTTTGAAGCTGTAGTCCAGATTCGAGAACGTGGTTGTCGCGGCAAGGAACCGAACTTCGGTTCCTTTGCGGTCGCCAGCGTCGCCAACGACTTTCAATGGCATGGTTGTTTCGCCGCCTTCGAACCGGGCAAGATGTTCTTTGCCATTCCGCCAAATCCGAAGTTCGAGCCATTCTGAAAGCGCGTTCACAACAGAAACACCGACGCCGTGAAGGCCGCCGGAAACCTTGTAAGAATTTTGGTCGAATTT